>JBCDBR010000012.1:0-98413 GCA_039183205.1 Pseudomonadota bacterium | reverse complement strand
TTTGAAAAACGCCGGCGAGGCAACGGAGAGCTATGCCGAGGCGCATGGCACGGCGGGTTATGCCCCGCAATTGCGCGTCCGGTTGGCGCCGGATGCGGACAACCTGGTCCTCACGATCTCGGACAATGGCATTGGCTTGCCCGCCGACCGAGCCAAGCTTTTTGAGCCCTATGTCACGACCCGTGACGAAGGCACGGGGCTGGGATTGCCGATCGTAAAGAAAATTGTCGAAGAGCATGGCGGCACGTTGGAACTGACCGATGCCGAGCCCTTCGAACCCGACGCCCATAGCGGCGCCATGGCCCGGATCACGTTGCCGGCACTTAAATCAGAACAGGAGGCATAAATGGCAGATATTTTGGTGGTCGATGATGAGCGCGATATTCGCGAGCTCATCTGCGATATCTTGGAAGATGAAGGCTATTCGACGGCCATGGCTGGTACGTCCGACGAAGCGATGGCCGCGCTCAATACCGAGCCACCAGGGCTGATGGTTCTCGATATTTGGCTCAAAGACAGCAACATGGATGGCATCGACATCCTCAAACATACCAAACGTGACAATCCCGATGTGCCGGTTGTGATCATTTCGGGCCACGGCAATATCGAAATCGCCGTCGCCGCGATCAAACAGGGCGCGTATGACTTCATTGAAAAGCCGTTTAATATCGACCAGTTAATGGTTGTGATCCGGCGCGCCATGGAAACCTCGCAATTGCGGCGGGAAAATTCGTCGCTGCGGCGTCAGGATCGGTCCGAGGCAACCATGATCGGGCAATCGGCCGCGTATCGTGCGCTCAAATCGCAGCTTGATAAGGTGACCAAGTCGAACGGGCGCATCATGCTGACCGGCGGGCCAGGCACCGGCAAGGAAATGGCCGCGCGCTACATCCACACGCATTCAAACCGGTCCGACGGGCCATTTGTGACAGTCAATTCCGCCTCGATCCAACCCGATCACATGGAGGAGGTGCTGTTCGGTCGCGACACGCCCGAACGGGGGGTCGAACAAGGCTTGCTTGAACGCGCCCATGGCGGCGTGATTTATTTCGATGAAATCGCGGATATGCCTTTGGGCACGCAATCGAAAATCCTGCGCGTGCTGGTGGATCAAGCGTTCACGCGGGTTGGCGGGACAACCAATGTTCGGGTCGATTTGCGGGTCATTTCGTCGACAACACGCGACTTACCCACCGAGATTGCGGCCGGGAATTTCCGCGAAGAGCTCTACCACCGGCTAAACGTGGTGCCGATCGCTGTGCCCGAGCTCGAAGACCGGCGCGAGGACATTCCGTATCTCGCACGCCATTTCATCGCCGGGTTCAACCGAGACCAAGGCCTGCCGCTGCGCGAGCTATCCGACGATGCCGCGGCAATGCTGCAAACGATGAACTGGCCGGGCAATGTGCGCCAATTGCGCAATGTAATCGAGCGGGTGTTAATCCTGGGCGACGGCACGGAGCCGATTGAAGCGCGCGATTTGCCGGCCGGCGAGCCAGGCGGCGAGGGCCGGGCCGCGGGCGGGGAGGAGATTGCCCTATCCGCTGGCCTCACGACATTACCGCTCCGCGAGGCGCGCGAGCTCTTTGAGCGGCAGTATCTCATGGCGCAGATCAACAGGTTTGGCGGCAATATCTCTCGCACGGCCAGCTTTGTCGGAATGGAACGCTCCGCGCTGCACCGCAAGCTGAAATCGCTCGGCGTCGTGACGACCAACAAGGCCGGCAGCCGCATCGCGCAGGTCGAGGAAGCCGAGGGGTAGGGGCGCGGCGGCTCAGACGTGCTGGCCGCCGTTGATCTCGATCTCCGTGCCGTTGACATAGGACGAGGCGCCAGAGCACAAAAAATAGATGACATCGGCCACCTCATCGGTGCTGCCCATCCGTTTCATCGGCAGTGTCTCGACGATCTTCTCGGTCCCGGGTGAGAGGATCGATGTTGCGATCTCGCCGGGTGCTATCGCATTCACGCGCACGCCTAACGGCCCGAAATCATGCGCCATTTCGCGCGTGAGCGCCGCCAAGGCCGCCTTCGACGTGGCATAGGCCGCGCCGGCAAAGGGATGCACGCGTGAGCCTGCGATTGACGTGACATTCACAATCGAGCCTTGTGCGGCCACCAATTCATCCTTGAGACCGCGCGACAGAACAACCGGGGCAAAGAAATTGACGTGGAACACGCGCCCCCAATCCATCAGGTCGGTGTCGATCGTGTTCAGCCGGGCGCCGCCGGGTCCTTTTGGCGAAATACCGGCATTGTTGACCAAACCATGCAGCGGCCCGTCTAACCGGTCGCGAATAGCTTCGACGGCGTTGATGATATCTGCCGGATCGGACAGGTCGATTTGAATGTGATCTTCGGCGCCGCCCGGCCAGGGGCAATTGGCATTGAACGCTTGGCGCGAGCAGGTCAGCACGCGCCAGCCTTCCCGCGAGAACTTTTTCACGGTGGCATGGCCGATGCCGCGGCTTGCGCCGGTCAATAGAAGTGTTCTCGCCATGTTCACCCGCGCGGTTATCGGTCGCCCAATATGTACGTAAATATGCCCCGTTGCGGGGGCAAAAAAGCCCTAAGAAGTTTCAGATGCTAAGATAGTCGCGAAATCGAACAGCGCACCATAGCGGCCATATGCCGAAGGGCGGGGGGCCGCGGTCGGTTCCCAGCCTTTGATCAGCACAGACCGACGGCCAGGATCGGTCTTAACCGGCTGGTTCAACGCGGCACCGCGTTCGATTTTGAGATGGCGATCATCTTCTTTCGTCTCACGCCACGTCACAAATTCGCGCCTCCGATCCAACAAGGGCGATGAAACGAGGCCAATCATCCGGTCCGTCGTGATGCCATTCCGGTCGGTATAGACGTTGCAAACGATAATGGCGTGCCGCAGCCGCGCGCCGTGAATGCGCACGTGTTTCCGTCTGGATGCGGTCGGGCGAGGGCAAGGACGCGTTCGGTATTGCGGCTTTGTCCCAAAGGACCCATTGCGACCCCTGGCAGCATCGTGGCGGGACGGGCTGGGATGCCCTTGACGCAAAGCTCTGCTATCGGTTTGGACATGACCCGAGCACATGCGATTTCCACCGAGGCATGTCTTTTCTGCCGTATCGCTGCGGGCGAGGTTGCCGTGCACGAGGTGTTTCGCGACGCGGAGCTCTTGGCGTTCCTCGATACCGGACCGATCCGCGAGGGCCATGTGCAGATCATTCCGATCCAGCATATCGCGACCTTCGAAGACCTTCCGCCTGCACTGGGCACGCAGATCTTGCAGCTCGGTCAGCGGATCGCGCGCGTCCAAAAGCGCCTCTACTCGGTTGAGCGCGTGGCGTTCATGTTCACCGGCGGAGATATCCCGCATGTTCATGCGCATCTGGTGCCGATGCATGAAAAGACCGATGTTACCTCCCGCCGCTATATCACAAATACGGACCTGACCTGGGCCCCACGCCCGCAACCAGCACCACAGGCGCTGCGCAAGACGGCAGAGGCCATCGCAAAGGGCCTATTGGAGGAGCGCGCCTAAGCGCAAACCATGGGCGCGCCATGGCCTTCCTCCGCCCTGGTCTTTTTGTTCCAACGCCGCTGAGGACCAGACCGCGCCTGCGCCGCCTCGATGTCCGTGTCCCCACATCATCTTTCCTGAGCCGGTCCGAAAGGCGTTTGCCGTTTCGCGCCTGATCTGAGCCTTTTGCTTTCCGACACAACGGCCCTTGACTGCGTGCGCGCCAACCTGCGCCTCGTGGTTCGATCCGCATTGCGGCGACCGGCCAAGATGTCCGTATCGGTCGTGGCTCTCTCCGTATTACAATCGCCGCAGAGGCCATTGCCCGCAACTAAGCCGGTTTCTCGGTCACCTGGCCGGGCTTAGAGCCATGGCGTCATTTTGCAGATGATAGGTCAGTGCCCGAGCAATCACGAGACGGAGGACATCCGTCGGCAACGCGGATCTTGTGTCAAAGTGAATGGCGCGGTTGCCTTCATATCGCAGCGTATCGGAAAATAGCGCCCGCGCCTCCGCGATAATCGAGGTTTGGCAATGGACATAAAGCGCGAACCCACCCGTTTTTGGCACACCCAACCGGATCGTTGTGCCGGATTTGGTCTGCGGCGTCAGATAGGCAGGCTGGCCCCATTTCAAGGTTTCTTCGAGCGCGCCGACACCAGGCGTTGTCGCCGCAGTGTCAAAGATCAGATCGCGCAGGCGGAGCAATCCCGGGCGCACCGCTTGGGAAAACTGCGCAAAAACCGCCGCAACCTTGGCGTTTGACATCGACATCTGTGCCATCGTGCAGAAGGCTACACGGGATCGCAAACCGCCTCAATCCTCGCCCAAAGAGCACCCACGCAACGGCGCATCGCACGCGCCCAAGACACCACCCTTCGGCCAGGTTTTTGGGCTGTAGGTCTCAACTGCATTTGGTCGGGGACGGGGCTTAAAAAAATCGCTGCTGCCTTGAAATGGCTCGCAAGTATGTTTGCCGCCAGGGGATTGCGATTGCCATTCGACACGCGCGTGACCATTTGTACCTTAGACACCTATTGGCGCCCCGACCGACGCAGCGGTGGCGGGAAAATCGAGGAGACGGGAAAGCCTGTCGGGGCCGGCAAACCGGTCATGGTCTACATCTCAACCGCGCCGGTCGCGCCAAAATCCTTGGACCAAGACGCATACGCATAACTGACCGGTTTTGCCGCGCAAAGGCGCTATGGGGCAAAGTCCGGTGCGCGGACAAACCTGCCGTTCACTGGGGCTGCGCGAATGACCGCTCTTTCGAAATGACGAGTATTCGGACCCAGAGTCCATTCGAAACTTGCGCCGTGTTTGAAGAGCGCGAACTTCATAGATGGTTCCGCAATCGGACGCCATATCTTCAGCTGCGACGGCGAAGTCCTGCCAAGCTAACAAGGCCAGCCATCATGAACCAAAGTCCGGCTGGCAACGGAACTGGAGCCACTGCCCCCCCGCCGCCGGTCTGGCCGCCGCCGCCAGTCTGGCCCCCGCCGCCGGTCTGGCCGCCACCGCTAGTCTGGCCGCCACCGCCAGTTTGGCCACCGCCGCTGATTAGTGCGACAGTGAAATCACCGGGGTCGAAAACTTCCTCGGCCTGAAGAATTGAAGCGGCTGAGCTTAAGAACCGATTCCCACCAACCGCTGGCGGGTTCGGTACATTTATGAGCGTGAAAAACTCGACGCCAGGTGACGCGCAAGACCCGCCGCCGTTCAAAGTAAAACAGAACCCAGCGTCTATGAAAGAGCCGTCTGACGCAAACGTCGCCTGACCTCCGACGATACCGCTTTCTGCCAACGACGCCACAGAGAAGACCTGTGCGGCAAAGAACGGAAAGGAAACTCCGTTGCCGTCGATGCTGATCAATTCGGCGCTGTCGATGCTGAAGACGCCCGCCGCCGAGGTCTCCGTTGCCTCTACGGTAATATTCACAAACGGATCGTAATCGAGATTGAACGTTGCCGCCTGCGCACCGGAGCACGTCATCGCAATCAGCGCAACGGCAAAAAGTTTTGCTAGTTTCATAAAAAGAACCCCAAGATACCAGATACCTATCGGTTCCACGGTGATCGTTCACTTTACAGTTGTAAAGGTTAAGCAGAACGCATTTTCATTTCGAAAAAAGATCTTTGCAAACCGTGCGTAAGGATTGCAGGAGGAACGGTGTTTATCTTTTTCAGACGGAAAACTCCGATGTCGGTCGGATTGACGACAGCAGTTCGGAATCAGGCGCAGTTTGGTGACGTCTCTGCAAATGGCCTCCGCAATGCGAGCACAATTTCACTGGGTCGACACATCGCCCTCAAAAGGCATCTTTCCGGGACAAAGCGGTCGTTGGTTTCACGTCAGCCAACGACCGCTCTGTGCTCATTTTGTCACCCGAAGAAAGCGAGGAGACCATGCCGCGACATGCGATTGAAGCTCTGAGCGTATCGTAACCTCGATGAAGTGATCGACGCCGGAACCCTTAAGGACGGCTGCGATTTCGGGAGACGCATCCTCAATCACGAGTTTCTCGCCAATTCGCGTATGGCGCATCTTGGCGGCAATAATCAATGCTCTCGTTCCTGCCCGCGTTGCTTGATCGACATCACTTAGGTTTACGATGAGCTTGCCAGGCCCCAATGATCCAAGTCCGACAATCGTATCATAGATCGACCCCATGCCTTTGCCGTCGAGCCGTCCGTATAGTCTCACACGGGTGAAAGGTCCGGCATTCTCGATGCTAATCTCCATTGCCTATCGCCCCATTGCGACGGCTTAAGGACGCGATTTCCTTAGCCACCGCATCTTGCTTTCGCGCGCGCTTGGAGCCCGCGATAGCCAACCCGTCCAAAGTTAAGTCTGATCTAGAGAGCCCGATATCAGCGAGTTCGTAATCACTCATGCGGTTCAATTCTCTAAAGACCAGCCGGTTCCTACGGTCGTCTGTTATTCCCCTGAATACCGAAAGGATCGCGTCACGCATTCGCCGAAACGCGGGACCGGTCCAGCTGGCGAACACGTTCCTGGAAGCCCTCATGAGCCGTCGGATTTCCGTTCGCCCTTGGCGCAATGTCGCACCGATTGTGGGGGTGTACGTCTTTATGTCCATGTCCTTTTCCAATCCGTAGGGACCTAAGCCGCTGCATAGCCATGCCACGACAAGCCTCAGGGCAACGCCCCATGCATGTTCCGATTTCTGATGAGGTTCATCTCGTGAACCTGTTCCCGTTTTAGGGGCGGACGTTCACGAGGTGGTAGCGAATGTATCGCGTTTGGCACGAGCGTTTCGCATTTTTCTCGGTTTCGTGCGAGAACTTCGCAACTGGAAGATTTGGGGCACACGGCATGGAAGAACTTGATGGCTTCGACCGAAAAATCCTGGACCTGATGGAAGTCGATGCACGCCGGACCGGAGACGAATTATCCGAAGCCATTGGGTTGTCATCGGCCGCGTGCCTCCGCCGCCTTCAACGTCTGCGAAAAATTGGGGCTATCGCGCGCGAGGTTGCGGTGATCAACCCGATCTACAAGCGCAAAGGTACCGAGATTTTCGTCTTGGTTCGTTTTGATCCTCACAATCTGAAGCGAATTGGAACGTTGATGAATCGGTTTAGCAAACACCCCGATGTCGAACGCGTCTGGTCGGTCACCGGAGAAGAAGACGTCGTGCTGTTTTTAAACTGCGCGTCGATGGAGGCGTTTTCCGACTTTGCCGACACATACCTGTTTCAGCCGCCCGTCGATGGGTTTCTGAGCCTTGTAGTGCTCAAGGAACTGGCGAAAGATTCGGCAGCTTAGGTCGCTGGCGGCATGCAGGTCATCACGAGGGAATTGGGCAATGCGGACAGACGATTGGAGGATAGGTTATCAAGCTCCGACTGCTTCAACACACGACGTGATCCATCGAAGACACAACGTGTGGCGTGGTCGCACAATACGGTTGGCGCTTCGATTTCTGAACACTACTCACGAATGAATTCGCGCAAGACGACAGTGCTTTCGTAGCCTTCGATAGGCGGTTGATAGAAATGTTCATCGGCGAAATCGGTGAAATCGGCCATCGACGGAAACTTCACCAAGAGCACAAAGTCGTCCGCCCCAGTAACTGAAAATATCCGCTCCACTTCTTCAAAGGCGAGCAATCGTCGCGTCAGCGTTTGCTTTCGCTTAGGGTCCAGGCGGCTGACGGTGAGAAAGACGATGATGGACGTTGAGTTCGCCTGAAACTCCGGTGATATCACAGCGATTTCACGCTCAATCGCGCCGATCTTGCGCAACCGCTGCACTCTGCGCAGGCAGGCAGCAGCCGACAAACCCACCCGCTGAGACAGTTGGTCACCGGTCTGGCGCGCATTCTGCCGCAAAAGCGCGAGCAACGTTCGATCAAAGCTGTCCAGTTCGTCCAACCGGCTGCGGCTCATCGACCTAACCCTCTCCCTCTACGCTTCGGAAAACCGCCAGCTTTCTCGAACTATGCGACACAACACACGCAAGGGCCGCGATTTTTTAGCAATCCTAACCCAATACCGATAGCGCATGGCTATCTTTGAAGGCAACACAGAGCACAGATTGGACGATCTTGGCGCGGCGGATTGCGCCTCAGATCGGTTCTGATCGCAGTATCGAGATATGCGATTGCGTCCTATCCAAAGTGCTCGTTCGCAACGTCCGTAGCAATCGGTAAAAAAGAGGCTGCCAGCAGACACTGTTCGCACAGCTGACGAGCAATGACAGTGCCGCGGAAAGGTGGCGCAAAAGGGACCGAAGGCATGCCCTGATTACGGTTCGGGATAACACGCCTCTGATGTCCATTGCCACGTTTGATGAACGCCGCAAACGAGCACAACGGAACGATCCTCTCGGCTGGATCGCTAAGGCTGCATTCCAATCAACCAAAGTCCATCAGATTGCGCATGCCATCGACAAGGGATCGCCCCCCCAGATCGGCGTTTTACCACCGTTTAAAGGCTGGCAAAGCCCGCATCCAGAGCCGACAGGATCGTTCTGACATCGGCCTCGGTCAGGATCAGCGGCGGAGACATAAGGATATTAGGGCCAGAGACGCGGATCATCGCACCGGCCTCATAGGCCTTATCCTGGACATGTACACCAAATTCCGGCGCGGGTGTTTTGCTGGCAGGGTCGCTGACCATTTCAATCCCGGTCATCAAACCGCGTCCACCGCGCACATCCCCGATGACATCGTATTTCTCCTGCAATGCCAGGCAGCCTTCATAAAGCTGTGTGCCCCGCGCAGCGGCGTTCTCGACTACGTTGAGCCGTTGTGTCTCCGCCAGACAAGCAAGCGCTGCAGCGGCGCCGACCGGGTGCCCGGAATAGGTATAGCCATGCCCGATCTTGGCGCTTGCATTGTCTTCGAAGGTCTCGACCATTCTCTCGCCGAGCATGACGGCTCCGAACGGGAAATAGCCGTTTGTGATCGCCTTTGCGGTGCACATCATGTCGGGCTGGACGCCCCAAAGCCGCGCCCCGGACCATGCACCGGTCCGACCATAGGCTGTAATGACCTCATCGTTGATCAGCAAGATGCCATGGCGGTCACAGATTTCGCGGACCATCGGGCCAAAGCTGTCATGCGGGACGATCACGCCGCCCGCACCTAGGATCGGCTCCATAATCATAGCCGCAATCGTGCTCGCGCCCTGAAACGCGATCTCGTCCTCCATGGCGGCGGCGCAAAGCTGGGCGAGTTTGGCGGGGTCTGTTTCATTGAACGGATTGCGGTAGGTGTACGGCGCGGGAATATGATAGCAGCCGGGCAAAAGCGGCTCATATGCGGTGCGAAAATTGGCGTTTCCGTTGACAGATGCGCCGCCCATATGGGTGCCGTGATAACCCTTTTTCAGCGACAGGAATTTCACCCGCCCCGGCTCCCCGCGGAGTTTATGGTATTGCCGCGCCAAGCGCAGCGCTGTCTCGACCGAGTCGGACCCGCCGGACGTGAAAAATGCCCGGCTCAGGCCGTCCGGTGCAAAAAATTCGCCCAGTTCATAGGACAGCTCAATGGCGGCGTCATTGGTGGAGCCGCGGAAGGTCGAATAATAGGGTAGGGTGTCGAGTTGCCGAGCGATGGCATCTTTGACCGGCTGGCAGGAATAGCCGAGGTTCACATTCCACAGCCCGCCGACGGCGTCCACGACGCTGTGCCCGTCCAGATCGGTGATGCGCACGCCCTCGGACCCGGTGATAATCCGCGGCGGCAGATCGCGGCTGTCTTGGGGCGAGGTCATCGGATGCCACAAATAGCGGGCGTTGTTTTCCTTCAGGAAGTTTGAGTCTTTCATGATGTGGGCTCCAATGCCGGTGACATGGACAGCGTGGTCGTCCAGGCGGCTTCGATGTCAGGCGGAAGGCGGCCGCCCCAATTGTGGGTCACTGTGCGGCTGGCATCTGCCAGATGGGCATAGATCGTTTGGACGAGCTGATGCGTGATGCGGGTGGCCACGCCTGCGACGGTGACCGTACCGGCAAAGAGGTTGGTCTGATCGAAGACCGGCGCGGATATCGAGTGCACATCGCTTTCAAAACCGCCCGAACAAATGGCGAAACCGCGCGCCTTTGCTGCGGCAACCTCGGCCAAAAGCGTGTCCGCATCGGTGATGGTTTCATCGGTAAATCGGGTGAGTTTCGCCAGTGCATGAGAATTCAGTTCATCCGGCCCATAGGCCAACGCGCATTGACCCGACGCGGTCGCATGCAGCGGGAAGGTCTGCACATCGATCAAGACGCGCGTGCTGTGCTTGACCGATTCGACCTGCTCCAACGCATAAAGCGTCGTGCCGGATAATACGGCGACATGTACCGTTTCGCCCGTGGCTTCGGCCAGCTGTTTCAAGGGCTGCTCAACAGCCGCCTTTCGCGGCACCGTTCGTTCTCGCACCTGCGCAAACTGCAACAGGGCGGGGCCAAGTCGATACGCTTTTGAGCTTGGATTTTGCTCGACAAATCCAGCCTCTTCAAGGGCTTGCAGATGTCGATGTGTCGTTGCCTTGTCGCGGCCCGCCAACCGGCAGAGTTGCGACAGCCCGATCTCAGGCCGCAGCTCTGAGAAGTACGACAGCAGCTCTAACGTTTTGGCGGCGGACGACATGGCACCTCCAGCAGTCGTGAAACCAAAAAAAGTTTGACAGGTCTTACTTAACAAGGCAACCTTTTTATGAACCAATGGTTCAATATATGAACCGATACAGGGAGACTGAAATGACCGCAATATCCAAGACGCTCGGCGCGACGGCTTTGGCGCTGTTGGCGATGACGGGGGCAGCGTTTGCCGATTACCCCGAGGGACCGGTGGAATTCGTCGTTCCGTGGCCTCCCGGCGATCTCGAAGACATTCTCACGCGCATGATTGCCGAAGATTTCCAGGACGCTTACGGGGTGCCCACGGCGGTCGTGAACCGGCCCGGCGGCGGCGGCGGGCCGTTCCCCGGCGCCATCGAGGTGGCCAATGCCCCCGCAGACGGTTCGGTCATCGGCTCCTTTATCATTGCCATTCCCGTTGTTGGGCCGCAGCTTGGCATCCCGGAATTGAGCCCGGACCCGTTTGTGCCACTGGGTAACTTCTTGACCTATCCGTTTGTGATCGCGACGTCCGGCGATGCGCCTTATCAGTCGATGGATGAACTTGCGGCCCATGCGGCCGACAACGATGTGGTCCTTGGTCATTTCGGCGCACCGCTGGTTCCGACGCAGGTAACGCTTGGCCTTGCGGACCAGATGGGCTTTTCCTATGCCGCTGATGCTGCGTTTGACGCCCTTGATTGCAACACGCTGGCCTCGGGCGATGTGGATGTGATCAACACAACCTTGCAGCTCATCCTGCCGTGCCTTGGCGATGTCACCGTACTGGCCTCGATCGGATCGGAGCGTATCGGCCTGACACCCGACACGCCAACGGTTGCCGAGCTGGCGCCCGACCTTAATGTGGCGCTTTGGAACGGCCTGTTTGTCCATCGAGACACGCCGCAGGAGGTTCAGGACGCGATCATTGCCGTGGCGCAAGAAACGGTCATGTCCGAACGCGCGCAGGCGCTGGCAGCCGAGACCGGAGCCCTGGTTTATTGGCAATCCGCAGACGAGGTCGTGGAACAAATCCAGTCAGATATCGAGACAATGGCCCGCATCGAAGCGATGCTTGCGGAGTAAACCGAATAGGTCGGGCGCAGAGCCCGACCCGCCCCCCGCCATCGGAGAAGCCGCATGTCCCGCGTCAAAACCCTTCAGGCGCTCTTTAAACGCTATCGTCGCCCCGGAGACATCGTCTTTGCCTGGATCGTCCTGGTTTTCGCGGTGTTTCTGCTATCGCAGATTTCGGTCCAAACGACCTATCGTCCCGGGACGGCTTTGTTCGCGCAGCCGCGGTTCTGGCCTGCGGTGTCGCTGATTGGCATGGCTGGCTTTGCCGTATTTCACCTGCTCGGCTCGGCCCTATCCGAACGCATCGAAGGGCGGTGGCAAGAGGTTTGGCTGTGGCTGTCGTCGCTGGAATATGCAGCCTGGTTCATCGCCTATGCCGTCGTCGTGCCAATAATCGGCTATCTTCCCGCGACGCTTCTCTTCGCCGTTGCGCTTACGTTTCGCGTGGGATACCGGCACCGTTTTGCCGCGCTCGCGGCATTGGGCGCGGCCTTCGTGATCGTGGTGCTGTTCAAAACCCTCCTACAAGTTCGTCTTCCCGGTGGGCAGCTCTACCAAGCGCTGCCCGACGGGCTGCGCCAATTCATGCTTACCTATTTCTGATCGGAGCGCGCCATGGAAAACCTGCTGGCCGGGGCCGCCATGCTGGCCCGATGGGACGTGATGTTGGCGCTGCTGGTGGGCTCGGTCGGGGGCGTGATCATCGGCGCGATCCCTGGGGTCGGCCCCGCCGTGGCGATCGCGATCCTGCTGCCGGCGACCTTCGCGTTTGACCCCATCGTGGGGCTGACCGTTCTGCTGGGCATTTACGGCTCGTCGATGTATGGCGGCGCGATCCCGGCTGTTTTGATCAACACACCCGGCACAGCGGTCAATGCGCTGACCTCCTATGACGGATACCCGATGACACAAAACGGCGAGCCGCACCGCGCCGTGTCGCTCGCTTATAGTGCGTCTTTCTGGGGCGGCATCGTCGGCATTCTCTGTCTGATCTTTCTGTCGCCGGTGCTGGCTTGGGTCGCGCCGATGTTTGGCAGCCGCGAGATCTTTCTTGCGGCGCTTTTGGGGATCATCCTTGTGATCCTTGCCCATCGCGGTCAGATCTTTGCAGCCGGTCTTTTGGCGATGTTCGGCATATTCTTGCAGACGGTCGGACTTGACGCCGTCACCTACACGTCGCGCTACACCTTCGACTTCAGCTTTCTGAGCTCTGGTGTAAATCTGATCGTTGTGGTCCTGGGCCTTTTTGCGCTGAGCCAAGCGTTCTTTCTTTTGACCGCACCCGATGAAAGCCCAAATGCCAAGCCTGTGACCGGGCGGCTCACCGCAGGGTTCCGCGAGCTTTTAGGCCACAAACGCGTCGCCACGGCCGCTTCGGGCTTTGGCGTTCTTTTGGGCATGATCCCGGGCACGGGCGAGTTTACCGCGCAGTTTATGAGTTACACCTATGCCCAGAAGACGTCTAAATCGCCGGGCAGTTTCGGCAAAGGGTCGCCCGAAGGGCTGATCGCGTCAGAGGCGGCAAACAACGCCGTGCCCGCCGCGGCGATGATCCCGCTTTTGGCTTTGGGCATCCCGGGTGAGGCACTGACAGCGATGATGCTGTCGGTCTTCTATGTGCACAATGTGATCCCAGGTCCGGCCCTGTTCCAAAACCAAATCGATCTCGTCTATGCGCTGTATTTCGCGCTGATTATCCTCAATGTGCTCGTACTGATCTTCCTTCTGTTTTCGACCAACCTTCTGACCAAGATCATCCGCATACCGACCCGATTTCTGGGCGTTCTGATCCTACTTTTGTCCTTTGTGGGCGTCTATTCCCTGCGCAATTCGCTGACCGATTGCATGATTGCCGCGGGCTTTGGTGTGCTGGGGCTGATCCTGAAGCGGCTGAACCTGCCAATTGTGCCGATCATCTTGGGCATGGTTCTCGGCGGCATCATGGAAGTCAAATTGCGATCCGCCTTGCCGCGGCTGAACTCTCCGCTTGATATGATCGACCGGCCGGTTGCCATGGTGATTTTTGCCATGATCGTGATCGTTATCGCCTTGCATGTGCGCACGCTGGTCCGGGAAGTGCGCGCGCATCTGCCCGATGAGGATCACAAACTTCACGACACCCAGCAGCGGTAGGGCCAAATGGACCAGGCACAAATCGAGACGCGTCGCAAACGGGCCATTGCACCGCAACGGCATTTGATCGATGGCGCATGGGTCGCATCCAGCGACGGCGCCACGATGGAAATCACCTCGCCCATCGACGGACGCCATCTGACATATGTCGCGCGCGGCACAGCGGCCGATATGGACGCGGCAATCGCCACCGCGCGCACGGCATTTGCCGATAGGCGTTGGTCGGGGCAGCCTCCGGCGGCGCGCAAAAAGGTGCTGCATCGGTGGGCCGATCTGATCGACGCCAACGCGATGGACCTCGCCGTGCTGGGCGTACGCGATAACGGAACAGAGATCGCGATGGCCTTAAAGGCCGAACCCGGCTCCGCCGCGGGTACGATCCGCTACTACGCTGAGGCGCTTGACAAAATCTACGGTGAGATCGCCCCGACAGCCGCCGATATTCTCGGCATGATCCACAAGGAGCCGGTCGGCGTTGTGGGCGCGATCATTCCATGGAACTTCCCCCTGATGATCGGCGCATGGAAGCTTGGTCCAGCCCTCGCTATGGGAAATTCGGTAGTGATGAAACCGGCTGAAACCGCCTCACTCTCCCTTCTCCGCATAGCCGAACTTGCGCTGGAGGCAGGATTGCCGCCCGGCGTTTTGAATGTCGTGACCGGCGAAGGCGCGGTCGTGGGTGAAGCGATGGGCCTGTCGATGGATGTCGATGTTCTGGCCTTCACCGGCTCGGGCGCGACGGGACGGCGTTTGCTGGCATCCGCGGCGCGTTCGAACTTAAAGCGCGTCTATCTGGAACTTGGGGGCAAGTCGCCAAATATCATCTTTGCCGATGCCCCGAACCTCGATGAGGCTGCACAGGTTGCGGCTGCGGGTATCTTCCGCAATGCAGGCCAAGTTTGCGTCGCGGGGTCGCGGCTTTTGGTCGAGGCGTCAATCCATGATGACTTTGTTGCCGCCCTTAAAAAGGCGGCAGAGGCACTGCGCGTCGGCGACCCGCTTTTGATCGACACCGATATCGGTGCGGTGAACTCTGAGACGCAATTGGCCCAAAACCTTGGCTTTGTGGAAACCGCCGCGGCCGAAGGCGGAGAGATCGTCACCGGGGGTCGCCGCGTTCTTGAGGAGACCGGGGGCACCTATATGGCGCCGACCATCGTCACCGGTGTCAGCGCTGATGCGACCCTTGCCCAGAACGAGGTGTTCGGTCCGATCCTTGGCGTGACGCCCTTTACCAGTGAGGATGAAGCGATCCGATTGGCCAACGGCACGGTATATGGATTGGCGGGCGCCGTCTGGACGTCCAATCTCAGCCGGGCGCATCGGATGGTCCGCGAGGTGCGCACAGGTGTGATGCATGTGAACACCTATGGTGGGGCAGACGGCACGGTGCCGCTCGGCGGTGTCGGCCAATCCGGGAACGGATCGGACAAATCGCTTCACGCGATCGACAAGTACATCAATCTCAAGACCGCTTGGATCAAGCTATGAGCGACAAGACGATTTTGGTCATCGGCACGTATGACACCAAGGATGATGAGCTTCGCTTTCTCGCCGATGTGATCCGCGACCAGGGCGGGCAGGTGGTGACCATGGATGTTTCGGTCCTTGGGGATCCGTCCAGCCCTTGCGATTATTCCAAGCATGATGTGGCGGCCGAGGGCGACAGCACGATCCAGGCCGCGATAGAAAGCGGGAATGAAAACCACGCCATGCAGATCATGGCAACAGGTGCGCACCGATTGGCCGCGCGTCTCCATACCGAAGGTGCCGTTGACGGCATGATCGTCCTGGGCGGAACGATGGGCACCGATCTGGCGCTGGATGTCGCCAGTGCGCTGCCCCTCGGCGTGCCGAAATACATCGTATCGACCGTGTCCTTTTCGCCCTTGATCCCGGCCGAACGCTTAGCGGCCGATACGCAGATGATCCTATGGGCCGGCGGGCTTTACGGGTTGAACGCGGTCTGCAAGGCATCGCTATCGCAGGCGGCGGGTGCGGTCCTGGGGGCCGCGCGCGCGGTCCAGCATCCCGATCCCGCGAAACCGCTGATCGGAATGACCTCCCTCGGTACATCGGCGCTCAAATACGTGATCCCATTGAAACCGGCCTTGGAGGACCGCGGCTTTGAGGTGGCCGTGTTCCATGCCACGGGCATGGGCGGACGCGCCTTTGAAAGCCTTGCGGGGCAGGGCGCATTTGCCTGTGTCTGATTTTTGCACGCAAGAGCTAGGCAACCATATAAACGGCTCGAATATCTCGGCTGGCGCGGACCGCCTGACCAATGCAGGCGCAAACGGAACACCGCAAATCGTGGCGCCAGGCTGTTATGATCTGGTCGATGTCGTCGGCTGGCAGCCCATAGCCGACAAATGGGACGCGCATATCAAGCACGCACATAATCGACTTTTGACCTCAATCGTGCTGAAAGCCAAAGAGACAAAGCAGGTGGCCCGGGCCCATTGCGCGCAACTGGCAAACGCGCAAGGACCGGTCGCAATGATCTTGCCGGAACAGGGTTTGGGGGAATGGGATCGCGCGGGGGCCGATCTGCACAATCCCGAAGGTCTGGCCGCCTTCTTGGCCGAGATCGAAGCCCACTTGCCCGCCAATGTCGCCGCCCACAGGATTGGCTGCCACATCAACGATACCGGCTTTGCCCAGAAAGCCCTGGAGATTTTCGATGCCTGGCGTGCCGACGGCGCGATCCGCGCCTAATCTTGCGCGCCGGGGTCTAACTTGCCCAAAAGATCGAGCAGCGTCTCATAACCCTCTTCGCCTAAGGTTTCCTTGAAACCGGCCACGATATTCGCAGCCTCGGGTTCGTAATCCTTGATAATGCGTAGGCCCCCGGGCGTGATTTCGATGAACTGGCGGCGGCGGTCTTTATCGTCACGGGTTTGGGTCACCAGGCCTTTGTCCCGAAGGGTTGCCGCGATGCGGGTTAGGCTTGGAAACAAAAGGCTGGACCGATCCGCCAGCGTTTTGGTGTCCATCCGCCCGAATTCGGCCAAGACCCGCAAAACCCGCCATTGTTGCTCAGTAATTCCTGTCTCCGACAACATGTCTCGGATCGGGGACATTACGCTTTCTCGGGCGCGGATCAGCGCAATCGGGAGCGAGCGCGCTGTGGATGGAAGCGTTCTTGCCATGGAAACCTCAATCGACCGCCTTTGGGCTGTTGACAACCACTCTAGCTTTTACTTAACTTAGCAACAATTAACATGTTAAGGAAGTGCTATGGCGCATTTTCAGATCGATTACTCCGCAAACCTCGACGAGGTCGTGGATATGGGCCGCTTGTGCGAAGCCATTCGAGCCGCTGCGGCAAAGATCGATGCGTTTCCGACAGCGGGCATTCGCGTACGCGCCATCCGCGTGGACCATGTGGCAATGGCCGATGGCGACCCCAAACACGGCTTTATCGATCTTTGTGTGCGCCTGCGCGAAGGCCGTTCGAAAGACGTCAAGCAGGAGGCCATCTCGCACATCTTTGCCACGCTTAAGGATTTCATGGCCCCTGTGATGGCAACGCGTTCCGTCGCCCTTTCGGCCGAGATGCGCGACATCGATGCCGCCCTCGCGCCCAAATTTGGCAACGTTCGCGACCATATGGAGCAGAACGCATGAGCGCACTCGACGACAATATCTCAAAGCTCGACGGATATCTCTCGAGGTTCCGCGATAGCGGTATTCTCAACCGGATTGCAGGGCAGGATGCAACCGGCTCCGAAGGCGTGTTCCAATCCATCTCGCCTGTCGATCGGTCCGTGATCTGCGACGTCGCGCACGGGGCGGCCGCGGATATCGATGCCGCGGCCACCGCCGCCCATGATGCCTTTGCCGCATGGCGGGACATGCCGGCCATCGAGCGCAAAAAGATCCTTATCCGGATCGCCGAAGGGATCGAGGCGCGCGCCGAAGAGATTGCGCTTTGCGAATGCTGGGATACCGGGCAGGCGCTTAAATTCATGTCTAAGGCGGCGCTACGCGGGGCCGAGAATTTTCGCTATTTCGCCGATCAAGTCGTCCAGGCGCGTGACGGCCAACACCTAAAATCACCTACATTGATGAACATCACGACCCGGGTGCCGATCGGTCCGGTCGGTGTGATCACGCCGTGGAACACGCCTTTCATGCTGTCGACCTGGAAAATCGCCCCCGCCTTGGCGGCAGGTTGCACAGTCGTTCACAAACCGGCCGAGGCCTCGCCGCTAACCGCGCGTCTGCTTGTTGAAATCGCCGAAGAGGCCGGCCTGCCGCCCGGCGTTCTCAACACGATCAACGGATTTGGCGAAGGCGCGGGCAAGGCGCTGTGCGAGCATCCGAAGATCAAGGCAATTGCCTTTATCGGAGAAAGCCGCACAGGCAGCCTGATCACCAAACAAGGGGCCGATACGCTTAAACGGAACCATCTTGAGTTGGGCGGAAAGAACCCCGTTATTGTGTTCGAGGATGCCGAACTCGACCGCGCGCTCGATGCGGCGATTTTCATGATCTATTCGATCAACGGGGAACGGTGCACATCGTCATCGCGGCTTTTGGTGCAAGACACGATCCGCACGGCGTTTGAGGCCAAGCTCATTGAGCGGGTCAACAACATCAAGGTTGGCCACCCGCTGGACCCCAAAACAGAGATCGGCCCACTTGTCACCCAAGACCACTTCGACAAGGTCACCGGCTATTTCGACATCGCGAAGAAAGACGGCGCGACGATCGCCGCTGGTGGAGAGGTGATCGAGGGTGACGGGTATTTCATCCGCCCGACGCTGTTTACGCAGGCGCACAACAAGATGCGCATTGCGCAAGAAGAAATCTTTGGACCGGTCCTGACTTCAATCCCGTTCTCGACCGAGCAGGAGGCCTTGGAAATTGCCAATGACACGGCCTATGGCCTAACCGGCTATGTCTGGACCAATGATCTCACGCGTGCCTTACGCGTCACCGACAAGCTCGAAGCTGGGATGATCTGGGTGAACTCGGAAAACGTGCGCCATCTGCCCACGCCCTTCGGCGGCGTCAAAGCCAGCGGCATCGGCCGCGATGGCGGGGATTGGTCGTTCGAGTTCTATATGGAGCAGAAACATATCGGCCTGGCGACCGGTCAGCACAAAATTACAAAACTGGGAGCGCTCTGATGCCCGTCCCCAAACCCAACCTGTATCCCGATTTCAATGTCATTCGGTTGAGCCATGTGTGCCTGAACGTGGCCGATCTTGCAGCATCCAAGACCTTCTACAGCGACATTCTCGGTCTCCAGCCAACGGACGAAAGCGACGGCCGTATCTATTTGCGCGCGATGGAAGAGCGCGGGCACCACTGCGTTATTCTGCAAAAATCCGACCATCCTGGAACGGTGGAGGTTATGGGGTTCAAGACTTTCGACGAGGCCGATCTCGACAAGGCGGAGGCCTATTTTCAGTCCAAAGGTCGGCCGACCGAATGGGTCGAGCGTGCGTATCAGGGCCGGACGTTGCTGACGTCGGACAACATCGGCATCCCGCTAGAATTCTACCACAAAATGGATCGCCTGGAGCCGATACATCAGAAATACGCACTCTATCGTGGCGTGAAGCCGCTACGCATCGATCATTTCAACTGTTTCAGTCACGACGTCGATGCCTCCGTGGCCTTCTATTCGGACTTTGGCTTTCGTGTGACCGAATATACCGAGGATGAAGACAGCAAAAAGCTCTGGGCGGCGTGGTTGCATCGCAAGGGCGCCGTGCATGACATGGCTTTTACCAACGGCACGGGTCCACGCATGCACCACGTTGCGTTCTGGGTTCCGACGCCGCTCAATATCATCGACCTGCTCGATCTGATGTCCACCACCGGCTATGTCGATAACATTGAACGCGGGCCAGGACGGCACGGGATTTCCAACGCCTTCTTTCTCTATATCCTCGACCCCGATGGCCACCGGATCGAGATTTATTGCTCGGATTACCAGACCGTTGATCCCGATCTTGAGCCGATCAAATGGGACTTGCAGGACCCACAGCGCCAAACCCTTTGGGGTGCGCCTGCGCCGCAGAGCTGGTTCAATCATGGCACAGGCTTTGTCGGCGTGGACACCAAAGCATCTGAGATGAATGCCAGCCCGATCATCGCGCCATGACACGGGCAGCACGGACATCTGCATAAGCAGGACAGCGACGCATATGGATTGGGACGAATTTTCAGACTGGAGCAAGCACATCGCCGATTGGTCGGCGCAGTATCACAAGACATTGCGCGACCGGCCGGTGCGCGGGCAAACCAAACCCGGTGAGATCGCAGCACAGCTTCCAAATGCACCGCCGGACCAACCGGAGCCGATGGCGCACATCCTAAAGGATTTCGAAGACATCGTGATGCCGGGTATGACACATTGGCAGCATCCCCGCTTTTTCGCCTATTTCCCGGCCAATGCGGCGCCGCCCTCCATTCTGGCTGAACAATTGGTCAACACACTCGCCGCGCAATGCATGCTGTGGCAAACCTCGCCCGCCGCGACCGAGGTCGAGCAGCGGATGGTCGATTGGATGCGCCAGGCCCTCGGCCTTGGCGAGGGGATCACCGGCGTCATTCAGGATTCCGCCTCCTCGGCCACCTTGTCCGCCGTGCTGACGATGCGCGAACGGGCAACCGCCTTTAGCGGCAACCGCGATGGCTTGGGCGGTAAGGGCCAGTTGCGCATCTACTGTTCCGATCAGGTGCATTCATCCATTGACCGCGCCTGTTGGGTGGCCGGGATTGGGCAGGCCAATCTGGTGAAACTCCCCGGTTGTGGGCCTCGACACGCAATGGACAGCCACGCACTTGATACGGCGATACGGGCCGATATTGCCGCCGACCACACGCCCGCCGGCATCATCGCGGTGACCGGAGGGACCGGTGTCGGCGGCAGCGATGATCTTGAGGCCGTCGCCAAGGTCGCCAAGGCCCATGACCTTTACACGCATCTCGACGCGGCTTGGGCCGGATCGGCAATGATTTGTCCGGAATTCCGTGACGCGTTTTGGCGCGGGGTCGAGGCCTATGACAGCATCGTCTTTAACCCGCATAAATGGCTGGGCGCACAATTTGATTGCTCGATCCAGTTTCTGCGCGACGCCACGCCGCAACTGAACACGCTGAAGATCGAACCGGAATATCTCAAGACAACCGGCACGGCTGTTACGAATTTCTCGGAATGGACGATCCCTCTTGGCCGCCGCTTCCGCGCCTTGAAGCTCTGGTTCTTGATCCGGTCCTATGGGCTTTCGGGCTTAAAAACCCGCATTCGCAATCATGTCGCCTGGGCCGAAGAGCTATGTCAGGCGATTTCGGCTATTGAGGGCTTTGAGATCGTAACTGCCCCAATCCTCAGCTTGTTTTCCTTCCGTTGCCCCGGCGATGATGCCGCGCAGCAAAGGCTGGTCGACGCGATCAATGACGATGGGCGGATTTACCTTACACAAGGGGCCTTTGACGGGCGTAAGATCATACGGGTCCAGGTCGGCCAGTTTGATACGACACGCGAGGATGTGCTGTCGGTGGCGACAATCGTCACGGAGGTCTGGGAGGCCGTCAGATGAAATTCGCGACCTTTTCCAGCGGCGGCATCAGATATTACGGCGCCGCGACGGATGCGGGCATGATCGCGCTAAACGACGTGTTTCCGAAATGGCCAAGTCTGTTTGAGGCGGTTCGGGCCGGCGGCTTGGGCGCTTTGGCCGAGGCCGCCCATGGACGACCCGTCACGCATTCGAATGTTCAGTACGACATGGTTCTGCCGGATGCCAACCGCATCTTGTGTGTTGGCGTGAATTTTCCGGATCGGAACGCCGAATACAAAGACGGCTCTGATCAGCCGAATTACATGTCGCTCTTTCCCCGTTTTGCCTCTGGCTTCACCGGTCATAACCGCCCGCTGATCCGGCCGCCGGAAAGTCCCCAATTGGATTACGAGGGCGAAGTCGCGATCGTCATTGGCCAGCGCGGTCGGCGCATCACCCAAGACGATGCCTACGACCACATCGCGGCACTCACGCTTTGCAATGAAGGGACAATTCGGGATTGGGTGCGCCATGCGAAGTTCAATGTCACCCAAGGCAAGAACTGGGATCGGTCGGGGGCGATGGGGCCTTGGCTGGTGCCTTTTACGGACCCGTCCCAACTTGATCAGGCCCGCATCGTGACCCGCGTGAACGGAGAGGTTCGCCAGGACGATGTTCTGTCGCGCATGATCCACCCGATCCGACGCGAGATCGAATATATCTCCACCTTCATGGCGCTTGAGCCAGGCGATATCATCGTGACCGGCACGCCAACCGGATCGGGCGCCCGGCGCGATCCGCCGCAATACCTTAAGCCCGGTGACGTGGTGGAGGTTGACGTCAGCGGCATTGGCACGTTGCGCAATACCGTCGAGGACGAGGCGATATGAGCCCCGAAGAGCATGCCCAAGCCGCAACGGACCTTCTGAACGCCGAAGAAACAGGCAAACAGATCGGCCTTCTGACCAAACGCCATCCAGAGATGACCATGGAGGATGCCTATGCAATTCAAAGTGCCATCCATCGCACCAAGCTGGCTGCGGGGCGGTCTGTCATCGGCTGGAAAATCGGACTGACCTCCAGGGCGATGCAAGCCGCGCTCAATATCGATATCCCCGATAGTGGCATCCTCTTTGACGACATGGTCTTTGGGCACCGAACGACGGTGCCGAAGGGCCGGTTCATCCAGCCCCGCATCGAGGCCGAGATTGCTTTTGTGATGAAGTCGCCGATCAGCGGACCCGATGTGACACGCACAGACGTTTTGGCCGCCACAGACTACGTGGCCCCGTCCTTGGAGATACTCGACACGCGGATCGTGCGGATGGACCCGGAGACCGGCGTCACACGCAGCGTGTTCGACACCATCAGCGACAATGCCGCGAATGCAGGCGTTGTGCTTGGCCCGGACCGGCATCCCGTGGCCGCGTTAGATTTGCGATGGGTGGGCGCGATTACCTCACGCAACGGCGAGGTCGAGGAAACCGGCCTGGGGGCAGGGGTGCTGAACGATCCGGTCGAAAGCGTGGTCTGGCTTGCCCATCGCATGGCTCAATACGGCCAAAGCATCGAACCTGGGCAGATTATTCTGTCCGGCAGTTTTATCCGTCCCGTAGAATGCCCGCCCGGGTCCAAAATCCATGCCGATTTCGGACCGTTCGGATCGGTCGATATCGCCTTTGCCTAATCCGCAACCGTCGGCTGTCGGATCGCAATCGCCGCGATGTGCGTTGACCCCGCGGATCTGATCGAGGGTTCGGTTTGAAAGACTGCCACCGACGCGGATTGCCAAAGGCCGCAGGCCTACGCGATTGACCTCAGATACGCGGCAATACGTTCATGCTGTAGATGCATGGCCCATCCCAATGCGGTCGCGGAATGGTGTATATCCTTAAGGTTCACGTCAGCGCCGCCATCGACAAGCGCAACAACGGTGTCGAACCGGTTGGTCGCAACAGCGGCGTGAAGCGGGGTGCAATGGCTGTGGCTGCCGGGCGGGTTGTACCGATTTGGATCGGCCCCAGCCGAAAGGAGTATCCGCACAACCGCGTCGCGGCCAGCATTTGCTGCCAGAGACAGGGCCAATTGAAGTTGATCGGTATCGGCATCTACGACCAACCGCTGAACGGCGTCTCGGTCGCCCAGGGCGGCGACGCAGGGTAAATCGACCGCAGCGCCGCAATCGATGAGCGTTCGCGCTGCCGCGAATTCTCCATGCGCCAAAGCGCTGCGCATCCCCGCATTTGGGTCTGCCCCATAATCGCATAGCAACCGCAGGAGCGGCGATTGCAGACCGGCCTCGGCACATACCCGACCGGACGCTGCAAGCATGAGCGTTTCGTTGAGCGCAACTTGGTTGGTTTTCGCACCCGCATCCAAAAGCAACTTGGCGATCGCGACGCAATTTTGCGGCAAGCTGTCCTGTCTGATCGGGTTCTCAGGCACAAATTCTAAAAGCGTCGGGGTTTGAAAGTAGTTCTCGCCTTCAAACGTCACTGTCTCGTGCACGAGGCCGGAGTGGCGGGCAAGATGTGCCGACAATCGCGTTTCATCGCCCGCATCCATGAAGTCCAAAGCTTGTTTGAACGGGCCATCCGCCACGCGGTCGTTATGCGATAGCACCAATTCCTCTTGGCGCCGTTCTGCGAGCACGGTTTTAAGGCGGGGCCAGGACGCATAGCCGTACTCTCTTGCAATGGAAAGCTGCGCGTCGCTCAGGGCAAGCGTTTGTACGGACAAGTCATCGTCCGAGAGATCAGTAAGCCTTGGATGAAACTCTCGAAGCCTTTGAAACGCCGAGATATGTCCGTCTCGAAACGCGCGCAGAAGATCCTTGGCTTGATGCTTTAGGTGGTCCAGATTTGCAGAATCCGGAAGCCGTTTGGTCGGCATGGAACTTTCCTTTCACCGGCGCCATACCTGCATCATTCGCCAAAAGGTCCGTTCAATTGACACGCTCTCGAAAGGAGTGGACTCGGTCCTTTCCGCAGCTTGGATGCGCCTCCAAACGCCGCGTTTTGGTATCGGATAGGGCAAAAAATAGCAATCCGGCGCGGCCAAACGCGGACCTGCGGCGCACCGCCGGAAACGACCATGCCGACCAAACGGCTGCCCGGTTTTGTTTGCCGGTCGGGCCTAGCCGTGTGAGGTATTCGCGTCCGGCACCGCGTTGGAACCGGACGACGAATATCCATCCCGTCCCGGTTCCGTCGGATCGCAGGAAAACAAGGCGATTTTGTTGCCATGTGGATCGCGCATGTAGCCCACATAGAAATGCGGCCCGTAAGCGGCGCGAAATCCAGGCCGGCCCTCATCCGCGCCGCCGGCAAGCAGTGCCGCGGCATGCAGGGATCGAACTTTCGCCTGATTGCGCGCTTCAAACGCGACCATGGTGCCGTTTCCAGCGGATGCCGCACACCCGTCGAATGGCGGTTTGACGTAGAATTCAGCCAGCGCCGGAGCCCGGTCCAACGGCGCCGGCAAAGCGTAACTGAGCCCCTCAGGACCTTCCGTCAGCCGGTAGCCGAGCGTCGGCAGGAACGCACCATAAAACCGTTTTGCAGCGGCGATGTCGTCGGCACCGACGGTCACGTAGGCAATCATCTCGCACCCATCCCGTTTCGCGATTTGATCATTCGCATCCAAAAACGACCCCGCTTTAGGCCAAGTTGGATACCGGCTCAATGTCCCGCCCAGTTTCTTGCCCGTCGCCGGAGGTTGAAGTAGCCTTAGTCAACAAAACGCAGCGGCGCCGCTGGACGGGCACCGCCAAGCAACAGGCAGAAGAGCGAATGGAAAAGCGCCCAATGCGGAGTGGACCGGCAGACGCCGTTTCGAGGCACCGACAATCGCCTACTTTCTCGGAGTGGCTCATCTATCTCGCGATTGTCGTCATCACCGTTATTGGCGTCGCGCTGGCACAGTTTGCCCCTGATATCTTGACGCAAGTCTATCTGGTCGAAGACGGGGTGCTGGAATGGCTGTCGGTCGTGCTGTTGCTGTTTCTTGCCATCATATGCCTGCGACGCGCGCTCGGCTTGCGGAGAATACGCCCGAAAGCCTTTACAACGGCGCTTCTGTTGGTCGCGCTCGGGTTCTTTTTTGTAGCCGGTGAGGAAGTGTCCTGGGGCCAGAGGATTTTTGCCATCGAAACGCCGGATTGGCTGAGCGAACGCAATCAACAGGGCGAGTTCAACGTGCACAATTTGGTCGTGGGTGACTTCAGCGTGAATAAGGTCATTTTCGGCAACTTACTCACGCTTGTCCTATTTCTATATATCGTGCCGCTGCCCATTTTGGCGCATAGATCACCACGCATTGACCGGATGGTGGGCCGTATCGGCGTGCCGTTGCCGACATTGCTGCAATCTCTGCTCTTTTTCCCGGCCGCGTTCATACCGGAATTGCTGATCGATGCGGCGGAGTCGGATGAAATCGTTGAGACCTGCGGGCTTTTGATGTTGGTCGCGATATTCCTATGGCCGAAGAACCCACACATCTACGATCCGAATTGGCGGCCCGTCGACGAATATGTCGCATGACCGCGCGTCTTCCCGCTTGACCGAATTGTGCATCGAGCCTGCGCCATCGCGGATCGATCCTGGTCAGGCTCGATGGCCGCGCAGCTTTAGGCCCCATGACCGGGATCCAACGTCCTCGCAGAGACGGTCCACATGGCCATGACCGGAGGCTGAAATCGCGCCGCCCCACAGCGCTGACCGATCACGTCACGAATGTACCCACAACACCTGCGTTTCACCGCACCGACAGAAAGCCCCGGCTTGAACAGCGCCGTCGGTATTCTGCCGGGCTCGGCCCAGTCATTTTCTGAAACAGCCGACGGAAAGCGCGCCGATCCCGAACAGGCCGTGGCAAGCCGAGCGCCAGCCGCATGCCGCCTGTCATAGGTTGCGGCGCGCGCGTCCCAACCAGTATTTCTGCCAGTTTTAAGGCTTCAAAGCCCATGATTTTGCTCGAAGGGTTTCGTCGTCTGCGCCAGACTGCCGTGCCCAGGCAGGTTGCGTCGGCGCCAGCTCGGCCGGAAGGGGACAACTTCAGCGAAACGCAATTTGAGAGGTCGCATGTCGCTTGACCGATCTCAGATGCATTTGGGGCGCTAGGCGATTTGACCATTTCGATCACCAAAATGTCGACGCCAGGCCGTTGTGCCGCGACCGATTTTGATGTCACCGATCGGAGTGGCCTTCCGCTGAACGCACCGCTCAATCCCACTTTTTCCGCATCCGCCGGGTTTTCTAAACCGACGACGCAGGTTCCATCGGCGTCACCAAAGCCTTTGCCTCAGATCGTGGCTTTTCGGGCAGGTACCTGTCGTTTTGCTGATCTTCAGAGACCAGTTTTGACGAAGAACCATTCGTGCTTAACGTCATCCACCTACCAAGCCCGCCATTGCGGACCATGTACCGATATCGGTTCGGTGCGGGTCTTGGGGAAACGGCAAATCCGTTTGATAGCAGCACCCCTCCGACTTGTTCGGCACGACATGTCAAAGGATGCAGGGTCTTTAGATGGTGGTGCGCGCTGTGGTTCCGATCGTGATGGCACGACCCACGCGACGAAGGGACGACAGGCGCTGGCGTCCGGTCCATCGGCGCGTCCACCGTCACAGCCATGCCCCGGTTCGAAGCACGGACCCTTTGGCCATGGCAGGCGGAACGCGAAAGAAAGATCCAGGCGGCGCGGGCACCGACGACCTGCGCGGGACACAAGCCTTGATCCACCGTCACGGTCGGCGGCGCAGCAACAACTGCGCCATATTCCTGCGCAATTTGCCCTGTAGAATTACGCGTTATGGAGATCTCAAAGCTCGATCCAAACCGCATCGATGCCCATCGCCGCGACCAAGCTGAGCGCGGGTTCCCACTGCTGCGCGCCTGCCCGAATACCTCCGCAATGCGCCTGGTGCGCAATCTTGACCGTCTGGGCCAGGCAGAGCTCATGGCTCTTTTCGATCAATGGGCCGAATATGACCGACTGTGCCAAACCGACGCCGCCACGCCGGCGGCGCAGATGGAACGCCTGGCACGGTTTCCAGTCCTGGCGGCCTTCCGCAAGTCCACTGCGGATCTGCTGTCCGAAAAATCCGTCTCAACGCTGCCGGTGAAGACCGTCGCAGGCGCGCTGAACGATCCGCAGATCGGGGGCCGCGCAGCAGCTTGGGCGCGATTTTTGCAACTTCCGCCGGAGGCCGCCGAATTCACGACACCCCATGCCCGCCATGTCGACGATCTTGTTCCGGTCAAACCGCGGCATCTTCGGGTTGCGCTGAAACGGGGGATGGAAGGCAGGTTTGCCGCCACCGAGGAGCGTCTTAGCACAGATACCACGCGTTACATCGGGCGGCTGCGGGCTTGGAAAATTGCCGTCGATATTGAATTTGTGAGCAATCGCGGCTGGCGACGACACCATCAGTTTCGCTACGAGATTTGGCTTGGCCCCAAAGGTGGCGGACGCCTGCATGTGCCGGGCTACGAAGCGCTTTGGTCCGTGCCGGCCGAATGGGACTATGTGACCGTGGAAAATCTCGAGCGGTCGGTTGCGGCGCTTTGCGACGTGGTTGAATGCACGCGCGAGCTGGGGTCAGTTGCGGATACGGGCGAAATCCTGCGCTGATCAATTCCGTGGCTTCTGTCCCCGATTGGCCTTGCTGGATCATTCACCCCGCAAGCACTTGATCTACATCGCAGCGCCTTCGGGCAAGACGGACAATAGTTCAGTCGCGAAAATGGAAGTCTGCTGTGCGGACAAAAATGCCGTTGCCCCCGTCGAAACGAACGGCCGCATTGCATGCTTTGCGACAGCAGCGACAAACTGCAAGGGAGGGAAGCAGACCTTCGCTGCGGATGCTAAAGCAGCGGGTTGCGAACGACTCGAGCGCACCGAACCGAGGTTTTCTGGCCTGGCGTAGACTTCAAGCCTTGCGCCACACAGAGACATGTTTTTTGCTTAGACGGTCATACGGGCTTTGGTCCCAATCGGCCCATCGGTACTCAAGTGTTAGGCCTGCCAGCCGCCCCATCAGATCAAGTTCGGCTGGCCAAGCGTAGCGAAACGGAATGGATCGTTTGAGCCCCGTCTTCGGCCACACATGGTGGGAGATATGGCTTTGCGTGGCCACATCGATCTCTTCAACGCCCATGTGATCGTTGGAAACTGCAAAGGCGCGCGAGGTTTCGCCAAAGGGCAATCGTTGCAAGGGTGGGACATTCGTCTCAATGACAAATCTGCCGCCGGGCTCCAGATGCCGAGACGCATTGGCGAAGCAGGTAATCTGGACCTCTTGGCTCGTGAGATTATCGATTGTATTAAACACAAGATAAACCAGCGAAAACAGGCCCGGTAGGCGGGTGGTCGTCATATCTCCGATGGCAACTTCGAGCGGCGGGCTTTGCTCCTTCTTTCGGAGTTCTGCCACCATTGCTTTGCTTAACTCGATGCCGGAGACCTCAACGCCTCTGGCCGCCAACGGCAGTGCGATGCGGCCCGTGCCGATGGCGAATTCCAAGGCGCGGCCGTTCTGCGCGAGTGTGGCCAATAGGTCCACGCATCGCGCAACAAGGGCGGGATCGGTGCCGCCGTGGTCTTCGTCATAACGCGCCGCAACTTCTGCGTCGAAATGGCCGTCGTCCTGCATGCTTTAAGCCCGTAGCCGATGTGCGTAGCAGACATGTGACGCGGGCAGGCCCGATCGGATCAGGCGGCAAGCATACGCTCAATGATGCGTGCCATCGACAGCGCACGGTCGGAGGAAAAGGTCGATGTTTCCATGGACCAACAGGCGCAAAGGCAAGCGTGTGCAAAGGTAAACTGAAGCAACCGGCGTGCACCGACATTCAACGCATGCGCCAGCGTTTCTGTAATGGCTGCGATACGATCAGGCGCCATGACCAAGGCGTCATGGCTCTGCGGATTGAGAACCGCCATCGCCCTGTCATAGGTTGTTTCACCGCGCAAGCCTTTGGCATCGATGGCAAGCCAGCCGCGCGACGAGGACTGCAAGATGTTCTCGTGATGGAGATCGCCATGGAGCACCACTTCGTTCAACGGGTGGTTTAGCAAGGTCTGTGCGGTCTTTGCGCCGCGCTGTAAAATCGGATCAGCATGTGGCTGTTTGGTTGCGTCGAACAGTTCTGCGAAGCGGACCTCAAGGGGCGTCAAAACTTTGGGCGGCGGCCCTGGATGCGCGGCGTGGAGTGTCGCCAGCACCGCGCCGATGATTGCTGAGGCGTCGTGGTCGCGCCGGCCCGAACTAAGGTCGCGCAATCCTCGCCGTCGATGAATTCAAGCAAATGCGCCCCTCTATCTGCGTGATAAACGTGCGCCGCGCCAACGCCGTTCCAGCACCGAAGGGCGGTGGCGCCATAGCGTTCATCTTCAGCACCTAAAGGCGTCAGAAGTTTCAACACGGCCAACTGACCGCGATAGTTCACTTTGTAAATTTGGCTGGTTGCGCGATCCTGGGTGAGTTTGCCAAGACTGCGCAGACCCCAGAGCCGTTCCTAATGGTTCAGCGTCTCACACAATTGAAAAGGGTCCCTTTGGCTACGTTGCCGCAGAATACCGGGCCAAAAAGCGCGGTGCCTTTCTTCGCCGCAGCGGCCGATGCTCGGTTCATAGGTCTATGTTCAAGAGCTGTCACGAAACCAAGCTACCACCGCAAAGAACCCGCGCGCCGAGGCCATTATGACCAAAATCTTTCGCCCGACCGAGACGCTCTTGCCAGGATATGCAGACGCGCAGGAACGGGGCTGGTCGCCCAACAACGTCGATCCGGCGCGGACGGCTGCAGCGCATCTGGCCGCAACGGCTGAAGACCCGGCAGGTTTTGTCGCGAGCCTCGAAGACCTCGAAGCGAAGGGGGCTCCCATCGTCCTGCCTGATGGACGTGCGGTGCCACGGCTGCCGGGCTTTGCACGTTGGATTTGGCAGGACGGTTTCTGCGGCAGCCTTTCTTTCCGGTTTCAACCGGGGACGAGCCGCTTGCCGTCGCATGTTTTGGGCCATATTGGCTACTCCATTGTACCGTGGCGGCGGCGAGAAGGGCATGCCACCCGCGCGCTGGCCCTGTTGCTGGAAGAGATTTCGCGCTTCGGGCTTTCGCATGTGTCCCTCACGGTTGATCCCGAAAACACAGCCTCCCAAAAGGTGATCGAAGCCAATGGCGGCGTCTTTGAAGACATCTTCGAATGTGACCCGTCTTATGGTGGTTGTACGCAACACCTCTATCGGATCGTGCTCGGGTCCCGACCCTAGCCCTGGCCCTAGCGTCCATCGTCCGGGATCTCTTCCGCGTCCGGTTCACGGAAGTAATAATCCTCCTCGGTTTCCGCCGGGATGAATTTGATGATCCGCGGGAGCCCCTCGCCTGACAAGTCGCGAAACGGGGCGCCTTTTGCCATGATGCCCATCTTGTTTGAGTCCGGGTAAACAAACAGGTCCGTTGGATCGAGCGTTGACAGCGCAAGATAGCGGAGCTCCGCCTCTGAGGTATTGTCGATTTGGAACGCGATCCCCGATCCGGCCTCGACATTGACAACATCCATCGGTTTCAAAGGGTAATCGTCGTCGCCGTAATGCAACGTGCCATGTCCGTCCAAGATGATGAACATCTCATCATTATGGTAGTGATAATGCCGGGGAAAGGCCTTTGAGCGCGGTGGCACAATGGTCAGGTTGATGCCGATCCCCTTCGTGCCGAGCGCCTTTCCGAAAAGGGCCAGTTGCGCCGCGAAACTGCCCCGCTTTTCGCGGTTCATCACAAAGTCAGGGGCGTCTAGGACCTCTTGGATATTGACCACTGGTTTTGACATGTCCGATTTCTCCGCGAACGACCGTGCGTTTGCCTAATATTCAAACCGGACGCAGTCGGCGCGCAAGACCGCGGTTGAGAGCTGAAAGATGTCGCCCTTCCGGTCGATATTGGCACCAAGTGTTGCATAAACCGGTTGCGAACGTGGGATCTCCAGGAGAAGCGCCTCATGTGCGGTCGGCATGCGCGCATCAAAGCTTGTATAATCCCGCCGATAGGTCGTGACACCATGGGTGGTCAAGGCGCGTGAGATGCTGCCCGTTTCACCGACCGTTTCGGCAATCGCCTTGAGGCCTTCATGCAAGAAATAATCGACCGAAAGTGCCATGACGCGCCCGTCGACCCGGCGGAGCGTCTCTGTCCGCGTGATTTCGGTCCCTGGCTTTTGCTGCACGCGTTGAGCGAGGCGCGCCGGCAGCCGGCCTTCGTTGGCCACTAGGAGCTGGGAGTCGCTTTTTCGATCTGCCGCCGCGACCAATTCGTGAAACGTGGGCCGCGCGTGTTGCATCCGAATATGCAAGGGCTGAATAGCGACCCGGGTGCCCTTGCCCTGCCAGCTTTGCGCGTAACCTTCGGCGCAGAGGCGTTCCACCACCCGGCGGGCGCTATGAAGCTTGAACCCCGTTTCGCGGCCCAAAGCTGCAATTGTCGGAAGGTCGGAGCCGGGCGCGCGGGCGCCTGCCTCAATCTCACGGCGCAGACCATTGTAGACACTCAGCCACGCGCGTTGATCTGTATCGTCATTCGGCATTGGCAGCACCGATCGTTTGATACGCTGGCTCGATTGTTCAGCACAAAGATCACAGGTCTATTTCAGGTCTGCGACACTAAAATGTCAGACGCGGTGCGAAGGCATACATGTCGTTGAAATCGCACATTTCTGCTGGGCCGAGCGTGATGGTCGAAAGGGCGCTGGCGTAGGTTTCAAAGAGGCTATGACAAAATGCGGTGACCGCCTCTGCCGAGTCTTGGGGCATGAAGCGCAACGGATAGGCAAGCGTGACATGGAAGACGTAGCTTTCATGGTCGTCACGAAAGATCTGTGTTTTGTCGCGCAACGTGTCGCGGGCGCTGCGCAGGCTATGTTCCTGCGCGGTTGTCGCGCCCTCCAAGATCAGGCTGAAGCCGCTAAAAAGCGTGGTGGCCTTGGGCGCAAAGCGAGGCAGGTTGAGCCCTTCAAGCCGCGCGGCCAGCGCATCGGAGACCTCTGGCCAGGACGCCCCATCGCCAATGCCCTCTGGCCACGCGGACGTTCCGCGGCGCAGCTCATTTGACAGATCAAAGAGCGTCATATGCAGGCTGGCGGGTGGCAGATAGGTGAAGTGTTCCGCGAACGGGGCCGCTTTCAGGTCCGCTTGCATCGCCACGAGGCTCCGATGCGTATCGCTGTCAGGCGGGACATGGCACACGATTGTTGTGCCGGGGAAGGGCAGCACCCGGCCATCGGGCGCGAATTTTGGCCAAGGCGGGCGGACACCATCGGGAACCTGCGCGCCGTCCCATCCGGGCCATCGCCCGGTCAGAAAGTCAATCGGATTGGGTAGGGCATCAGCCTTGGGCATGTCGGGCCTCCGATTTGGCGCTGGCGATGAGCAAAGCGACGGTGACGAGCGTGCCGAGCCCGGCCGCAAAGAGCGTGGCTTTGCGCAGCCCGGCGCTTTCGGCGCCAAGGCCGAAGGCAAGCGCGCCAAGCGCCGGAGCGGCCCGGAACACAAGCGTGTAAATGCTGAGGATCCGCCCAAGCCGATCCTCGGGCGTTTGGCGCTGCACAAAGGTCAGTGCCGCGATATTGCTTGAGGACATGGCCGCGCCTTGGATGACCAGCATCACGAGCGCGACCCAGAACGGCCCCACGAGCGCAAAACCGGCAAGGCTTGCCGCGAAGATGAGGCTGCCGCCAAAGATTTGGCGCAAGGACTGGGCCCGCGTGCCGGAGGCTGCGAAAGCCAGCGCGCCGATGATCGCCCCAATCCCAAGTGCTGCATTCAAAAGCCCCAAGCCAAGCGCGCCGCGGTCAAAAACGTCATCCGCGAAGGCCGGGAAAAGCTCGGAGGCCGGGCGCAGGGCCAGCCCTTGGGTCAGTTGCACCGCCATAATGGCCAAAACCAGCCCGGCGCCCGCCAGCCAAGACAGGGCCTCAGGAAAGCTTGCGGCGGTTCGGGCCTCGGGCCGGTCTTCGGGCGCGAGGCGGTGGAGGCAAAAGGCAAAGAGCAGATAGCTAAGCATCGCCAGCGCAAAGATCACCCCCGCACCGGCCCCGACCAAAAGCACGCCCGCCAGCGCCGGACCCAAGAACCGCGCCAGGTTGAAGCTGGTGGAATTGACCGCAAGTGCTGTTGCGATCTGTGGGCCTGGCGTGAGAACCGAGGCCATGGCAAGCCGCGCGGGCAGGGTCAATCCCGAGAGCGCCCCCAGGGCCGCCATCAGCACCATAATCAGCGCCGGTGTCAGCGTACCGCTCGCCCAGGCGAGCCAGAAAGCCGCCGACACACAAGCCACGCCCAACTGCCCCCAGAGCATCACCTGAATGCGCGAAGAGCGATCCGCCAAGACGCCGCCCCATAGCCCTGTCAGGATCGACGGGAATAGCTCGGCAAAGGCGACGAGGCCCAAGAGCGCCTCTGAACCGGTGAGTTCCCAGGTCACCCAGCCAATCGCGATGCGCTGCATCCAGAACCCCAAGGTCGAGGCAATGTTGCCGATCTGGTAGATGCGAAAGTCGCGGATCGCGAAGACCGAGCGGAAATCTTCCACGCGGCCTGCGGCTGCCTCAAGGGGCAAAAGCCGCATCAGGCGGGGCGTCGCGCGATCAACGCGTGATTCTCATGGATGCTGATCCACTCTCCGGCATGGTCTGGTGCCCCGAAGGCGTCGCGCACCCTGTCAAGCAAGCTGTCGAAGTTGGCACCCAATCCTGCGCGCGTGGTGCCCGAGCGAGAGGCGATCAGGCTCACGATTTTGTCCCAAGACCAGCGATGCTGGGCGATCACAGCGATGCTGCGGAGGTCTGAAAACGCGGACCGGAGCAGTGGGATTTGATGCGGCTCCCAATCGTCGGAATACCGATGCCTGGTTTCCGCATCCGCCGCCGCCAGTCCCATCTCGCGCGCCGCGGCGTTCATCGCCCTTTACCAAGCGTTCTGTGGTCCGTCCAACACGCGATCTCCGATCACGGCGATGGCGCCGTTTGGTGCCAGAAGTGGGTCGAGGGCCGCAAGCGTTGCATCGCGATCCATCCAATGAAATGAGCGCCCCATCGTCACCAAGTCAAGCGGTCCTTCCAGGCCGATCAGATCAAAGGAGCTCCCTTCGCGATAGGTGACATTGCTGAGCCCTGCGGCCTCGCCCCGCGCCGCGTCCAGCATGCGCGCATTTGGGTCCATCCCTGTCACCTGACCAGCAAAAGGCGCCAGCGCATTGGCCAGGAAGCCGGGCCCGCAACCCAGATCGAGCACCTGGGATGCCTCCGACAGCCCGGTCTCCCGCGCGAGCCAGGCAATGAGCCGAGGATCATAGCGCAGCCTTCCTGTTATATAATCCGGAACAGCGTCTTCAAAACGGCTTGGCTTGAGCTCTGGTATCATTGCGCGGCAACGGGGATGGGCGCCTCCGCGCCCAGCCGGTGACCGGTTTGCGCGTCAAAGAGATGCACCGTCTCGGGCATCAGGTAGACTTGCACGGTCTCACCAAAGGGCACGGGCGCGGTCTTCTCCGTTGCGTGAACAATCAGTTCCTCCGCGCCCATTCGACCATGAAAAAGTCGCCCCATACCCAGCTCTTCTTGGAAATCGAGCACCATCGTCAGCGCCACGGCACCCGCTACAGGCACAAAGCTGAGCGCTTCGGGCCGGACGCCGAATTGTACCTTTTGGCCCGGCTCGGCCCGGCGCCAGCCCGCAGGCAAAGGCGCGGTTTGCCCATCGGCCAGCACCACATGACCGCCATCTTGCGCGATCTCGCCAGCCAAAAGGTTCATCGGTGGAGCGCCAATGAAACCCGCGACATAAGCGCTCGCGGGCACGTCATAAATCTCCGTGGGTGTGCCCACCTGGTCGATATTGCCCTGGTTCATCACCACCAACCGGTCTGCCAGCGTCATGGCCTCAATCTGGTCGTGGGTCACAAAAACGGAAGTCGCGTCAAGGCGCTGATGGAGCCGCCGGATCTCCAGCCGCATGGCGACGCGCAGCTTGGCATCAAGGATCGACAGCGGTTCATCAAAGAGAAACACCTTGGGCTCACGGATCATGGCGCGGCCCATCGCAACACGTTGTCGTTGGCCGCCCGAAAGTTGGCCCGGTTTGCGGTCGAGAAACGGTTCCAACTCAAGCGATCTGGCGACCTCAAGGACACGCGCGTCACGGTCTGCCTTGGGCAAGCCCTCCACCTTCAGTGCGTAGCCGATATTGCCTGCCACGGTCATATGTGGGTAAAGCGCGTAGTTCTGGAACACCATGGCACAGCCGCGGTGGCGCGGCTCCAGCTCGTTGACGACGGTGCCGTCAATCGCAATCTCGCCATCCGTGATGTTCTCGAGCCCTGCAATCATCCGAAGAAGCGTGGATTTTCCGCAGCCTGAGGGCCCGAGGATAACCACAAATTCACCGTCTTGGATATGCAAGTCGACGCCATGCACGACCTCGGTCTGGCCATAGGATTTGCGCACCGCGCGGATATCGATCTGAGCCATGGGGCAGCTCCTATTTGTCGGTGTTGATGAGGCCGCGCACAAACCAGCGCTGCATGACGATGACGACGATCACAGGCGGGATCATCACGATGAGTGTGCCAGCCATGGCCACGTTCCAGCGTGGCACCTCGCCGCCAGTGGTGTTTTGGTTGGGAACCAGGCGGCCAAGCTCAACCGCGACAACGCCATAGGCATCATCGGTGATGATCAGGAGCGGCCAGAGATACTGGTTCCAAGAATACACGAACATGATCGTTGCAAGTGCAGCGATGTTTGTCACCGAGAGCGGCATCAGAATTTGCCACAGAAAGCGCAGCGAGCCCGCGCCGTCCATCTTGGCGGCCTCGAACAGCTCATCGGGGATCGTCAGGAAGAACTGACGGTAGAGAAAGGTGCCGGTGGCGGTGGCCACCAGCGGCAGGATCAGGCCGGTATAGGAATTCAACAGGTTCATCTGCAGATCAAGCTCAATCCCCGCCACGTTCTGCAAGAGCCACGAAAGCCCGATCCAATCGGCGATCTGCTGGAACGGCGACAGCGCATTGGCCGCCACCGCGTAGGTCGGCACGATGCGCACTTCCAGGGGCAGCATCAGCGTGATGAAGACGAGCCAGAAGATCGTCATCCGGAGCTTGTAGTTGAAAAAGACAATCCCAAAGGCGGTGATGGCGGCAATCAGGATTTTCCCGGTCACCACACCCGCCGCGAGGATCAAAGAGTTGATGAATTTCTGGCCGAAATCCCGCTCAGTCCAGGCGGTTTCAAGGTTCTCCCAAAGATGGCTTGACGGTGTGAGTTGGGAGGGGACGGCCATCACCTCCGGCAAGCTCTGCGAGGCTGCGGTAAAAGCGATGTAGATCGGCAGCAACAACAGCAGCAGCCCGATGATCAGGATGACATGCGTCGTCCAATCCAAAAGCGGTGTGGTCTCCACAAGCCCTTCGCGGCGGCGGCGCTTGCGCGGTTTCGCGGCGGGCGCTTGTGTCAGCGCGGATTGAAGGCGGGGATCGGTGGCTTCGGTCATGTGTAATGCACCCGGCGCTCGATATATTTGAATTGGAAGAAGGTCAGCGCGATTACCATGAGCATCAGGATGATCGATTGTGCGGCCGCGCCCGAGTAGTCGAGCCCACGGAACCCGTCTTCGTAGATCTTATAGACCATCAGATTGGTCGCACGTGCCGGACCGCCCGATGTCATCGTGTCGACGATGCCAAAGCTGTCGGTGAAGCTATCGGTGATGTTGATCACCAAAAGAAAGAAGAAGGTGGGCGCCAGAAGCGGCAGCTGAATATCCCAGACGCGGCGCAAAAAGGGCGAGCCATCCATCGCACCGGCTTCGATGAGCGATCGTGGGATCGCTTGCAGCCCAGCAAGAAAGAAGATGAAGGAATAGGCCACCTGTTTCCACGCGCCTGCAATGATGACCATGATCATCGCATGGGTGCCGTTCAGTGTCGGCTCCCAAAACCCGGGCCAGACCTGGTTGACATAGCTCATGATGCCGGCGGCTGGGTTGAAGATGAAGCGGAAAGCCAGGCCAACCGCCGGGGCCGCAATGGCATAGGGCCAGATGAGCCCCACGCGGTAGAATTTGTATCCCGTCAATTGCCGATCGGCAAAGAGCGCCAGCAGCAGGGCCATCCCCATGGCCAGCGCGGTCGTCGCAACCGCATAGATGACCGAGACACGTACAGAGTCCCAATAAAGATCGTCCGACAGGATGTACTGGAAATTCTCCAGCCCGACCCATTCATTGCCGCCGCCCCAGGGCTGTTCGAGCGTAAAGGCCCAGTAGAGCGCCTGCGTCGCGGGCCAGTAGAAGAACACGAAGATGATCAGAAGCTGGGGCGCCACAAAAAGGGCAGCCATCCAGTTGTTCTTGAAATAGGCGCGGCGCATGTCAGGTCCTCGAAGGTTTGCGCGGGCGAAAAGCCGCCCGCGCCAATCGTTGTAGGCTCAGGTCTTAGGGCAGTTCTTGGCCGCGATAGGTGCGCTCAAAGCGGCGGAGGATCGTGTTGCCACGCTCCACCGCGGTATCAAGCGCCTCTTGCATGGTCTGATTGCCGGCAAGTGCGGCCTCAACCTCAGACACCCATTCCGACCGGATTTGGATGAAGCCACCCAAGCGGATGCCGCGGGTGTTCTCAGTCGGCTCGGTATAGGTCAGCGATTCCATTGCGACTTCACGACCAGCATAGGGCGCTTCGTCGTAAAAACCGTTTTCAACCATCAAGTTAAAGCCGGTGCGGGTCACTGGGATATAGCCCGTGACGGTGGACCAGAACTCTTCGCTTTCGGGCGTGGCGAGGAACTGCATATAAGCGGCAGCCCCGCGATACTCTTCCTCGGTCTTGTTCGACAGTGCCCAAAGGGACGCTCCGCCCACAACGGTGTTCGTGCGCTCAAAGCCCTCGTAGATGGGCAGCATCTCCACGTCCCAATTCAGCCCGCTATCGGCAACGACGTTGGTCACGGTCTGGTGCGACGCGATGGAGCCGAAGTAATTGGCACATTCGCCGCTGGCGAAGCTGTCGCGCGCGTTGATGCCCGACTGGTTGGTGCGGATATAGGCAAGCTCCCCGTTCAGGGCTTCGACGATGTCTTCCATATGGCGAACATGGATCGTGGTGTTGAACACCAGTTCCGCGTCCAATCCGTCGTAGCCGTTGCCGTTGGTGGCGATCGGCTCGTTATGGGCCATCGACATCTGCTCTAGATGGATCCAGCTGGACGGATAGAAGGCCCAGGGACATTCGACGCCTGCGTCCTTCAGGGTCTGCAGATTCGCGAAGAATTGCTCCCAAGTTGCGGGCGGCTCTTCGATGCCAGCTGCCGCATACATGTCCTCGTTGTAGTAGAGAACCGGGGTCGAAGAATTGAAGGGCATCGAGAAAAGCTCGCCTGTCGAAGCGGCGTAGTAGTTTGCGATGCCGGGAAAATAGTCGTCCCAGTCGATCTCAATGCCAAAATCTTCCATCATCTGGTGCACGGGGTAGAACTCGCCCGACATCATCAGATCGGCGGTGCCGGCATCATAGGCTTGGATCAGCACCGGGTGCTGGTCGGCGCGGAAGGCTGCGATCGAATTCTGCACAGCATTGGCATAGCCGTCCTGGCCAACGCAGATGATCTCATACTCGGTTTGAAGCTCGTTGAACCGGTCGCAGGTGGCGACAATTGCGTCGCCCAGCTGGCCGGAAAGCCCATACCAATATTCGAATTGAGTGTTATCTTGCGCAACAGCGCCGGTCGTTAGGCACAGCAAAACTGCTGTCGAGCCAATGAAGGATCGAGTCATAGTCTTTCTCCTTTAGCCGTGGTACGGCTATATTTTACATGGCAAAAATGGAACCATTGAAACGTAACACTTGCACTAAGCTGATCCTGAGGATTTGCGAAGGTTTTGCGACGGCTCTGTGACGGCTCAGGCCCTCAGGGCCCCAGCAAATTCATTTTGAATTCATCAACCAAGGCGCAGGTTCCCATCTGGGTAATTGTCAAAATGGACAAGCGTCTGGGCCTCGGTCCCGAGGATGACGGCCATTTGCGCCGCCCCCTAAAGCCGCTCTGGTTTGGTGTCATCTAGCGGCACCGTCACGTTGTAATGGCTGCCAGAAAGCGTTGTGAATGGAATGCCGTGCCACAACGCGGTCGAGGTGTAGTGCACATGGCCCGCAATGACTTGGCGCACATCGCCATGGGTCTTCAGGACCTTTGCAAATGCCTCTCCATTTTCCAGCTTGATGCTGTCGACCGACGTCATGAGTGGGTTGGCGTGATGGTGGAGCACAACGACAACCGGCCCAGAATGCTCACTGAGCCGGGCAAAAAGCCAGTCAAGTTGCGTGTCAGCAAACGCACCGCCGTGGTGATACTCCTTCACGTCGTCAGCCAGAACAGAGTCGAGCAAAATCACGCGGTAGCCTTTGGCGTCGATCACCTTGTCGATATAGCCGGTCTCGGCTCGGGTTTTCTCGCCGAAGGCGGCCACAAACGCGGCGCGCTTATCGTGATTCCCGATGGTGATATGGCAGGGGATGGTGAGCTTAGAGACCAGCTCATTTAACCGGTCATAAGGTTTGGTGGCGCCCTTATATCCCAGATCGGCCAGATCGCCGGCGAGCACACAGAAATCCGCATCGCTATAGCGCGCATTGATCGCCTCGATCCCTTGCTCAAGGCGCCGATAGGTGTCGAGCCCATGCGAGGTTTCACCCTCTTCCACCAGATGCAGATCACTCAAAACCACAAATTTCAGCATGTCTCGTCTTTCCTAAGCATGTTCGGCCAGTTTTGGCGCTGGCGTGATGGGATGGGTGCGGGCGCGAAGCGGCACCGGAGAGGGCACGGCGGCAATCAGCTTGGCGGTGTAGGGGTGTTTTGGAGCGCCAATGACGTCATCGGTGTGTCCCATCTCAACGATCTCTCCGGCTTGCATCACGGCAATCCGGTGGCTCATGAGCTCGACCGTGGCGATGTCATGCGAGATGAACAAAAGCGCGATATTTTCGCGCGCTTGGATCTCGCGCAAAAGATCGGTGACCTTGCGCGCGATGGACACGTCGAGGGCGGCAACGGCCTCGTCGGCCACGATCATACGCGGGCCCACCGACAGGGCGCGGGCAATGCAGATGCGTTGCCGCTGTCCACCAGAGAATTGATGCGGATAGCGGTCAGCGGCATCAGGCTCCAGCCCAACACGGCCCAAAAGCTCTACTGCCATGTCGCGGCGGTCAGCCTCCGCTACACGGCCATGGAGAAAGGCGGGCTCGGTCGCGGCGTGGTAGATCGGCATGCGCGGGTTGAGGCTGGCGAACGGGTCTTGAAAGACGATCTGGGCGTCCTCCCGGAAGCGACGCAGCCCTTCCCGGTTCAGCCCAAGAACGTCTTCACCATCCAACAGGACTTTGCCGGATTTCGGTTCAACCAGGCGCAGGATCGACCGCGCGAGCTTTGATTTTCCGCAACCGGACTCGCCCACCAGCCCGAGCGTTTCGCCCGCGTCAAGTGTCAGCGACACGCCCTTCACGACCTCGATCTCATCGCGTTTTTCGAACATGCCCCCCGCACTACGGAAACTCGTGACAAGGCATTCCACCTCCAAAAGCGGCTTGGCCGAGGGGTGACGCTGTGGCCCGCCGGCGCCAAGCTTGGGCGTGGCGGCCATCAACTCGCGCGAATAGGCCGCTTTGGGCGCGGCAAAAAGCGCGTCGGTCCCGGCCTCTTCCACCATCTCGCCATGGCGCAGTACCAGCACACGGTCGGCCATTTCGGCCACCACGCCCATGTCATGGGTGATGAACAGCACTGCCATGCCCAATTCTGCTTGCAGTGCGCGTATAAGGTGCAGGATCTCGGCCTGGGTGGTCACATCCAGCGCAGTTGAGGGTTCATCCGCGATCAGAACATCGGGTTTGCACGCCAGCGCCATTGCGATCATCAAGCGCTGCCTGAGACCACCGGATAGCTCATGGGGATATTGCCGTAGGCGGCGTGCTGGGTCTGGGATGCGCACCCGCGCAAGTGCGGCCTCTGCGGCGGCGCGCGCCTCTGCGGGCTTCTGCTTTTGGTGCCGGGTCAGGACTTCGGTGATCTGCCGCCCGATCCGCATCACTGGGTTGAGCGAGGTCATCGGCTCCTGAAACACCATCGAGATGCGGTTGCCGCGAATGCTCTGCAGCGCCAGTTGGTCGAGACCGATGACCTCGACCGGGGCCGCGCTGCCCAAATGCACCGACCCGCCGGTGATCCGCCCGCCTTCGCGCTCGATAAGGCGCATGATGGCCAAGGCCGTGGCGGATTTGCCTGATCCGCTTTCACCCACCAACGCAAGTGTTTCGCCCGGTGCGATGTCAAAGCTAATGCGCTTGACCGCTTGGTGAGAGCCAAAGGCCATGCCTAGATCGCGGACGGAGAGGGCTGGGCTCATGTCTCAGATCTCAGTTGAAAGGGCGGATGCGGCACGGTCCAGCGCCGGGCCTGCGGTGTCACCCGCAGCTCACACGGATCACCGCCAAAGACCTGCCAATGGCAGGTCTGCCCAAGCTCCAGAAGGCCCCAAGCTTCAGCAGGCGCGCCTTGCGTGGTGAAGCTTTCGGTCAGGCTCTGCTGGGTTAGATGGGGGATGCCATCGACGATCGTCACGGTGTTCCAATGCACATGCCCGGCAATCGCAAGAACGGGTACGGGCGCTTTCGCCAAGCCCGCACGCGCGCGCTCTGATTGCGGGTAACGCGAGGCTTCGGGCGTGTTTTCGAAATAGTAGTTCCCGATTTGGGAATGCCCGGAAATAGGCACATGGCTGGCCACCAGCAGCGGTTTTTCGGCGGCCGCGGCGGTATGGGCGAGCCACAGAAGATCACTTTCGGGCAGATCAAACCCGCGCCGATCCGCGCCGCGGTGGATTTTTGCCTCTGCCCCCCAAAGCGCAAGCGTCCAATCGCCCAGATCGACCAACTGGCTTTCTAAGCTTTGCCCGAGGATTTCAGCATTCTCGGCGACGCTCAGATGGTCGCGGTCATGGTTCCCGCAGACATGGTAGATCGGCACGCCAATCACCGAAAGCGCATCGGCCACCTCGCGCTCGAGGCGCAAATCTGTCTCGTGATCCACGTCCGAGATCCGGTCGCCGAGGTCGAGCACTAAATCTGGCTTCTCAGCCACGACAAAGCGTGCGGACTGCTGCAGGAGATCGCGCGCCGTATCCCCGCGCTTGGTATGCGAGCGGGGCCCGTGGTGGATATCAGTCATAATGGCGATCCGCATGTCGTCGTCCTTGGAAAAAGGCGTGCGGAGGATGAGGCCCCCGCACGCCCAAAGGCCTTAGCTGCCCGAGGCAACTTCGATGTTGCCTGCACGGAATTCGAGCACGTAAGGGATGTGGCCCGGCTGCAGTGCCCACGTCACGTCCGTGCGGATCGCCCAGCTTTCATAAGGCTGGTAAAGCGGCAGGACCGGCGGGTCCTGTTCGATCCGGTCCATCAGCTCTGCATAGGCTTCACGGCGGGCCTCAAGGTCGGTGGAGAAGCGGAAACGCTCCCACATCTCGGCGTATTCCTCATCGGTGTTGAAGCGGCCAACGGATTCGGAGGGACCACCGGGCGCCCACATCACACCGAAGGACCCGAAGGGGTCGGCGAAATACATCGGGTTCGACCAGGACCGGCTCATCATGTCGGCATTGTTGCCGGTCCAGTCCTCGCGCACGTCGACGCGCCCGTTGAGGCCGACCTCTTCCCACATCTCTATGATCGCCTGAGCAGCCAAAACGCCGTTCGTGTAATAGACGGGGAACGCATCAAATACGATCTCGCTGCCGTCGTAATCCGATGCAGCCAGCAACCGGCGCGCCTCTTCCGGATCGTAACGGAAGGTGGGCAGTTCCGGCATGTGCAGATCTCCCATCTCAGCCATGGTGTGGGTCAAGGGCACGATGGCCTGACCCAGCCATAGCGCTTCGTTCAAAAGGTCGCGGTCAATGGAGAGGCTCATGGCCTGACGGATGCGCGGGTCTTCCAGAACCGGGTGGTTCACGTTCATGATCATGACGTGAAACAGCGCCGTCGCGGCGCCCACGGTGTAAAGGTCCGGATCGGCTTCGATCTGAGCCAATTGGTCGGGCGCGATATTGGTCACGATATCGGCCTCACCGGTCCGCAGCGCGGTGATGCGGCTGGCAGTTTCCGGCATGCGGATCACGGTGGCGCGTTCCAGAGGTGCCGCTTCGCCCCAGAAATCAACGAAACGCTCGTAAACGATCGTCTCACCGGGGTTAAATTCCGCGATGCCGTAGGGACCGGTGCCGACAGGTGCGAGGCTGAAGGCTTCGAAATCGCCGTCTTCGGCCACATTGGTGTCTCCCGAAAGCGCCATGGTGTACTCTTCGGGGATGATCATGACCTGCTGCAGTGACACCAGCGTTTCCCAAAGCGGCTCTTCACGCTCAACGACGACGCGAACCGTGTAATCATCTACCATCTCGGCATGGCTGAAATTGCCTAGACGGTCGCGCGACCGCACCTGATAGGGCGGAAAGGTCGCCTGATACATGCGGTTGAGGGAGAAGACGACATCCGACGCCGTCATCGCTTCGCCATTGTGGAACACCACGCCTTCACGAAGCTGCAGCTCCATGGTCAGGGGATCGATGATGTCCCAGGAGGTCGCCAACGCGGGCTCCCACACCAGATCGGTCGTGGAATAGTCACGCGCGATCAGTGTGTTGAAAGCGTTGTAGTAGAACTGCGAGCCCACATTGGAGTGGTCGCGGCCCGGATCGAGATAAGATGACACGTTGGCGGCACCAACGGTGATTTCCCGAGCGCCGGCCGCAGCGGCCAGACCGATCAAGGTTGAGGTAAGCAGAAGTTTCCGCATGGTCATTCCCTTGGGTTGGGGTGGTTGTGGCGGGCCTTTTTGGCCTTCTGGGGTTTTCTTTCGCGCAGGCGAACATCGACGCGATCGCGCAGCCAGTCGCCCAGGATTTGAATGGTGAAGGTGAGAAGGACGATCATCATCGCGGGCGCGATCACGGTCCACGGCGCAATCGCCATGTAATCGCGCCCATATCCAACCATTGATCCGAGTGTCGCCGTGGGCGGCTGCACGCCGAGGCCCAGAAAGCTGAGCGTCGACTCCAAGATCATGATGTTTGAGACCGAAAGCGTGAACTGCACCACCAGAGGTGAGACGATATTGGGCAGGATATGACGCCGCGCGATGTAGCCCCGCGGCGCGCCAGCAGCATAGGCGGCCTCGATGAAGGGCATGGCTGTGAATTTGCGCAACTTCACCGCGTAGAATGCGGGCATATTGCTCCCAATAGGCGACGCCGAGGATGGCGATCATCACGCCAATCGAAGACCCCGCAAGCGCCAGGACCAAAAGAGCGATAAGCGTGAAGGGGATCGCGATCTGCGCATCCACTGCGCCCATGATCACATTCTCGGTCCAACCGCGGCGGAGCCCTGCGATCAGCCCCAGGGTGGCCCCGATCAACATGCCGATGCAGGCCCCCAAAAGCGCCAGCGACAGGGTCAACCGCAAGCCATAAAGCGACCGGCTCAGCACATCGCGGCCAAGCTCATCGGTGCCAAGCACATGCCCCTCGCGGTATCGCTCAAACCCAAGGGGCGGGCGCAGCCGGGCGATGAGGCTTTGATCGGTGGGATCGAAAGGCGCAATGAGCGGCGCGAACAGCGCCATCGCGGCTAAGAGAGCCGCCATCACCATGGCGACCTTCTGGATCAGATTGGCCTCCTGAAACAGGCCCAAGGCGGCACGCGCTGGATGGACAGAAAGATCGCTCATCCCGCGCCCGCCACGCGAATACGCGGATCGGCAATCGCGTAAGCGATGTCGGCCAGCGTGTTGACCAAGATCACCGCGAAACTCACCACGATGACGGCGAATTGCAGCACCGGATAGTCGCGCATCAGCGCCGCGCAAACCAACAAGTCTCCGATCCCCGGCCAGATGAAAATCGCCTCCACCACGACAGACCCGGCCGCTGCAAGGCCTGCGATTTGCAGCCCGACGACTGTGATGATCGTCACCGAGGCATTTTGCAGCCCGTGGCGCAGGATGACGACTGTCTCTGGTAGGCCTTTGGCACGCGCGGTGCGCATGAAATCTTGGCCCAAGACATCCAGCATCGCGTTGCGGGTGAACCGCGTAAGCGCCGCAATCAAGACGCCCGACATCGCAATCGTCGGCATGACGAAGTGCCAAAACGTGCCGTTGCCCACTACCGGAAGCCAATTGAGCGCGTCGGCGAAGAGCAGGATCATCGCGATGGCAAGCACAAAGCTTGGCACCGCGTAACCGATGAAGGCGAGAACCATGACCGCGCTGCCGATCCATGAGGTCCGAAAAATCGCGGCAATGATGCCAAGCGGGATCGCCAGCGAAAGCGTCAGCAGCAAAGACGAAGCCAGAAGCTGCGCTGATGGTCCGATCCGGTCCGCCACGATCTCTGACACAGGGCGGCGTTCCAGGAAGGACATGCCAAAATTGCCCTCAAGCACACCGCGTAGATAGGCCACATATTGCTGCCAGATCGTCCCGTCGAGCTGGAAATAGACCATTAGGAGTTCGCGATCTTCGGCCGTCAGCCCATCGCCCAAAAAACTGTCGAGCGGAGAGCCGGAAAGACGCGTGGCGAAGAACACAAGCGTCACGATGACAAACATCGTCACCACCATGCGAAAGACTGCGCGCGCCACATAGGCAACCATTGCGATAGGCTCTGTGTTGTGGATCGGGCAGACGAACGCTCACCCTTCGACATAGGCCACCTGATCGGCCAAATGTAACGGATGCGCGTGCCCCGAGGCGCTTGTCCGCCATCTTCACAAAAGCTTTTCACAAACCCCGAGATTGTGTGCAGCCCGGTCGGCGGTCCGTTGAATTCATGGCTTTCTCGCCTCACCAAGAGCCCTGATTTGACGGTCAGAGCGCGGAAAGTGGGTGCGGCGCGCGCCACAGTACGGGCACCGTCATGAATTTCTTAAGGGACCCTGCGATCTCTCTGGCGAAACATCTAGACAAGGACCTCTGCCCATGCCTCTCATCCTTGGTGCCGCGCTGCGCCCCGAAGAATTGGCCGCCCATCACAATTGGCTCCGCGAGATGCCGCGCGATCTTGAATTGCAGGGCTTTCACGGGCCCGAACTGGTTGGCACAGATGTCAAATCCCGCGCCGAAACTGTGCGCCCGCTCTTGGACGGGATGGAGGGTCGGATCGGGATGCATGGACCCTTCAGGGGGTTCAACCTGGATACAGAAGACCCCGAGGTCAGGGCTGTCGTTCAAAAACGGTTGAGCGAGGGGCTCGATGCGTGCGGCTGGCTGGGCGCTACCCAAATGGTCGTGCATAGCCCCATCACGGCTTGGCACCATGAAAACTTGGACAACCAAGATGACGGCTGGGCGCAACTCCAAGAAAACGTGCATTTGGCCCTAAGCCCGGCGGTGGTCCGAGCCCAGGAAATGGGCGTGGAGATCGTGATGGAAAACATCGCCGACCGCGACCCTGCCGCACGTGTGCGGTTGGTCGAAAGCTTTGGCTCCCAGGCCCTGCGCGTCTCGATTGACACAGGCCACGCCGCCTATGCCCATGGGATCGGCAACGCACCGGCGGTCGACCGTTACGTCGGTGCGGCCGGAGACCTCCTGGCGCACGTCCATCTGCAGGATACAGACCATTTCGCCGATCGGCACTGGGCGATCGGTGACGGCGAATTGCCCTCGGGCGCGATCTTCGCCGAACTTGACAAACTCAGCTCAAACCCGCGGTTGATCATCGAGATAAAGGATAAGTCCGCCGTTCATCGTTCGGCTGGTTGGCTCGTCGAACGCGGCTTGGCACAATAGCTCAGGATCGGGCTGGAATAGCCCCAATTGGCAGCAAGTCAATGGCGCGAGCCGCACGAGATGCTTGCTTCACAGGACGACGAAATGAAACAAAGAGGTTTCTGACGTTTCGCAATTTAGCATCGCCACGGCTGTGAGCTCATTTGCAATACTCCGGCGAAACTTGCTGCGCTGCATTGCAGCATCCGGATCGTCAACAAATGACAACCATGGGCCATCGTTGAAATCATCAATCTCAGTAATCTGCGCTTCGCAGTCATTCACGCAAGACGCAGCATTTTGCACTTTGGGCTCAGAGCCGCCGTTTTCCGCATAGCGGAGAGCTTGGCGCGGAATTTCGCCTCTATCCGCAACGGACCCCGACTTGGCCAGTTGGGTTGAAAAGACGTGCGGGGGAGCCGCGGCACATTTGACGTCCGCGCTACCCCCGAGATCGCCACGCCATCTTCATGTACACATCACCCGCCTCAAGTTCGTCCAGCATCTGGTTGAGCCGTTTGATCTTCGTGTCGTCGCGTTTGGCGCGGTTGATCCAGCCGAGATAGTCGTTGCGCTGATACCAAGGGCGTGCGTCGTACCGCCCCTGCAAGCCATGCGCCGCCAAAGCCGCGCGGACAAAATCCGGCATTGGGTTTGCGGGGCGACTCAATGGTCTTGCACCTCCTTGATGCGGGCCATCATACCGTAATGATGCCACCGGCATAGGGCGTCCTTAGGGTCCGCGCCGATCGCATCCCACACGGCCGAGCGCGGTGTCGACGGGGCGTTTGCTCAGGCGGTGGGCGGGTAAAAGATCGCGCCGGGCAAATAGGCGCGGGGCAGATCGAAGCTAACGGGCATCGCCCGCCCAGATCTCAGGTGATCGGGCAAAAGATGCGTGTGCGGGCCGGTCGGCGATGCGCCGCCAGGCGGCGGAATGTCTGTGGCAATTTCGATCCGCCCGAGCGCGGTGTCCACGACCCGCACCGGGCTTGCCGCCAAAAGGGCAGGGCCGATTTGCGGAAGGCTGTCGGGAAAGGCTGTGCCCAGGGCTTTGCGCAGCACCTCCTGGGTCGGACCCGCCGCAACGCGGACGCAAAACCGCGCCTCCTTGCGACCAAGTCCCAGATCAAAAAGCGGTGTGGCCCGGTCGGCCGGATCGATGGCGGCGGCATCAGGTCCAAGCCCCGTCAACGCATCCGCGCGGTCCGGGCGTCCGCGCGCGCGTTTCACCGCCAACACGATGCGGGATCGCTCGACCGCGACATCTTTTGTTTCAAAGCTCAGGGCCCGCACGTGATCATCGATCGAGAACCGCAGCCGACCGCCGGCTGTATGTGCGATCACCCTTTCGCCCGCAATCGTCACGTGTGTATTGGCGCCGTGTTGCGCGGCAAACTCCGCGACGGCGCCGACCACGCCCATAACCCATGTTCCCGTGCCGCGACGCAATTGATCGACCACAAAGGCCTGGATCTGCGCGGTGTCCCACGGTAGCCGCCGGCAGGTGACGCCAAGCGTCGCAAAGCGGTCCGGCAGAGCCGACCAGATCGCCGCACGTTCCGTGCTTAGTGCCGCGCTCCAACCGGCGATCTCATCGCCCGTGCGCGCGCAGCCCAGGCAGAACCCGGTTCGGTCATCCAGTCGGCAGAGGCCGACGCACGGGCTCACACATGTCATGTCATCGCATCCTGAGCGTGATGCGAAAGCGCGGCGATAATCGCGTCCAGCCCATCGGTCAAAGCTGCCGGGCCGGGCTGCAAAATCAGGGGCGATTTGATCTCGAAGATGCGCCGGTCGCGGACAGCCGGGATGCCGGCCCAGCCCGGTCGCGCGGCGATTTTTTCGGGCCGAACCTTTTTGCCGCACCACGATGCGAGGATGATATCGGGGGCGGCCTCGATCACCTGCTCTGCGGAGACGATCCGCCCGGCCGCGTCGGGCGCGCGTGCAAGCCCTGCAAACACATCGCGCCCGCCGGCGATTTCAATCAGTTCCGAGACCCACGCGATGCCGGCAATCATTGGTGCGTCCCATTCCTCGAAATAGACACGCGGGGCAGGTTTTTCGGCCGCTGCGCCGGCGATCCCTGCCAGGCGCCGGTCGTATTGATCGGCAAGCGTCGCGGCCCGCGCCGCTTGGCCGACGGTCGCGCCAAGATGACGGATCATGGCTAGGATACCGGCCACATTGCGTTGATTATAGGCCGTGACCGTCACGCCGGACCGGATGAGCTCAGCGGCGATGTCGGCTTGCAAATCCGAGAACGTCAGGACCATGTCCGGATCAAGCGCCAAAATCTTCGGTATATCGGCCGAGGTAAACGCTGAAACCCGCGGCTTTTCCTTGCGCACGCGTTTCGGCCGGACCGCATAGCCGGACACGCCAACGATCCGATGCTCTTGTCCCAAAAGGTACAACGTCTCGACCGTTTCTTCGGTCAGGCAGACGATCCGTTCAGGGGGAAACCGCCTCATCGGGTGCTCGTGGGGTCAAAAGGCCGCGCGACGCGCCCGCGCGCCGCCGCGACGTTGCCGCTCCGGCAGGCGCAGTACAAGCGGCGCAAGCGGTGTGCGCATCGAAGCCAGAAGAAGATCGCAAAAGACCATGACGGCGGGCGAGGTTTTGGCGAAAGGACGGGCCCTGGCATAGGCAAACCGCGCCGCCTTAGGATAATCGGCCATGGGCGGCAGCGCGCCCAGCCATTGCATATAGCCCAATTGCCCAAGCTCCAGCGCCCGTTCGGGCGCGATCCGGCCTATATCAAGCTGCGAGATTGTCTGTTCCAGTAGCATCGCGCCCTCCGCGCAAAGGGGCGTGCGCATCGGGGTCGAAGGATCGTTGTCCGGCCGTTTCGGTCCATCCCGGTCTCTCCCTCCCAAGCGCCCCGCCCGGGTTTCGGTCACAAAGGCGCAGCCCATGCACACGCCTGAGATGGCAGGTCTCCTGACTTGCGGGTCAAAGCTGTCCCGATCCTTCCCGGGCCTATCCGCCCAGTGGCATCTTCGGGGTCGCTCACCGCCTACAGTTGCGGGGGCAGTCATGGAATTGGGCCGGAGCCCGCACCATGTTCCCTTTTCATCCCACCCAAGCCAGCGCGCGCGTGGGAACCATCGCGAATGACGCTGGCGCGGTTACGCCCTACGGTCAAGATCAAAGTGATATGTGCACGCGCAACCCAAGTGGAAAACCGTGGACATCTGCCCGGAAGGTTCGTTGCGGCGGCCAAATCACCATAGCCTAGGTCTTCTCTTCATGTCGTGTCCGACCCGCTGGATCGGCGCCGACCGACCCACAAAAAGCCCCCCGTCACCGCCAACAGGAGCGGCAGCGAGGCGGGCAAGGGAACCGGGGCAATCCCCACATCTGTGACCTCAACCGATTGCGCAAAGACCAGACTGGGCCGATTTTGGTCATCAGCGACGCGAAGGAACGAGGATTGCCGGGCGGTGGCATTCAGAACGTCGGGGCTTGGCACATCCACGCCAGTCCAATCGTTCAGCCCATTTCCGGTGAACTGGGCTTGAATGATGGACAAACTGGCCCCGTTTGGCAGAGGCGTTTCTTCGCGGATCGTGACCTGCAAAAAATCAAATGTTGTTCGGTTCCGGCTCTCAATACCGTCGCGTACAAAGACCTCGCTATTGGCAACCCCGCCACTGCTGGAAACCACCAAACCACCGATCTCGAACCGGTAGGATTGTATGGCGTATTGCGTGTCACGTAGGAAAAAATCGCTGGTGTCGATGGTTCGTTCGGCCCGGGATGGGGCATCGTCAAAGGTGATCTCCAACGTGGCCGAACTCGTTGGCGCGATGCCCAAGACGGAGAAGGTCGACGACGAAAGCGAATAGCCAGAGATATCAAATCGATACGTTGCCGCCGTCGCCCCGACACATGGCAGAACCAAAAGCCCGCAGAGCCAAATAAAACGCAACATGTCGGTGTCTCCAATTCCTTTAAGGCTCAGGACGTCTTCGGCCCGGAGCGGTTACTCGTGTCTCGATGGGTGCGCATGGCATGATCTTTTGCTTGGAACAGATTGATATACATTCGTTTTTTGAAGGTCTGCGCGCGCTCGGTCCATGGAACGACTGCTGCCGGACAGGACAGGCGCGGTATCATTGATTGCCGGATGTCTTTGGCGCGCCACGCGCAGCCGCCGCTGCGACCGACCTCAAAAGCACATTATGCAAAAGTCTCACCCCCAGACCGTTCACCCACACGCAAAAAAGATGCCGCGCATGGCGCCCTGAGGCAAGGTTTTTTGGGCAATAACCTGTGGAAAGGACCCCAATCCGCGGTATCTGAGGCGCATAGACGGGGCATTCGAGCGGGGGTTCATACAACGCATCCCGGCCATGGCGGGCAAAACCCAGCCCGCCGCGCACCCGCTTGATCCGGGGATGACAGCGCCTTTAGTGTTGCGCAGCGCGCGTGTGCGGCGGACGAGGACCCAGATGGCAAAAAGCTTCAATCCGCCAAGCATTTGGCAGCCCTTCGGAACCTTTGCCCAAGCGGTGATCGCAGGCGAGGGGCAGATGGTGTATCTCAAAGGCCAGGTTGCCTTGAGCCCCGATGGCCAGATTGTGGGTGAGGGCGATATGGCCGCGCAAGTCGCCCAGGTTTTGCAGAACATCGCCGACTGCCTTGCATCCATGGGCGGCCGGATGAGCGATCTTGTCTCGCTTCAGCAATTTACCACGGATATTCAGGCCTTTATGCGGTGCGGTGAGATACGCGCACAGGTCTTTTCGCCGCCCTATCCCGTCACCACAACGGTGGGGGTTGCGGCACTTTACGATCCGCGATTGTTGATCGAGATTACCGGTATCGCAGAGATCCCGCAGGACCGGTTCATCATGCCGGATACCGCAGTGACGAAGCATTCCTAAGCGCATCGGTACATGCATACCTGCATCTAAGCCGTGCCTGATCCGTGGCAGGCGGCGGCTTGGAACACTAAGCCTTCGGCATCAAAATAAAGCGTCTCTGCCGCGCGCACGCCGCGATGGTTGAGGTATGTGATCACCAGCATCTCATAGCCTTCAAAGACGTCTTGCACGGAAAACCGCAGATCCGGCTGATGCGCGAGCGCTTTGGCCCAATACGCCCGTAATGCGGCACGGCCGCGCAGCTCGCCCTGACCGGTCGGCGCGATCGCTTTTCTTGAGCGAAAGACGATGTCGTCGCGGTAATGCGCCATGATCGTGGTGAGGTCGTGGCTATTCCAACCATCTTCCCAGGATTGCGCAAAGGCCTGTGCGTCAAGCATGGCTCGCCCCCATTAAGTCAGCATATCTGACCTTGATCCCGCGAAGGCCTGCGGTCAAGGCCAGGGAGTGCATGCGGAACTCATAGAACATTGTGTTTCGCAAGCGGCACCGCTGTGCTGCAACGCGGTCCGTTGACGCCATCTCCGCCCTCTGCCAGACAGTGCGGACCCGAAACAAATGGGTAGACCGTTAATGAAGGTCATCATCTGTGGCGCGGGCCAGGTCGGCTGGCAGATTGCGCGGCATCTGTCCCGAGAGGGCAATGATGTCACCGTGGTGGACAACAATCCCACCTTGGTGGCCCGTGCAACCGACACCCTTGATGTGCAAGGTTTGACCGGCAACGCCTCTTATCCGGATGTGCTGGACCGCGCTGGCGCGCGCGACGCCGATATGATCATTGCTGCGACCTTTGCCGACGAGGTCAACATGGTCTGCTGCCAAGTCGCGCATTCGGTGTTCTCGGTTCCGCGCAAGATCGCGCGGCTGCGGGCGCAAGCCTACCTCAACCCGGCTTATTCAGATTTATACAGCCGCGATAACCTACCCATCGACGTCATCATCAGCCCCGAACGCGAGGTCGCGGATGCTGCGCTGCGCCGCTTGGGCAACCCGGCAACCTTCGAGACGGAGTATTTCTTGGGCGGCGATGCGGCGCTGCTGGGCATCCAGCTTGATGCCGATTGCCCGGTGCTTGAAACGCCGCTGCGCCAACTGACCGATCTCTTTTCGACCTTGCGCGCGCTTGTTGTCGGCGTGCGACGCGAGGACGTTTTGTTTGCGCCTGAACCTGGCGATCAGCTCTATGCCGACGACCAGGTTTATGTATTTATCCACACCCAAGACACCGCCCGGACGCTCGAGATTTTCGGCAAGTCTGTGCAGACGCAAGAACGTATCGTGATCTTGGGTGGCGGCAATGTCGGGCTGTCGGTTGCGCAAAAGCTTGAAAAGGGGCCCAGGCGGGTGCGATCGATGGTGATCGAGCTTGATCGCCGGCGCGCAGAAGCGGCCGCGGATGCGCTGGAACGTACCATCGTGCTCAATGGCGACGGGCTCGAAGCCGATATATTGCACGAGGCCGGTATCGAACGCGCCGATGCCATCTTATGCGTCACCGACGACGACAAAACCAATCTGCTGGCATCGGTTCGGGCAAAATCCGAAGGCGCGAAAATGGCCATTGCCTTGGTCAATGACCCCACATTGGTGCCGATGATGGGCGCGCTTGATGTCGACGCCTATGTCAGCCCAAGGGCCACAACGGTCAGCTCGATCCTGCGCCATATCCGGCACGGGCGCGTACGCGGGGTCTATTCCATCGGCGATGCGGAGGCAGAGATCATCGAGGCGCAAGTATTATCGACCTCTTCGCTGGCCGGCCAAGCTATCCGAGACCTGAACTTGCCCGAAGGCGTTTTGATCGGCGCGGTACAAAAGGGCGGCGAAGTGATCCGCCCGAAAGGCTCGACCAAGCTCGAAGACGGCGATGTTGTGGCCTTTTTTGCGATGACCGCGGACGTACCGCAGGTGGAGGCGCTGTTGCAGGTCTCTATCGACTTTTTCTAGGTCGTGACCGCGATGCGCCGATCCCTGCAAAGACGGCAATCGAACCGGCTGCCGGTCTTGGTTCTTTTGACCGGGGCAAGTGCGCTGATGATGCTGATCCCGGCGGCCGTGGCTTCGGTCGAAGACGACGATGCGATTGCCCGGGTCTTTTTCTATTCGTCGCTTTTTATCATGATGCTGACAACCTTTGCCGCCATCGCCACGCGCGCCGCCACACAGTTTCAAGGGGCCGCTGCGACGCTTTTGGCGGCCGTGGCGATTTATACGTTTTTGCCGGTCATCCTCGCGGTTCCGTTTTCCGAAGCTGTGCGCGATACGCGATTTATCAATGCCTATTTTGAGATGCTGTCGTCATTGACCACAACGGGGGCGACCTATTACGACGCCGACCGTCTGGCGCCCGCGCTTCATCTGTGGCGTGGCATGGTCGGTTGGCTTGGCGGGTTTATAAGCTGGGTCATGGCCATCGCCATATTGGCACCGCTTGACCTTGGCGGGTTTGAGGTCTCGTCCGAGGCCCGTAGCGGCACGGAAACCACGGTCTCAACCGGTGAGATGCGCGCCGCAGAGCCGGGCCTGCGTGTAAGCCGCGTGATGCGGGACCTGTTGCCGATCTATGCCGGGCTGACCGCGGTTTTGTGGTTTATTCTGATCCTGACGGGTGAGACGCCGCTCGTCGCGGCCGTGCATGCGATGTCAACACTCGCAACCTCGGGCATCAGTGCCTCGGACGGGGATCTGGGCTTTGTCGGGTCGGAAATCGCTGTTTTCGTCTTTTTGATCTTTGCGCTATCGCGGCGCAGTTTTTTGTCCGGGGCAGGGCGAGAACTGGTCACCCGGCTTGGCAAAGACCGCGAGGTGCGGCTGGCCTTTTTCGCCGTCACCCTGATCACGTCGCTGATGTTTCTGCGCCATTGGCTGGGCGCGCTGGAGGTCGATGAATTGGGCAACCCAACCGCGGCCATGGCGGCATTGTGGGGCAATTTCTTTACCACGATGTCCTTTTTGACCACCACGGGCTTTGTCTCCGGTGATTGGGACAGCGCGCGTATTTGGTCGGGCCTATCGACGCCTGGTTTAGTCTTGGTCGGCCTTTGTTTGATGGGCGGCGGGGTTGCAACAACAGCAGGCGGCATCAAACTCTTGCGTGTCTATGCGCTCTATAAGCACGGCCAACGCGAAATCGAAAAGCTGATCCACCCGCATTCGGTCGCTTCTGCGGGGCGGCTTGGTCGCCGGATGCGTCGCGAAGGCGCCTATATCGCGTGGATTTTCTTCATGCTGTTTATTATCTCGCTCGCCGCGATGATGGTTTTGTTCGCCGCGACCGGGTTGGACTTCGAACAAGCCATGGTTTTGGCCATTGCTGCGCTGACGACCACAGGGCCTTTGGCGGTCGTCGGACCGGCCGAAGCGATTGTATATGCCGAGCTCAGCGATCTGGCGAAATCGATTCTCTCCGCTGCGATGATTTTGGGCCGGATGGAGCTTTTGGTGTTGATTGCGCTGGTCAATCCCGCCTTTTGGCGGGCATGACAAAGCGGACAGTTTGGCGCAGTTGCGCCTGTGGCGGCGCAATGTGCTGATAACGGGGTGGAAATCCTTTAAACTTGTCTACATACTGGCTTGTGGCGACCGGGGACCGATCCGCGGCAAGGGTTAAGCGAGAAGGCAATTTCAGTATGCCCGAGACAAAACAAAACCTGCAGGATGCGTTCCTGAACCACGTCCGCAAAACGAAGGTTCCGGTCACGATTTTCCTTATCAACGGTGTCAAGCTGCAAGGCGTGATCACGTGGTTTGACAATTTCTGTGTGCTTTTGCGGCGGGACGGTCAATCGCAGCTTGTCTACAAGCACGCGATTTCAACCGTAATGCCTGCGCAGCCAATCAATCTTTACGACGGGGAAGAGTGACCCGCGCACTCGTTCTACATCCCGATCTGACCTCTGAGGCCGGGCGGCGCGACCCGGTCATGGCGCTGGAAGAGGCCGCAGCCTTGGCCATGGCTTTGCCGGGTCTCGACATCACCGGCGCTGAGATCGTGCGGCTGCCGCGCCCACATCCCGGCAGACTTTTCGGCGCAGGCAAAATAGCCGCGCTTCGAGACCGCATCAAAGACAACGATATCGGTTTGGTTTTGATCGACGGACCGGTCACGCCGGTGCAGCAGCGCAATCTCGAACGCGATTGGGGCTGTAAGCTGCTTGATCGCACCGGCCTGATTCTAGAGATCTTTGCGGATCGTGCCCGCACACGAGAGGGCGTGCTTCAGGTGGAACTGGCCGCGCTGAGCTATCAACGCACGCGTTTGGTGCGTGCGTGGACCCATTTGGAACGCCAGCGCGGCGGATTGGGGTTTGTTGGCGGTCCCGGTGAGACGCAGATCGAGGCCGACCGGCGCGCGATTGACGAGGCGGTCACACGCATCCGCCGGCAATTGTCGAAGGTTGTGAAGACGCGCGAATTGCATCGCGCCGCCCGCGCCAAGGTGCCCTATCCGATCGTTGCCCTCGTCGGATACACAAATGCCGGGAAGTCCACGCTTTTTAACCGTTTAACCGGGTCGAAAGTGTTGGCCAAGGACATGCTCTTCGCCACGCTTGACCCAACCATGCGGGCGCTTGCGATCCCGCGCGGACCCGAGGTTATCCTGTCCGACACGGTGGGTTTTATTTCGGACTTGCCGACCGAATTGGTGGCCGCATTTCGCGCCACGCTTGAAGATGTGCGCGACGCCGATCTCATCTTGCATGTCCGCGATATCAGCCATCCCGAGACCACTGAGCAGGCCGATGATGTGCGCAAAATTCTTGAAAGCTTAGGCGTGAGCGCAGCCGCCAATCTCCTAGAGCTTTGGAACAAAACCGACAGGCTTGCGCCCGCAGAACTGCGAACCCGCCTTGATGCGGTCTCTAAACGGCCGGAATGTTTGGCAATTTCGGCCCGGACGGGCGCGGGTTTTGACGCGCTTTTGGCCGCAATCGCTGCGCGCCTGACACCGCCCAAACGTACCACAACGCTCGAATTGCCACTCGCCGACGGTCGCAAGCGCGCCTGGCTTTATGAACAAGGCATTGTCGACGCCGAAAACTTGGACGACACGCATGCAAGCCTGACGGTCACTTGGACGGACCGCCAGGCGAAGGCTTTTGCGCGATTGTCCGAACCGCGGCCCGATAGCTAAATCTTTACACGCTGCTGGCATAGCGATGTCATCCGCCACAAGGACACCATGACCGATCTTTTTGCGCTCCAGGCGTTGCGTGCCGCCGGCGCCAGCGATGATGACGTGATTGGCCAGGCGCTGCGCACGATCCGGCAGCATCTGGGCATGGCGATCAGTTTTCTTGTCGAACGCGACCAGGCGGATGCAGTTCTGCGCGTTTTTGATGCGCCGGGTCATGGCCGGCACCTGTCCGTCGGCGCGCGATGGACAATCGACGTCGGCGATATTGGACCGGTTTGGGGCGCCGACCATCCGCAATTGATCGCTGATATGCGCAAGACGAACGCCGGCGAGAGGCCCAATTGGCTCGGTCTGCCGGTTGGCGCATGGATCGCCGTGCCGGTTGCGCGGGCGGATGGGGCGCAATTTGGTCTTTTTGGCGCGCTCTCACCCGATCCCGACCTGAGCCTAAACATGCGGGACATGAAGGTGGCGCAATCGGTCGCGGGCCTTCTTGAGAAACACATCCAGCCGGGTCCAGGGGATCACGACGCTCATCGGGTCAGTCCGACCGTGCTTGATGAGATCATGTCTGGGGCAAAATACCACCTACAAGCACAACCGATTGTCGCTCTGGACCGGGGCCAGGTCCAAGGCTATGAGGCGCTCTGCCGGTTCGAAACGGATCGCATTTGGGATGCCGCGGCCGTGTTTGCCGCCGCAGCCCGCGTCCATCGAACCGCTGAACTTGAACAGCAGATCATTGCAAGGGCACTTCGTTATCTCAGCGGCCTGCCCTCGGATATCTACCTGTCGATCAATGCGTCACCCGAGACAGTTTTCAATCCTGGTTTCAGTGCATTATTTGACGAAGTTCATTTTTCGAACCTGGTGCTGGAAATTACCGAGCACCGTGCCGTGGACGATTACGACGCCCTGTTGGCGCGCCTTGCGCCATTGCGGCAGGCCGGGATGAGGTTGGCGGTGGACGACACCGGTATGGGGCATTCCGGCTTGCACCAGATCCTCGCCTTAAGCCCTGATCTGATCAAGCTGGATCGTGCGCTGGTCGCCGGCATCGATGCCGATGCCGCAAAGCGGGCGATGTGCGCGGCCATGGTACATTATGCCACTGAAACGGGCGCCACTTTGGTAGCCGAAGGGATTGAGACTGTGGCCGAGCATCGCTGTCTTCGCGATCTCGGCGTGGCGCGCGGGCAGGGGTATCTCTTTGCTCATCCGCGACCGTTGGCGGACCTCATGGTCCCGCCGGGCTCAGCTGCGTGATGCCAATATTGCCCGCGCGGGCCAAATCCGGGTCGAGCGACATTGGGATATATTCACCGCGGCGCCACAGCTCGCCAAGATCGTCGTAATGCGGGCTCAGCGGATGGCCGGACTGCCCAGTCGACAAAACAAAGACCGAGCTGTCGGGATCGGCAAAGTCATAGACGCCGCGATATCCGGCAGAATGGGTGTTCAAAAAGGGGTCGGGCAGGGCGCCCGGGGTTGCAGCGCGCTGTAACGTGTGATCGCCGCCTGACGTTGATTGCCGAATATTAACCACCCAGGAGAAAAGCGCCGTTTGCCCCAAAACCGGATGTTCGTGCACCGCTTCATGCGCCTCGCCCCATCGCCAGCTTTCGATTGCAGGGCCATAGCGCTCTTCGAGCCATTGTAGTGCATCATCAAGCGCTAAGCGCGCGATATCGTTACAGGTTTCCTGCACGGTGGAACTGCGGACATCGCACCAACTGCTTGCGCCATCGACGTCACGAAACACGCGTTCGATAAACAGCGGCTCCATGCTTTCGAATTCCGCAGCCAGCGGCCCGATATCATCGCGGATCAAGCGTTGCTGCAAACTGCGCATCCACGCGGCATAGATCAGCGGCTCGGGCAGGTGTTCGTTCATCTCGCCGTTCCAATCGGCAAGCAGGGCAAGCGCCTCTTGCCGGCGCCGTTCGATTGTCCCCGGCGGCGCGGCCTCGGTGGCAAACCACAGATCGCGGGCAACCAGTGGCAAGATATTGCGCGCCGCGGCGGAAACCGCATCAAGCTGGGCTTCGATGAAACTGTCACGGGTATGAACCGCGCGCGCACCCATCAGGCTTTCGAGCCGTGTGATCCGCTGCGTATCGCCCCAATCGAAGCTCACATGCAGTGGAAAGTCGCGATCGATGGTTTTGTTGTTGGTATTGCCAAGCATGCCGCTTTGCGGGTTTAGCAGGGTTGGGTTAGCGCGATAGCTGGTCACGCCGAGCCAACGGTTATCCGCAACCCAACCGGGCGAGGGCATCCGCGCCAAGGTTTGGTGATCGTCATCGCGCCAGGGAATATGGCCGATGATTTGCAGCGCGATATTGCCGTCCACATCGGCGACCATCAGGTTTTGCGCGGGCGCAACGAAATGGCTGCCGGCCATCAGCGCCTCCTCAACGCTGGTCGCGAACATGATGTCGATGCCGGTGCGTACCGACGTGTTGCGATCAGAAAATACCGTCCAAGCCATGCTCATGACATGACCTGCGGGTGTGACCGCGCCGAAATTCCAGTGCCTGCCTGGGAGGACGGGGCCGTTTTCGGTCCAGCGCAAGGTGATCGTCACCGGATCTGCGCCGTCGATCTCGATGATCTCGCGCCGCGTCTCGAATTCGGCCCAGCCGGTGGGCGCGCGATATTGGTTCGAATTTTCCGGGTTGAGCTCTTCGACATAGAGATCGATATCGTCGACATGGGCCGAGGTGACGCCCCAAGCGATATGATCATTGCGGCCCGAAAGGATCGCTGGCATGCCGGGGATCGTCGCACCAATGGCACCGCCGCTTTGGAATTCCAGCCGCGCGAGATACCAAATCGATGGCGCTGTCAGCGCCAGATGCGGATCATTGGCCAAAATCGGCGCGCCGGATGCGGTGCGCGCCGGTTGCGCAGCCCAAGCATTCGACGCCCCGCCGCGGCCGCGCGGTGCCCAGGGCACGAGCCTACCATATTGCGCTGTGTTTTCCGCAAACCGCGGGGGCGATGCATCGAAGAGGGCGGCGAATTCCGGTAGCGCCATCACACCTGTTCCGGGCGCATCGGGCAGCAGGTCTTGCAACCGGTCTTGGTCGGGCAAGGCCAGGCTGGTGCGGGCACGCAGGATCTCCTCTTCGTGCTGAGAGGCCAATTGCAGGGCCATCATGGTCGACACGGCCACGGAATCTGCCGGTCGCCAGGGCGCAATCTCGGGCGAGAACAGGAATAATTCGGGGGCCCCGCGGCCAAGCGCTTCGGTCGAGACCTGTTCGATCCAGGCATTAACGCCCGCGGCATAGGCCTCTAGCGCCGCGCGCGACCGCGGATCGAACGCGGCCACCGATGCCGAGGCGTGTCCGTATAGATCAAGTCGGCGCAGAACATCGTCGATATCCAAAGTGCGCGGGCCAAATAGCTCCGACAGGCGCCCCTGTGCGGTGCGCCGGGTCATCAGCATTTGCCACAATCTGTCTTGCGCATGCGCAAAGCCGAGGCCGAAGAAGACATCCTCGTCCGTCGCGCCGAAAATATGCGGAACGCCCGCATTCGAGCGGACGATCTCAACCGGTGCCGAAATGCCATCGACGCGCCAATCGGCGTCGTAGTCGGGCAGGGACCGGCTCGCCATCCACCACGCCAAAAGGACCGCCATAACGGTCAAAGTGATGACAACTGTCGCAACGCGGATGAGCCACCGCAAAACCACGCGCATTGCGCATCGCCCCTCAAAACCTCAGCCGATCTAGCCCTATCGCGATGCAGCGTCTTCAGCAATGGCCGCAAAGATTGCATCAAGCTCTGCCGCAGCGGCAATCAAATCGTCCCCGCCTTCGGCTATGTACGGCGCAAAAACAAAGCTGGGTTCCTTGTAGCTCAGCGTCGCCGTGCCATTGGCGTTTTCTGTGACATAAAACCGTAAAGGCGCCTCGATCATGGCGGCCGTCGAAAGCGACAGAATGCGCACCGCAAAAACGTTGTTAAAGGCCCCGATGATTCGGTTGCCCGGAATGTCGATCCCGCGATTGGCCGCCGCGCCCGTCGGTCCCGCTTGGGTGACGACGGCCAGCCCGCCATCGCCGATCGCGGCACGGGTATGCGCGACCAGATCGTCGAAATCATGATCCGTCACATGGACGGCCCACCCCTCTCGTGGCGCAAGATCTGCAACGTCCTGCGCCAAGACAGGCGAAACGACAAAAAGCCATGCTGCTGCGGCGAGACGTGCCGCCGCCTTCATGGCAGGATGCGCGTGTAGCGTGTACCTTCGAGCGTGGCCCCGGCAATCAGCCCGGCCTGTCCATAGACGACCGCGATCACTGGATCGAGCAATTCGGTGGTATCAACCCCAAGCCGCCCTGCATCCGTGTTGACCGCGTAACGCACATCGGCGCCCGCTGACCAACCCTGAGAATTGCGGAAGGTACTGAGTGCCTCGGGTGTCATGAAGAACAAGGTATGTGCGTATTGCTGCGCGCCGATTTGAAGCCCGAAGGTCCCAGAGATCGCCGAATAATAGTCGACGGTCGTATTATTGATGCGTAACGCGCCACGTCCATATGCCCCGCCGAAGCCAAAGCCCGCCTCGGTGATCAGCGGCATCACCAGAAGCCCGGCGGCCTGACTGGCCAAATCCTGACTGCCCGGAACTTCGCTATACATAAACGACAGCGCGTTATCGGCCCGCGCATCGATACGTGGGCCGCCTTCGGAATTCAGCCCGTTGCCGCATGCGGCCAACGGCAAGGCCGCGCCGGAAAGAACGAATGTACGTCTTGAAAGTTTGGTCATAGACCCCCTCCTGCCAGATGATGCCTCCGTGGCCGAGTCTTTCTGCTCCGCGCACGTGCATATGTTACCGAAGCCGCATCGCGTTGTCACTGAGCAAAGCAGTCCAAATCGCCGGATCGGCGGCATTTCACCCTGACATTTTCGGCATCATGCACCGGTAGGCTCACCCGCCAAAAGCCGCGCGACGCGGGGCGCGAAATAGGTCAAGACACCGTCACATCCGGCGCGCCGGAACGCGATTAGGCTTTCGAGCATGACCTTTTCCCCATCAAGCCACCCATTGGCCGCGGCAGCTTCGATCATCGCAAATTCGCCTGAGACCTGATAGGCATAGGTCGGTGCGCCAAAGCGGTCTTTGACCGCGCGGGCGATATCGAGATAGGGCATGCCCGGCTTGACCATCACCATATCGGCCCCCTCTTGCAGGTCGCGTTCGACGCAGCGCAATGCTTCGCACCGGTTTGGCGGATCGATCTGATAGGTCTTTTTGTCCCCCTTCAGCGCCCCACTGGCGCCCACGGCGTCGCGAAACGGGCCATAAAAACTGGATGCGAATTTCGCGGCATAGGACATGATGGCAACATCGCGATGACCCTCGGCCTCAAGCGCGCGCCGCATCGCCCCGACCCGGCCGTCCATCATGTCGGAGGGCCCCAGAATATCCGCGCCCGCCTCGGCTTGGGCCAGTGCCATTTTCACCAAGGCCTCGACAGTTTCATCATTGACGACTTGGCCGTCGCGGACAAATCCGTCTTGACCGTCGATATTATAGGGATCGAGCGCGATATCGGTCATCACCGCGATGTCGATACCAGCCTCGCGAATAGCGGCAATCGCCCGATTTGACAGGTTATCCGGGCTCCACGCCTCAGCGCAATCGGCAGTGCGATCTTCCAAAGCCGTGTAGGGAAAAAGACAAACGGCCGGAATGCCAAATGTGGCGGCCTCGCGTGCGGCGGCGACGATCAGATCGACCGATCGGCGTAAAACACCCGGCATGGAGGCCACGGTTTGGGTTTCGTTTTGACCGGCACAGACAAAGAGCGGCCAGATCAGATCGTGGACCGAAAGCTCACTTTCCCGCACCAAATCGCGCAAGGGCTGCGTCCGGCGAAGCCTGCGGAAGCGGGTTTTGGGGAAAGAGGCCTGCGGCGCCATCGTCGTTTATCCTTCGCGCTGTCGCGCCCTTAGGGGTGGCATGGCTGTTGCGCGGAGACAAGTTTCATCTTTTGCGCACGCGCGGGCTGGCATCCGTGACGCCCGGGCACTAAAAGAGGCTTCGGTGACGAAAAACGGGGTCAGGCTTGGACCTAGCGATACTCGAACGGGCGCGCGAAGTTATCGATCTGCGTTCCTTCTCGAACCTTTGGTATTGGATTGTGCTGGCTGTCTTGTGGTCGACCGTCAGCCATTGGGTGCTGGGTGTGCCCTTTGATCTGGTCGTGCGCGCGCGGCGCGGCCAAGAACAGGCAAGCCGCGATCTGCGCATCTTGGCCGAGGTCAACGTCAACCGCATCCTGTCGCTGGTCGAACTCTCGGGCCCGGCTGTAACCGCTGGTGCGGCGTTTTTGCTGACCGGGCTCGGCGTGCTGGGCTGGGTCTATGGCAACGAGTTCAGTCAAGCGGTCTTTCTTTTGGCAGCCCCCATGGTGCTGATCGGGCTTTGGTCGACCCGCACGGCCCGAAACTTGCGGAAAACCGATTTCGCAGACCTGCCAAACGCATTGCGCTGGCACCGGGTCGGGGTGCAGGCCATGGGCGTTGTCTTTATCTTTATCACCGCCTTCTGGGGCATGTATGTGAACGTCACGGTCAGCCCGCTTGCCCCATAATCCGCGCAGCGGCTTGACGCCGGGCCCCAGACCCGTAGATCAGCCGGCCATGGCACGCACTGATCATATTACAATGGGTGGCGCACCCGAAGGCTTTGACGCGCGATTGGTGCTTGAGGAATGCGCAAGCGGCACGGGACCGGTCTGCCATATTGCGCGCGACGACAAACGCTTGGCCGCCATGGCTGACGCCCTGCGGTTTTACGACCCAAGCCTGCCGGTTTTCAGCTTTCCCGGTTGGGATTGTCTGCCCTATGACCGCGTCTCGCCCAATGCGGCGATCCTGGCCACACGGATGGCAACGCTGGCAGGGCTGGCGCAAGGGATGGCGGGCCCGTTCATCTTGCTGACAACGCTGTCGGCTGCAACGCAATTTCTTCCGCCCCGGGCGATGCTTGACGGTGCCGCCTTTGTCGCAACTGTGGGCGGTCGGATCGATGAGGCCGCGCTGCGGGCGTTTCTGGTCGAGATGGGCTATGCACAGACGCCGACCGTGACCGAGCCGGGCGATTACGCGGTGCGCGGCGGTATCATCGATGTATGGCCGCCCGGCGCGGCCGGTCCGGTGCGGCTTGATCTCTTTGGCGACATCCTTGACGGCGCGCGGCGCTTCGACCCCGCCACGCAGCGCACCCGCGAAACGCTGGAGCGGATTGAATTCGCGCCAATGTCCGAGATTGTGCTCAACCCATCCGCGATCACACGGTTTCGGCAAAACTACCGGATTGAATTTGGCGCCGCCGGCACCGATGACCCGCTTTACGAAGCTGTCAGCGCCGGGCGCAAACATGCCGGGATGGAGCATTGGCTGCCGTTTTTCCATGACGGCCTTGAGACGCTGTTCGATTATGTGCCCGGCGCCACCGTTACCCTCGATCAACAGCATGTCGCGCAGCGCGAGGCGCGATGGGAACAGATCGAGGATCAATACGACACCCGCCGGGAGGCCATGGCGCAAAAAGGTGGCCCGATCACAGTCTATAAACCATGCCCGCCCGGGCTTTTGTACCTCGATGATGCCGCCTGGTCGGCAGCCATGTCGGATCGACGCGTGGTGCAATTCCACCCATTGCCGCAAGCGCCAGGTCCCGGCCTCATCGATGCGGGCGGTCGGGTCGGACGCAATTTCGCGCCGGAGCGGCAGCAAGAATCGCTGAGCCTTTTCAGTGCGCTGGCCGATCATGTTCAGACACGCGCCGCCGTGGATACGGTGGTGATCGCATCCTGGTCGGATGGCGCGCGCGAACGGCTTTCGGGGCTGTTGGCCGATGAGGGCCTGACCGGGTTCAAGGACGTCGCGAACGCCAGGGATCTGGGCGGGCCTGGATCGATCAGCCTTGCAGTTTGGCCGCTTGAGGAAGGCTTTACCGGCGGTGGCTTGACGGTGATCTCTGAACAGGACGTCCTAGGCGACCGGTTGATCCGCCCAAAACGCAAAAGCCGGCGCGCGGAAAACTACCTGACCGAAGCGCAATCGCTAAGCCCTGGCGATCTTATTGTGCATGTCGATCACGGGGTTGGACGGTATACGGGGCTTGAAACCGTGACCGCCGCGGGCGCGCCGCATGAATGCATCGCACTGGAATATGCCGGCGGCGACCGTCTTTTTCTTCCGGTCGAAAATATCGAGCTGCTCAGTCGCTATGGCCACGACGAAGGTTTGCTGGACCGGCTGGGGGGCGGCGCCTGGCAGGCCAAAAAGGCCAAGCTGAAACAGCGCATCCGCGAGATCGCCGATCGGTTGATCCGGATCGCGGCAGAGCGGGAAGTGCGCAGCGCACCCGTCTTTGAGCCCCCCGGCGACATGTGGGAGGCCTTTGCTGCGCGGTTCCCCTATGAGGAAACCGAAGATCAGCTTTCGGCCATTGGCGATGTGCTGGACGATCTCGCGCGCGGCCGACCGATGGACCGATTGGTGGTGGGCGATGTCGGCTTTGGCAAAACCGAAGTCGCGATGCGCGCCGCTTTTGTTGCCGCGGCCGCCGGCCAACAGGTCGCCATCATCGCACCCACGACCTTGCTCTCGCGCCAGCATACCAGCACATTCCAGGATCGATTTCGTGGTTTTCCACTGAATGTCAGACAGTTATCGCGGTTTGTGAATGCAAAGGACGCCGCGCGGACGCGGGCCGGCTTGGCCGATGGCTCCGTCGACATTGTCATCGGCACACATGCCCTGTTGGCCAAATCGATCCGCTTCCAAAACCTTGGGCTTTTGATCATCGATGAAGAACAACGCTTTGGCGTGACGCATAAGGAACGGCTAAAGGACATGCGCGCCGAGGTCCATGTGCTCACGCTGAGCGCCACGCCGATCCCGCGTACATTGCAAATGTCGCTGTCGGGTGTGCGTGATCTCAGCCTCATCGGGACGCCTCCCGTCGACCGGTTGGCGATCCGGACCTATGTCAGCGAATTTGACCCGGTCACGATCCGCGAGGCTTTGTTGCGGGAACACTACCGCGGCGGGCAATCCTTCTTTGTCGTGCCGCGCATTCAGGACATGCCTGAGATGGAGGCGTTCCTGCGCGACCAAGTGCCCGAAGTGAAAGCTGTGACCGCGCATGGTCAAATGGCCGCCGGCGATCTCGATGACCGCATGAACGCGTTCTACGATGGCAAATTCGATGTGCTCTTGGCCACGACAATCGTCGAATCCGGCATCGATATTCCAACCGCAAATACCATGGTGATCCACCGCGCCGACCGGTTTGGCCTGGCGCAGCTTTATCAGATCCGCGGCCGCGTCGGGCGGTCCAAGACCCGCGCCTATGCCTATCTGACCACTAAGCCGCGCGGAAAGCTGACCCAAACGGCCGAGAAAAGGCTTCGCGTTTTGGGTTCCTTGGACAGTCTCGGGGCGGGCTTTACCATTGCAAGCCAGGATCTCGACATTCGCGGCGCGGGCAACATCGTGGGCGAAGAGCAATCCGGCCATGTCCGCGAGGTGGGCTTTGAGCTTTACCAATCGATGCTGGAAGAGGCGATCGCCGCGATCCGGTCGGGCAAGGCAGAAGGGCTTGTCGATGACGATGGTCAATGGGCACCGACACTCAATCTCGGTGTGCCGGTTTTGATCCCGGAAGCCTATGTGCCGGACCTCGACGTGCGCCTTGGGCTTTACCGCCGCCTGAGCCAATTGACGAAAAAGGTCGAGCTTGAGGGCTTTGCGGCGGAATTGATCGACCGGTTTGGCAAGCTCCCGCGGGAGGTAAACACACTGATGTTGGTGGTGCGGATCAAGGCGATGTGCAAACGGGCCGGTATCGCGCGGCTCGATGCCGGGCCGAAAGGGGCAACCATTCAATTTCACAATGACAAATTCAGCAACCCAAAAGGGTTAGTGGAGTTTGTTCAAGCACAAGACGGACGCGCCAAGATCAAGGATAACAAGATTGTCGTCCGCCGGGATTGGACGCGGGAGGCCGACAAAATCAAGGGTGCCTTTGCCGTCGCGCGGGATCTCGCGGAAAAGGCGAAGGCCGCCTGAGACCAGCGCCATCGCGACCCGGAGGTGTGCGGACTTGCACTATCTCTCACGCGGCATGACAACCATGATCGGGATCGCCAATGCGGACAACACCGCCGTCGACAGGGCCATTGGGACCGGTGTTCCGTCGAAGAACTGCCCAATGACCGAGCCGATCACCGCCCCGCCCACCGTCGATAGCCCGGCCATCAGAGACGACGCCAGGCCCGCAATATGTCCCAAAGGTTCAAGCGCCAAGGCATTCAGATTACCGATCGTAAAGGCGACATTGCCAAACAAGGTCACCGACCAAAAGAAAAACAGCCAAAGCTCGAACCGACCGGCGATACCCGTCATGGCGGTCCCGGCAAATCCAATCGCAAAGATCAGCGACCAGATGAGGGCGCGGCGCACCAGCGGCCGCATGCCCAAACGCGTCACCAGCACCCCGTTCAAAGGGGCCGCCGGAAACGCCAGAAGGGCGATGAAAAAGAACCACCAGGGAAAGGTCTCGGCTTGGCCGTAGGTCTGATCAAAGATCGACTGGACCGAGCTGATCATGCCGAACAAGATGCCAAACACAATCGTCTGCACCAGAATTGAAAGCTGCATTTGCCGCAACCGTAAGGTCTCAACCACGCCGGCCGCGATCGCCGCAAAGGCCAAGGGCCGTCGGGCTTCGGGCGGTAAAGGTTCGGGCAAGCGTAGCGCCAACCATCCGACCGAAACCGCCGCGAACATGATGAAGGCCAGGAATATCGACCGCCAACCCAGGCTGTGGATGATGGCATCGCCGATCAAAGGGGCCACGGCGGGAAAAACCGTAAAGACCGTCATCGCAAAGGAAAAAATGCGCGCCATCACGCGGCCTGAATAAAGATCACGCACAATGGCGAGCGTGACGATGCGTGGGGCCGCAACGCCGATACCGGCCAAGACCCGCGCCGCGAGCGCCGATTCCAAGCTACCGGCGAAAAAGGCCCAAATGGCTGCAATGATATAAAGCGCGGTGCCGGCGAAGATCACCGGTCGGCGCCCGAACGCATCTGACAGCGGGCCGACAAAGAACGTGCCAAAGCCCATGCCCAAAACAAAACTTGTCAGGATCAGCGGTGCCAATTGCGGATCGTCGGGCGACAGCTCGGCACCGATGGCAGGCAGGGCCGGCAACATCGCATCGATGGAGAATGCAATCGTTGCAAAAAGCGTACCGATAAGCGCGATGAATTCCGCCTGTCCGATGGGCGGGTCGGCTTTTTCGGCGGCCGCGGTCATTCCGCCGCGTCCGTCTGCGCGGCAAGCTCTCCGATCAGTTGGGTCCACATTTCCGCCGGTTGCGCGCCGGGTACAGCATGTTGGCTGGCGACGATGAAGGTCGGCACGCCGGTCACGCCGCGCGACCGGGCATGGGCGTCGCGCGCTCGGATATCGGCGATATCGGCGTCACTGGTCAGAAGACGCGCGATCATGGCCCGGTCCAGCCCCGCAGCCGCGGCGATATCGGCCAAGACCTCGCTGTCGCCAATGTCGCGCCCGTCCTGGAAATAGGCACGGAAAAGTGCGAGCTTAACTGGCGTCTGGCGGCCCTCTAAACCGGCCCAATGGATCAATCGATGCGCATTGATTGTGTTGGGCGTGCGCGTGATGGCGTCGAAATCCAAATCCAGCCCGGCGGCCTTTGCATGCGCGGCAATGCGGCCATAGACCTCTGATGCGCCGTCGGCGCCACCGAATTTCGCCTCCAAATAAGCGCGCCGATCCATACCCTCGGCAGGCATATCGGGGTTCAATTGAAACGGGTGCCACTCGATCGCAAAAGGGTGGTCCGGATTGGCCTCCAGCGCCTTTTGCAGACCCGACCAGCCGATATAACACCAGGGGCAAATCGGATCAGAGATAATGTCAAGGCGGATCATCATAATGTTCCTTCACAAGCTCGGCCAGGCGCGCCCGGGCGAGCTTGCCGTTGGCGCTGCGCGGCAATTCGGGGAGGCGGACATAGACCCTGGGCTGTTTATAGGCCGCAAGCCGCGTCTGGGCCCGGGCCTTAAGCTCAGCAAAACCTGCCTCACCCTCGATGGCAAGGGCGATAATGCGTGTGTCGGCGCGCAACGCGATCTCGCAGGCTGCACACTCGCCAAGGCCGGGCAGGCCGGCAAAGGCCGCCTCAATCTCTTGCGGCGCAACCCGAAAGCCGCCGGCATTGAGGATATCGTCGAGCCGGGCCTTGAAGGTGATGGCGCCGTTTGTGGCGCTTTGCACCTGATCGCCGGTGACAAACCACTCCGCCTCAAGCGGCAGGCGCGGCGCCTCCGTTTGGGACCAATAGCCCAGCATCAGGCCGGGGTCGGTCTTGTGCACCGCAAGCCGGCCGGGCGTGCCGGTCGGGGCTGGCGTTCCGTCCTCGGCCAAGATCGCAACACGGCGGCCAGCTTGTGCAAAGCCCGTCGATCCGGCTGGCGCAGGCCGGGCCGGGCTGCCGGATATGAAGGTGGAGCATTCCGACATCCCAAGCGCTTCGTGGATGTCGGTCCCCGTGGCGCTTTGCCATGCCGCGCGGAGCGCCGGTGGCAGTGTCTCACCCGCCGATAGCCCGTGCCTCAGCCCCGGCATCTGCGGCAGGCCGGACTTGAGCATCTTTCTATAAATCCCAGGAACAGCGGCAAAAATTGTCGCATTATGGCGCTTTAACAGCTGCGGCAGCTGCGCCGGCGCGACATCCTTGCCCGGGATCAATGCGCTGGCCCCAACGGCCCACGGATCCAATAGCCCCGTGCCCAACGTGAAGGTCCAATTCAATGCGCCGGCATGGCACATGCGGTCCTCCGGCCCGAGCCCATACCAGCCATCGATCATCATGCGGCGGGCCCAAACCGCACGATGGGCATGGACCACCGCCCGGGGCTGCCCGCCCGATCCCGACGTATAGACGATGTAGCCGGGGCGGTTGGGATCGCCCAATTGCACCGCAGGCGGCTCGGTGGCCGGGTTCTCGATCAGCGCCTCTGCCGACATGAGCCGGGCCGGGTGTCGCGGGCAGGCCAGCCCATCCGAGGCAATCACCGCGTGGGGATTGAGATCCGCGGCCAGCTTTGTGATCTCATGCTCGGTCAATTGCGCCGAACTTGGCACTGGGATCGCCCCGATCAGCGCACAGCCCAAAAAGGCGACCGGAAAGGCGGGCTCGTTACCGATGCGCAACAGCACGCGGTCGTCGGGCTGGATACCGCGGCTCTGCAATGCTGTTGCCATGCCAAAGACCCGCCGGCGCAGGCTGTCGTAAGACCAGCATTCCGCGCGCCGGGGTCCGAGCACAGCCAACGCGGTTTTCTCAGGCGTTGCCCGCCCCGCGTCCAGCACATAGCGGGCCAGGTTGAACGGCGCGGGGCAGGCGGCCGGCAGGGTCACGAAAACATGGCGCGCAGATCGACACTGCTTGCTGTTCCGATCGCGTCGAAATGCGACGTCAGGAATTCATCGGCTGCCTTATGGCCTGCCTGACGGAGTTGGTGGAGAATTTGCGGCGTTGGCACCAGTTTGGTGGCCACGGAAAGTTGCGCCATCAGGCTGTCATCGGCGACCATGTGAATGTGCACATCCCGCATCGCATCTGTTGGCATAAGCCCATCGCTCAGCAACCGCTTGACAAAGGCGATGGCGCGCAATTCGCGCAACAAAGAGGAATTAAAGCTGATCTCGTTAATGCGGTTTTGGATTTCCCGCGCGGTCACCGGCAATTCCTCGCGGTGAAGCGGATTGATATTGACCACGACGATATCGGCGGGGAGTGCGCGGTTGAACAGCGGAAAGAGCGCCGGGTTGCCGGTATAGCCGCCATCCCAATAAGCCTCGCGTCGTCCCGTCTCGGGGTCATCGATTTCAACCGCCTGAAACAATGTCGGCAGGCACGCGGACGCCATGAGCGCTTCAGGCGTGATATCATCGCCTTGGAAGACGCGGATTTTGCCAGAACGAACATTGGTTGCGCAGATCGCCAGGGCCGGGCCGCGATCACCGCAAATCGCGTCATAATGCAGCGCCTCGACAATCGGATGGAGCGCGTTTTTGTAAAACGGGCCGGAATTGTACGGGCTGACCACGCGGCTCATCCCGTCCGCGACGGCGAACGGCCAGGACATCTCAATCAGGCTCGACACCGCCGCCGGAGACACCGCCTCCAGCCAGGGTGTGAGTTTTTCGTCATCGACCGCACCGACCTGTTCCCAAAACCACAATAGGTTTGCCCGGGCCGCATCGGCACCACCGGTTGCCAGCCCAGCCTTGACGGCCGCGCCATTTAACGCGCCGGCGGAGGTCCCTGAAATGCCTGCGATTTCGATGCGTGGATCGGCTAAAAAGCGGTCCAATACGCCCCACGTAAAGGCGCCATGGGCCCCGCCGCCCTGCAAGGCCAAGTTGATCCGCTTTTTCTGTGTCTTCGCCATTGTCGCTGCCCCGCCTTGTGTGATCGACGCGCGCCCGCGCGGCCCTGTCCGCGCCGGGCCCGATGGGGCTCGATGCCCCGGAGGGCCCGACTACCCTGCGGTCCAGCCGCCATCAATGCTGATCGTGGTGCCGGTGATCTGCGCTGAATGCGGCCCGCATAAAAACATCGCCGCGGCGCCCATTTCCTCTACGGTCGCGAATTCATGGCTTGGATGTTTGGTCAAGATAACTTCACGCAGCACCGTTTCTCGGTCCATCCCATGCTCCTTCATCTGCTCCGGTATCTGCTTTTCCACGATCGGCGTCAGCACATAGCCGGGGCAAATGGCATTGCAGGTGATCGGCTCCTCCGCGGTTTCCATCGCCACCGCTTTGGTCATGCCGACAATCCCATGTTTTGCCGTGATATAGGCCGCCTTATAGGCTGAGGCGCGCAAACCATGGGCGGAGGCTATATTCACAATCCGCCCCCAACCAGCATGCCGCATTTTCGGCAAGGCGGCCGCGATGGTATGAAAGGCAGAGTTCATATTGATTGCGATGATCGCATCCCATTTGTCCTGTGGGAATTCATCGATCCGCGCCACGAATTGGATGCCGGCATTGTTGATCAGAATATCGCACTGGCCGGCCGTTTCGATCAGCGCACGGCATTGGTCCGGCTTGGACATATCGGCTTGAATGTACCGCGCCGTCACACCGTGATCCGCAGCGATTTGCGCGGCAAGCGCGTGATCGTCCTCGGTGTCGCTAAAGCTATTGAGAACGATGTCTGCTCCGGCTCGCGCAAGCTCTTGCGCCAAACCCAAACCGATCCCCGAATTTGACCCGGTGATGACCGCTGTTTTGCCAGCCAAAGAGATCGTGATAGCCATGCGCCTGTCCTTCCCGAATATCTGCTGCGTCTCAGAGCGTAATCTTCCGCTGCAGCCCCGAAAAGGATTCTGCGCAAAATTTCTCGCGCGGCCTCAGCGGCGAGCAAAAAAAACGCCGGCACAAGGCCGGCGTTAAGTTATTGAGGCAGGTTTCATACAGGCAAGAAACCTATCGAGCAGTACCGATGTTATACGCAGAGGGTTGGCCGCACTTCAACCTAAAAGTTTGAAAAGGCTCACACCCCCAGATAGCCTTGCGCGATAAACACAGCAGGCCACCGGCAGGGAGTTTCCAGATGTTCACAGGTTTGTTCCACGCAACGATCCGCGCCGGCGCCCTCACATTCGGACTGGCCGGCGCCGCCCTAGCAGAGCCCAGTTATGGCATCGCTATGTATGGCGATCCCGCGCTTCCACCAGATTTTGAGCATCTGCCCTATGCCAATCCCGATGCCGTTCCTGGCGGGCGCATTGTAACCGGCGAGGTCGGTTCTTTTGATAGTCTTAACCCGCATGCCCGCGTCGGGCGTGTGCCCTGGCAACTTCGCTTCTTGGCCTACGAATCGCTCATGGGCCGGTCTTATGACGAGCCATTTACGCTCTACGGCTTGTTGGCCGAATCGGTTGAGGCCGATCCCGAGGGGATGTGGGTGGAATTTGTGCTCCGCCCCGAGGCGCGGTTTTCCGATGGATCTCCGGTCACGGTGGAAGATGTGATTTGGTCCTATGAGACGCTCGGGACCGAGGGCAATGCGCGATATGCCGGATCGTGGGAAAATGTCGCGAGCATCAGCGCGGTCGGCGACCGCGGCATCCGCATCGAATTTGTCGAGGCGAATCGCGAAATGGCGCTGATCATGGGCATGCGCCCCATTCTCAAAGCCGCGCAATGGGACGGCCAGGATTTTAGTGCCTCGGGCCTGGATGTCGTGCCAATTTCCACCGCGCCCTATGTCGTGAGCGACTATCAGGCCGGCCGGTATGTCACGCTGTCGCGCAATCCCGATTATTGGGGCGCCGATTTGCCGTTTCGGCGCGGCACGAACCTGATCGACGAGGTGCGTCTGGAATTTTTTGGCGATGCCACCGCAATGTTTGAAGCCTTCACGGCAGGCGAGATCACCACGATCCGGGAAACCAATGCGCAGGATTGGGAGACACGTTATGACTTTCCCCGCGTCGCCTCCGGCGATGTGACGCTCAGCGTCGTGCCGCATCAACGGCCTTCTGGCATGAACGGGTTTGTGATGAACACGCGGATTGCGCCGTTTGACGATTGGCGCGTGCGACAGGCCATGATCGAGGTTTTCAATTTCGAGTTTATCAGCCGGACAGTGAACAATGGTGTCGATCCGCGCGCCACCTCGTATTTCTCCAACTCCGTCTTGGGCATGATGCCGGGGGCTGCGGATGGTCAAGTGGCCGCGTTTCTGGCCCCGTTCAGCGATGATCTGCTGCCCGGCGCGCTTGACGGCTATGTCTTGCCGGTCTCGGATGGCAGTGAGCGCAACCGCACGGGCGCGCGCGCAGCGACCGCATTGCTGGAAGAGGCCGGCTATAGCGTGGTTGATGGCGTGATGACCGGCCCGGACGGTCCGCTTACGTTCGAGATCCTGCTGCAACAGGGATCATCGGAACGCCAAGCCATCACCAACATCTTCGTCGCCGCGCTAGAGCGGGTTGGCGTGGCGGTCGATGTCACAACGGTGGACAGCGCGCAATTTCGCGAACGCACCGACGGGTACGATTTTCAGATGACGCAATATGCCCGTGGCCTCAGCCTGAGCCCCGGCAATGAACAGCGCCTTTACTACGGTTGCGACATGGCCGACCGTCCCGGCAGCCGTAATTTGATGGGCGCATGTCATCCTGCGATTGAGGCAATGATAGATCGGCTTTTAAACTCCGCCAGCCAGGACGATTTCGTCGCCGCCGTCCGCGCGCTCGACCGGGTTTTGATGTCGGAACGCTACGTGATTCCGTTTTGGTTCTCGCCGGTTAGCCGGATCGCGCATAATTCGGAATTGAGGTATCCAGAGACCCTGCCGATCTACGGTGATTTCATCGGCTGGCAACCGGATGTCTGGTGGGTTGAGGACTAAGACCGTCCTCATTCGCGGCCTTGGTCGGACAGTGTCAAAGCGCCAGCGCGGACATCGTTGAAGCCGATGACGGGCTGGAGCTTGATCTGCTTTTTGCTGAGCAACCATCGCCCGAGATCAATGCAAACGTGGTCACAATCTACGCAGGCCAGCTCGAAAAAGGGGTAGGGCGCGCCAACCCACTGGCAAAGACCCGACTGTCACGTCTGGATGACCGATTGAACGATTATTCCGCCGCGTCGGGGACTTGCGGGGCTTGCGTGACACCGCCATCGCCGTTGGGATAGACCAGGCCTGCGGAGATGATGAGCTTGGCGGCATCTTCGACCGACATATCGAGGACCTGCACATCCTTGGTCGGGAAAAACAGCAAAAAGCCCGATGTGGGGTTCGGCGTGGTCGGAACAAAAATCGACACCATCTCTTCGGAGCCGTGGCGCGCCGCGATCTCGCCCTTGGCCGTGGTCGAGATAAATCCAATCGCCCAAATGCCCTTGCGCGGGTATTCAATCAGGCAGGCTTTGTCGAAATTCTGCTCGCCCTGCTGAACGACCGTTTCGGTGATCTGCTTCAATCCGGAATAGATCGTGCGCACGCCGGGAACGCTTAGCACAACGCCCTCGGCCCAGGCGATGAGCGAGCGTCCGATGATCCCCTTGGCGATCCAGCCCACCAAAACCGTAAAGATCAGGAAGGTGGCAACGCCCAGGCCTCGGATATTCACCTGCAAGCCGGTATAACGCTGGAACAGCACAACCGGGTCGTAAGCATTGGGCACCAACGGTAAGACCCAGCCGTCGATCCAGCCGATCAATGACCAAAGCAGCCAGATCGTGATACCGATCGGCGCAATCACCACAAGTCCGGTGAAAAAGCTGGCGCGCAGCGAGGACAATAGTCCACGTTTTGGCGGTGGCGGTGGCTCAGAAAGCTTCATTGATCGTTAGGTCACACAAGCAGCGGGTCTGGGTAATAGGTAGGGCCGAAAGCTGTCTCACACAAGCGATGGATTTTTCATTGTTTGCACAACTCTGAGGCAATCTGGGCCGCGAGACGGGCATTGTTTCGCACCAATGCAATATTGGCAGTGAGGCTTTTACCCGCCGTCGCCTCATAGAGGTATTGCAGCAAGTAGGGCGTGACCGCTTTGCCGCTTATTGAGCTGGCCGCAGCCGCGTCGAGCGCGGTATCGATCAACGGGCGCAACTGATCCAGCGGAATGGCTTCATCGGCCGGGATCGGATTTGCGATCAATTGGCCGCCGGGCAGGCCGAGCCGCGCGCGCATGCGGTGCGCCTCGGCAATCTCTGCCGCGGTGTCAAGCCGCAAGGGGGCTGGAAGTCCGCTGGTTTGCGACCAAAAGGCCGGAAACCCATCTTGCCCGACGGCAATCACTGGCACGCCCAGGGTCTCCAACACCTCCAACGTTTTTTCAAGATCGAGAATGGCCTTGGCACCGGCGGCCACCACCGTGACCGGCGTTTGCGATAGTTCTCGCAAATCGGCAGAGATATCAAAGCTCTCGGCCGCGCCGCGATGCACACCTCCGATGCCGCCGGTGGCAAAAACGTCAAGGCCCGCCAAATGCGCGCAAATCATGGTTGCCGCAACCGTCGTGGCGCCAGTCACCTTTTGCGCCAAGGCCACGGCCAGATCGGCCCGGCTGAGCTTCCAAGCGCCGTTTGTCTGGGCCAAATCGTTCAGTTCTTCGTCAGACAGGCCCACATGAATACGCCCTTCCAACACCGCGATGGTCGCCGGTGCTGCGCCGCCGGCCCGCACCTCATCCTCGACCAAACGCGCGGTCTTGAGGTTCTGCGGATATGGCATCCCGTGGGTAATGATGGTGGATTCAAGCGCCACGACCGGCTGCCTTGCCGCCAATGCCGCGGCAACTTCGCCGCCTAAGACGATGAAATTATTGAGCGACATATTACCCCGCGACATATTGCGCAGCCGCCGAAAGCGCCGCTTCGAGAGCCTCAGTACGCGACACACCGCGCCATTCCGCCGCGATATGTGCGGCCATAAACGTATCGCCCGCGCCCGTAATGCGGACTGGCTCGACCTTGGGCGGTGCGCGGGCAATCATCGCATCGGGGCTCGCATCGACCGCGTGATCGGCGCCTTTGGTAACCAGCACGCGCCGCGCGCCGGCCGCCAACAGCGCCGTTGCCCCAGCCTCCGCCGTATCGCAGACCCGATCGGTGATCAGCCCGGCCTCTTCGCAATTGACGTAGAGCGTCGTGCGCGGATGGGTCAAGAGCGGCAAAAGCCGACGCACTTTGCCCGGCGATGCCGGTGCGAGCCGGATATCGGCTGCGGCAAATTGCGGATCGGTGGCGATCTCACTCAGCAGCGTTTCGGTGAGGTTGCCGTCAAGCGCGATGGGGCCGTCCCAAGGCGCGCCGGGATGGCCCAATCGGCCATCGCGCAGCGGCGCTAAAATGCGTCCACCCGCCGCCTCCAGCGAATGCGCATCCGCGATCGCGGCGACCAGATTTCCTTGCGCCTCAATGGCCATATATTGATCGGTCGGCAATTCGGCATCGGCCAACATGTGGTCCGTTATCAGCCCCATCTGCGCGCAGAGCGCCGACAATTCCGTGCCGTCCGCGTCTCGACCCACAACCGACAAAAGCGCCGGGCGCAGGCCAAGACGCCGTAAGGTCATGGCGATGTTGAGCCCGACACCACCCGGCACGCGGGTAATGCGCCCAGGCTTGTCATTGCCATAGGTCATCGGCAGGCCGGTTCGTCCAATCACGTCCCACAAGACAGAACCGATGCACACAATATCCGGGCGTTGCGATGCCATCTCTGCGCCTTAGCCCGCCGGGCGCGCGGCGTCCATGGGGCAGGGGGCTTGCCATCGGTCAAAATGTCCCGTATCTCGCGCGCACTTCACAGGCGGAGGCGGGCGGTTGAGGGAGACATCCTCAACGGGTCCACCGGTTGGAGCACCTGCTCTCAAAACCTCCGCCCAGGCGCAAACCGGAAAGGAACATGGGCATGGCGCTTCCCGATTTCTCCATGCGTCAGCTTTTGGAAGCTGGCGTTCATTTTGGACACCAAACGCATCGCTGGAACCCCCGGATGGGAGAGTTCATCTACGGCGACCGCAACGGCATTCACATCATCGATCTCACGCAGACCGTGCCGATGCTGGATCAGGCGCTGCAAGTTGTGCGGGAAACGGTCGCAAAGGGCGGCCGCATCCTCTTTGTTGGCACCAAGCGGCAGGCACAACGCCCCGTGGCCGAAGCGGCCGAGCGTTGCGCGCAGTATTATATGAACCACCGCTGGCTCGGTGGGACGTTGACGAACTGGAAAACCGTGTCCAATTCGATCTCTCGCCTGCGTGCAATTGACGAGCGGATGGCCGAAGGTGCAGACGGTCTCACCAAAAAAGAACGCCTTGGGATGGAGCGGGACCAAAACAAGCTCACCGCATCCCTTGGGGGCATTCGCGAAATGGGCGGCTTGCCGGATTTGCTGTTCGTCATCGATGTGAAAAAGGAAGACCTGGCCATTGCCGAGGCCAAAAAGCTGGGCATTCCGGTGGTTGCGGTGGTCGACACCAACTGCTCGCCCGATGGGATCGACTACATCATCCCCGGCAATGACGACGCCGCCCGCGCCATCGGGCTTTATTGCGACCTAGTGAGCCGTGCAGCCCTTGACGGTATGAGTGCGCAACTGGAAACCGCTGGCGTCGATCTGGGCGCGTTGGAGGAGGGCACGGTCGAAGAGGCCATTGCGGAAGAAACACCCGCCGCCGAGCCCGCCGCTGAACCTGCCGCAGACGCCAGCGCGGAGCCCGCTGCCGACGCGGCACCCGCCGTGGAAGAAGCCCAGGCGACCGAAAGCTGAGAAGATTGTCCGCCATTCACGGACCTGACACCTGCCCGTGCAACGCATCTGAGCGGAGCAGACAATAAAGGAGACACGCCATGGCGATTACAGCTGCGATGGTGAAAGACCTGCGCGAGAAAACCGGCGCGGGCATGATGGACGCAAAAAAAGCGCTGACTGAAAATGACGGCGACGTCGATGCCGCAATTGACTGGCTGCGCACCAAAGGCCTGGCCAAGGCCGCCAAGAAATCTGGCCGTACAGCTGCCGAGGGCCTTGTGGCCGTGGCCGTAGACGGGGCGAGTGCTGTGGCCGTCGAGGTGAACTCGGAAACCGATTTCGTCGGCAAGAACGCCGAATTCCAGGAGATGGTCTCGGGCATTGCGCAGGCGGCACTTGGCGCTCACGACATCGAAGCGCTGGCGGCGGCTGATATGGGTGGCAAATCCGTGGCCGACACGCTGACCGACAAGATCGCCACGATCGGTGAAAATATGACCTTGCGCCGGATGGAGAAGATCTCGGGCGGCCAAGTCGTGTCCTACGTTCACAATGCTGCTGCGCCCGGTATGGGCAAAATCGGGGTTCTCGTAGCGTTCACCGGCGACGATGATGGCTTTGCCCGTCAAGTTGCGATGCATGTCGCCGCAGCCGACCCGCGTCCGGCAGCGCTGAACGAGGCCGAACTTGATGCCGCGGTGGTCGAAAAGGAACGCCAAGTGCAGATCGACATTGCACGGGAAAGCGGCAAACCCGACGCAGTGATCGAAAAGATGATCGAAGGGCGGATGAAGAAATTCTTAGCTGAGATTACCTTGGTCAACCAAGCCTTCGTGGTTAATCCCGATCAGACCGTTGCCAAGGCGGCCGCAGAAGCCGGCGTCGAGATCACCGGGTTTGTCCGGCTCGAAGTGGGCGAGGGGATTGAGGTTGAAAAAGAAGACTTCGCCGCCGAAGTCGCCAAGGCCGCCGGCCACTAAGCCAATCAATGTCGAACCATATCTCATTGATTTAAATGAAAAACGGCGCCACCCAGGGACAAGGTGGCGCCGCAATATTCTGTGCCAGCGACGAACGATGGGGATGTCGCCGCCGTTCAGAATGTCCACGATCATGCAAAAAAAGCGCATGATTTTGGTCAATCCGGTTGCCCGGTCCGGGTGCGCTGATGGCAATTAACCCGCTTTCCCGACGTTCCTGACCGAGAATTGGTCATCACTCACGGAACAGGTTTACCTTGCGTTAGCTTTTTTAAATCGAAAAGTCAGGATTTCCATACCTCAGGTCTGAAACCCGACCGTGGATCGCTCAGGCCCGCTCGGGCTCCAGAAGGAAAATCTGATTTAAAACCGAAGCTTTACGGACAGCTTGGGCCGTCGTCTCGACGTTCAGTGTATCGCGGGCGCCGCGCAGGTGTTTTTCCACCGTCGCGGCATTGCGTTCCAAAATAAACGCGATGTCCTGGATCGTTTTCCCATCCGCAACCAATTCCAGCACCTCGGTCTGCCGGCGCGTGAGCACACGGCTTTGCCCGGTGGCAGGCAATTGCGTGATGCATAGATGAGCGACGTGGTTCAGCACCTCGATCGCTTCGCCATCGCGCGCCCAGATCTCTTCAACATCGTTCTGCGTCAGACCTTTGCGCGCCGTCAAACCAATCCCGGCGCTAGAATTCTTCTTCGCCATCGGAAAACTGATCGTATAGCCGGCATGCAAGCCATAGCGCGCATTCAGCGCCAGAACGAGCCGTTCAGATTCGCTCATATTACGGCAGGCAAGCTGGTCATGAACCGTGCGCCAAGAACTGGCCCCGACATTTTCATTGGCCCAATTCATCATCGGCCCAGCACGGAACAGCCCTTTGCCAACAAAGGCATCCACGTATTGCGGGTCGTGATTTGTCAAAATCAGCGCGTCGTCGGGATCGCCGAAAGTTCCAGCGCGCCGAAAGGCGGAATAGGCATAGAATAGACGGTCGAACCCGAAATCGTCCATCAGCGCCGTGTGATGGCGCCAAAGTTCATCCACGCTCCGCATCGACAAATAGGGTTTCAGCCGCTTCATGTTTCCGCGCCTCCGTCCGCCAGCATCTCCAAGCCTCAGCCATGCGATCAGACGTCAATTCGAGTTTTAAGGTTCTTGCGTTTCACAATGGTATAACTGCGCCTGACAAGTATTGTCGAGACGCGGCGCATCGGCGCCTGACATCACACGCCATTTTTGTTTACATAATCATGATTAGCAGACTTAAGGAATGTAGCCGCAAAGCTCAAATGTCACCCATGCGCAATTCAGGAATGTCACTCTGCCCTCAACAATCAATGCAGATGCGCAGACATGGGATGGGTGGTTATGAGCGCGCGGGAGTTCAACCGGATAGAGGTTTTGGCTCGCATTAAGAGCGGCACGTTGACGGCCACTTCGGCGGCCCGTCTATTGGGATTGAGCCGCAGTCAGGTTCGTGGGCTTTTGGATCGGTTCCGTTGTGAGAGTATTTCGGGCTTGCGTCATCGCGCCCGTGGCCAGACATCGAACCAACAGTTTCGGCCTGGTACTCGGGATTTGGCCCTGTCTTAGACCCGCGAGAATTTTGCAGCCGAGCAACTTGCGGAAGTTCACAGCCTGACGGTCTCGCGGAGACTGTGCGCAAATGGATGCAGGAAGACGGCATCTGGCGCGCGCGGATTGTGGGCTTGGACCGGCGCCTCCTATTGCCGTGCGCAAAGCCCGCGTCCCCTGCCCTGCATCGCCAACAAGGCCGGCGATCTCTGCGGGGTCCGCAGTGTCTTGGGGCGCGCACGCCTCTGTGCCTCATGCGGGGTTCTGGATTTGCAGAATTTGCGACATCCGGACTTTGGTCCAATGGCCATGGGATCCGGTCTTGGCTCATTCCATCGGCAATGTGACCGTAAAGGTCGAGCCTTTGCCCGTTTCGCTGTCGATCTTGAGCCGACCGCGATGGCGGTTGACGATGTGTTTGACGATTGCCAGACCCAATCCGGTGCCGCCCATCGCGCGGCTACGATGGGAATCGATGCGATAAAACCGCTCGGTCAGGCGCGGAAGATGCACAGGGTCAATGCCATCGCCGCGGTCGATCACGTCAATGCGCGCCACAGGCCCCTTAAGCCGCCCGCTTTCCACCGCCTTGGTCAGTCGCAGGGTCACCGGACGGTTCGGCCCGCCGTATTTCAGCGCATTTTCAACCAAATTCATCACCACCTGCATAAGCTGGTCCTTGTCGCCCGGTACGATCACCGGGGTGCCGAGTTGCTCCACATCGATCGAGTTGCCCGCGTCTTCGGCCTGTAGACGCAATGCGATAGCCACGCTGCTGAGGATCGCGTCGAGTTGGACCGGATCGTCCGGGCGCATCCTCTCCTGGCCTTCGACACGGCTCAGCGACAGAAGATCAGAGACGATGCGGTTCATCCGTCGCGCCTCGTCTTCCATGATGGATAGAAATCGATCTTGCGCGTCGGTATCGGAGCGCGCCGGTCCACGTAGGGTTTCGATGAATCCCAAAATCGCTGTTAGTGGCGTGCGTAGCTCATGGCTGACATTAGCAACAAAACCGCGGCGCATTTCTTCGGCTTCGCGCAAATGGGTGATGTCGGAAAAATGCAGCAAGAGCCCCGTGATATTTGCAGCATCCACAAGACTGACTTGCATGCGATACAGGGTTTGGCCGGCCTGATCGGCGTCGACAAACCGTGCCTCTCCGGCTTTGCCCTGGGCATAGGCCGCCTCGACCAAAGCCACAGCCGGCGGTTGCCGCAAGACGGAGATATAGTTGCGCTGCAAAATCCACTCGCCGAACAAGTCCTGTGCGGCGGCGTTGGCCGCGGCAACCTGCCCGTCCGTATCAAGATACAGCATCGGGTTCGGCACGGCGGCCATCAAACTGAAGATGGACCGGTCGTCCATGGTTCGCGCGCCTCAACTTTGGCGGGGGAAAGGCTCAAACTGCCTACCGGGTTTGCCCAAAAGGGGCAATTGGCGTTGGGAAAACCTCGCCGATTTACGGGCTGCGGCATTCAGGCGCACTTTATTTCGCATGAAATTAAATCATGTTGGTTGTGTGCTGCGGCATGTGGAGAGCACGATGTTCCAACCAAAGCGCTTGGAGCGATGGGATGCAGGTTCGGCGCCAGGCTTTCAGGTCTTGGGCGTGGCCTTCACGCGTGACGCGCTTGCGCGCTTTCCGGCACATATCTGCCCGCCCGATGCGCACGTCACCACGGCTGAATTCGCGGATTTCGTCCGCGCGCCGCTCGTTTGGACCGCAGAGCGCCGGATCATCGTCTCGCCGCTGGTTCATCCGGCATTCGATGCCTGTGATTTGGCCGCGGTGATGTGCGAGAAGGGTTTTGACGGGCAGTATTTGGCGATTTGCAACGCCGTGGCCGATCCAGAAGTCATCCGGGCGGATATCGCCCGCATCGCGCCAAATCTGAGCTTCGACATTGTAAATCTGGACGGCACGCGCAGGCTGCGCGCGGTTTAAACCGCCGCGATCGCGGCAGTGAAATCCGCCTTCAGCAAGTCGAGGGGTTCGATCCCGACGCTCACCCGAAAAAACCCGTCCGATATGCCAAGTGCTGCGCGCGCCTCAGCGCTGAGGGTACGGTGCGAGGACGATGCCGGATGCGCAAGTGTCGTGGCCACATCGCCGAGCGTCGGGGCAAAGGCCAATCCTGGCGCGGCCTGGACAAGCCGATCTGCCGCGGCCTCATCCCCGTCGATCTCAAAGGACAGCATATTACCATCCCTGCCCTGTAACAGCCCCGCCGCGCGCGCGCGGTCGGGGTGATCCGCGCGACCGGGATAGATGACACGGGCCACACCTGGCAGGCTTGCGAGATGGTCGGCCAAGCTGCGGGCATTGGCTTCGGCTTGGTCATAGCGCAGTTCAAACGTGAACAGGCCCCGTTCGGCAAGCCAGCATTCGTTCGGGCTTGGTGTCAGGCCGGTGGTGACCGCGAAATCATAGATCGCCTTACAATGCGCCGGCGCGCGGGCGGCAACATAGCCGAGCGTAACATCGGCATGGCCCGCCAACAGCTTTGTGACCGAATGGATCACCAGATCGGCACCATGGGCGAACGGCCGGATCGCGCGTGGGGTGGCGAATGTGTTGTCGACGGCCAAGATGAGACCATGGCGGCGCGCCAATGCGGCAATACCGTCCAAATCGGCAAGCCGGAGCGTCGGGTTCGAGACCACCTCGATCAAAATCATGCGGGTCTCTGGGCGGATCGCAGCGGCAACGGCATCCGCGTCGCCGGCATCGACAAGGCTTGTGGCAATGCCGAACCGGGCCAGGTCTTGGGTCATCAGACGCAAGGACCGGCCATAAAGCTGATCGCCGCCGATGATATGATCGCCCGCGGACAGAAGACCCATGATCGCCGCGGTTACCGCCGCCATGCCGGAGCCGGTGATCAGCCCGCCGGTGCCCTCTTCGAGCTGATCGATCTTGGCCGCCAGCAACGTCGCATTTGGGTGGCCCTCACGGGCATAGGTGTAGCCCTCGGCCTGGCCCTCATACTGCGCATGCAGCGCGGCAATCGACGGCGAGGCATAGACCACAGAGGGCTGAATGGGCGTTGCCACGGGGTGGCTCACGCCCGATTTCAATGCCATCCGCCGCACCAGCGTGCCCGGTTTGTCATTCGGTCTCATGCGGCACGTCCTTCCCCGTTCTGGCCCTAAATTGGGCGCCACGGGGCATCGATGTCCCGCGGATGCCGCGCGGCGCTAACGGCCCCCGGCTCGACGGGGGCACGGCAGCGGCGCGCTCGTTGAGCTGTTATGGTCGGACCGTACCCTGCCCTGTGACCAGATACTTAAACGATGTCAATTGCGCCGCCCCGACCGGTCCGCGCGCATGCATCTTGCCGGTCGCGATCCCGATCTCCGCGCCCATGCCAAACTCACCGCCATCGGCAAATTGCGTCGAGGCATTGCGCATCAAAATCGCACTGTCGAGCCGGGCAAAGAACCGTGCCGCGGCTGCATCATCTTCGGTGATGATCGCCTCGGTATGGGCAGAGCCGAATTGGCGAATATGCGCTATGGCTTGATCAATATTATCAACGGTTTTCGCGGCGATCTTCATGTCAAGAAATTCATGCCCCCAATCCGCGTCCTCGGCAGGCACAACCCCATCGATCGTGGCCAATTCCGCGTCGCCACGCACCTCCACCCCGGCATCTATTAAGGCTCGCACGACGCCCTGGCCAATCGTGTCGACGACATCGCGATGGATCAGCAAGCATTCCGCGGCGCCACAAATCCCCGTCCGCCTCGTCTTCGCGTTCAACACGACATCGAGCGCTTTTTGCGGATCCGCCTCGGCATCGATATAGATGTGGCAAATCCCTTCCAAATGGGCAAAGACCGGCACGCGGGCCCCCTCTTGGACGAGCCCAACCAGCCCCCTGCCCCCGCGCGGGACAATCACATCGATGAACCCGGTCGCCGACAGCATCGCGGATACCGCGGCGCGGTCGCGCGTGGGCACACGTTGCACCGCGTCGGCAGGCAAGCCCGCCTCGACCAGGCCGGCGCGTAGACAATCGGCTAGAATGCCCGAGGAATGGTAGCTCTCCGAGCCACCGCGCAAGATCACCGCATTGCCGGATTTCAGACACAGACCACCGGCATCGGCGGTCACATTGGGCCGGCTTTCGTAGATGACCCCGACCACGCCAAGCGGCGTGCGCACGCGCTGAATGTGCAAGCCCGACGGCATATCCCATTCTGCGATCACCGCGCCCACGGGGTCATCTTGCGCCGCCACGTCACGCAAAGCCTGCGCAATTGCGCCGATCCGCGCCTTGTCGAGCATCAAGCGGTCCAAAAGCGCCGCTGACAGGCCCTTGTCGCGGCCAAACGCCATATCCTCGGCATTGGCCGCCAGCAACGCATCCGTGCGGGCATCGATTGCATCGGCAGCCGCCTCAATGGCGGTGCGTTTGGCCTCTGGCGTCGCAAAGGCCAAGACTTCAGCGGCACGGGTCGCGCGTGCACCCAAATCGGCCATCATGGCCGCGATATCGTCGGTCACATCCTTCATGGCCGGTCTCTCCCCTTCGCCACCCCGTTCTACCCCGTCCGCGATCAAATCGCCATATCGTCGCGATGCACCAAAGCCGCGCGGCCGGAATAGCCCAAGATCCCCTCGATCTCGGAGGATTTGCGCCCCTGGATGGCGGCGGCCTCCTGAGAGGTGTAGCGCGTCAGCCCGATCCCGATCTGGGCGCCGTCCGGCGCCAACAGGGCCACCGGATCGCCACGCTCAAACCGACCCGTGACCGAAATCACCCCTGCCGGCAAAAGCGATTTTCCGCGACCAAGGGCCGACACGGCGCCGCTATCCAAGGTGAGCCGACCTTTGGCGACCATTGCGCCGATCCACATCTTGCGCGCGGTTTGCGGGTCGGCCTCTGGCAAAAACCAAGTTGCTTCAGAATATTCCTCAAGCTTTTTTAAGGGATTGTAGACCGTTCCTAAGGTAATTGCCATGGCGGCCCCACCTTGCATGGCGGTGCGCGCAGCCATCAGCTTTGTCTTCATGCCGCCTTTGGACAGGCCCGATCCGGCATCCCCGGCCATTGCCTCAATTGCAGGGGTGATCCGGTCAATCACATCAAACCGCTTGGCCCCCGTATCGCGTAACGGGTTGCCGGAATAAAACCCATCGACATCGCTCAGCAGCACTAGCTGATCCGCACCCGCCATAACGGTGACATTGGCGGCCAGACGGTCGTTATCGCCATACCGGATCTCATCGGTGGCAATCGTATCGTTTTCATTCACGATCGGAACCACGCCGCGGCCCAGAAGTGCCACCAAGGTTGCGCGTGTATTGAGATAGCGGCGTCGATTGGCGGAATCGTCCAATGTCAGCAATATTTGGCCCGTCGTGATGCCATGAGGGGCCAGCGCAGCCTCATAGGCGCGCGCCAAGCGGATTTGGCCGACCGATGCCGCGCCTTGCGCTTCCTCTAGCGGCAGCGGCCCGGCGCCAAGGCCCAGGACCGAACGGCCCAAGGCGATCGAGCCGGACGACACCACAATGACGTCCACCGCACGGGCGCGCAAATCGGCGATATCGTCGGCCAAGGCTGCCAGCCAATCAGCGCGCAAGGTCCCTGTCTGACGATCTACGACAAGCGCAGAGCCGATTTTGACCACCACACGGCGTGCATCGGACAGTCGTGGCGTCAAGGGCGCCATGGCGCTGCCTCCGACGGGGCGGTTGCATCTGCGCCTGCTTTGATCTCTGCCCAAAGCGCGCGCAAAACCTCGGTCAGGCCCAGCTTGGACACCCCCGACATTTCATAGACCGGGCCCGCCACGGCCTCGAGCGCGGCCTTCGCCTTCGCGTGCGCCTCGGGATCGAGTGCATCGACCTTATTGAGCGCAGTGATGCGCGGTTTGGTGGCCAACGCGCCGCCATACTCCTGCAATTCCGCCATGATGACCTGCCAATCGCCGGCGACATCCTCAGAGGTGCCGTCCACCAGATGCAGCAACACGCCAGAGCGTTCGACATGCCCCAAAAACCGATCGCCGAGGCCCCGGCCCTCATGGGCGCCTTCAATCAATCCTGGAATATCGGCGACGACAAATTCCACACCATCCACGCCGACGACACCCAAATTGGGCACCAGCGTCGTGAAAGGATAATCCGCGATTTTGGGTCGCGCATTTGATGTCGCAGCCAGAAAGGTCGATTTGCCCGCATTGGGCAGGCCCAACAGCCCGACATCGGCGATCAGCTTCAAGCGCAGCCAAATTGTGCGCTCCACCCCTGGCAGGCCAGGATTGGCCCGTCTGGGGGCCTGGTTGGTGGAGGATTTGAAGTGCAGGTTGCCAAAGCCCCCATTGCCGCCGCGCGCCAAGCAAACCCGGGCGCCGACCTCTGTCAGATCGGCGATCAGACTGTCGTCATCTTCCAAAATCTCGGTTCCCACCGGCACACGTAGCAGCACGTCGGCGCCATCCTTGCCGCTGCGCTGCTTGCCCATGCCCGGTTGACCGTTCTTCGCAAAAAAATGCTGCTGGTAACGAAAATCGATCAGGGTATTAAGCGCATCGACCGCCTCGACCCAGACGTCGCCCCCGCGGCCGCCATCGCCGCCATCTGGCCCACCGTATTCGATGTATTTCTCGCGTCGGAAGCTGACCGCGCCCGCACCGCCGCCGCCGGAGCGAATATAGACTTTGGCCAGATCAAGGAATTTCACGCGCCGCTGGAGCGCCAGAACGCCCCACCCCTCTTGTTTTATCGACGCGCCGTCTTGCCGTCGGCGCAGAGCCATCTGGCCCCACGCCTCCCTATCGCGTCAGTCGAGCTGTTTCAAATAGGTCCAGGTGGACGCTTTCGCACCGCGGGCCACGGAAAACGCCTCCGCGTCGCCAAGATAGGCAAAACCGGCATTGGTGAGAACCCGGGCAGAGGCCGGATTGTCCTGGAAGACCGAGCCGAAGATTGTCGCGTAGCCCAAAGGGTTTGCCTCCACCAGCAATCGCACCGCCTCTGATGCCAGGCCGGTATTCCACATGGCCGGCGCAATCCAATAGCCGATCTCGGCTTGGTTCCGGTCCATTTGCGTCAGTGAGACGACCCCCAATAATTCCGACCCGCCAAAGGCGCTGGCATCCATGACCCAAACCCGTTCGGACGATGCAGGCGTGCTGACCCGTTCGATGAACGCCTCGGCCGAGCCTGGCGGCAACGGATGCGGGATCGATCGGGTCATATCCGCCACACGCCGGTCGGCGGTATAAAGCGCCATCAGCCCGGCATCCGATGTGCGCACCGGACGGAGTGCAAAACGGGGACCCTTGACCGCTTCGGCGGCGATGATCACATCCTGTTTCATGGCGTTGTCCTCCTTACAACGACAAGGGCCGGGGCGGATTGGGTGCCGGTCGGTCCCCTATCCAAGTGGCGATTTGATGGCATATCGGCAAGATCACCTTCAAAACCGTTACCCCGAGAGGTTTAAAGAGTTTGGGGGGACCGGCGCGCGACCGATCCCCCCAACTCAGATCACCTATGCGCTTGATGGTTACTCAGCGGCGTCCGCCGATGGCATGACCGAGACGAAGGTCCGCCCCTTAAAGCCTTTTCGGAAACTAACCCGGCCCGCGGTCACGGCATAGATCGTATGATCTTTGCCGATGCCGACACCATCGCCGGGATACCATTTCGTACCGCGCTGGCGCAGGATGATGTTGCCGGGAATGACGGCCTCACCCCCGAACTTTTTCACACCCAAGCGTCGGCCCGCACTGTCGCGTCCGTTACGCGATGAACCACCTGCTTTTTTATGTGCCATCGTGTCGGCTCCTTATGCGTCGCCAGCGGCGAGTTTTGCCGCCTGTTCAATCCAACCGTCTCGCTCGATGCGACCTTTAAAGGACAGCTTTTCGTCCATTTCGGCGACATCCTCGGGGCTCCAGGCGGCGATCTGAGCAAAGCTCGTTACGCCGGCGGCATGCAACTTTTTCTCTAGCGCCGGGCCCACGCCAGACAATTTCTTTAGATCGTCTGCTGCGGCCGCTGCCGCCGGGGCTTCGGCTGCGGGCTTTGCCGCGGGGGCAGAGGTTTTCGCGGGTGCCTTTTCCTTCGGCGCCGCCTTCGGTGCCGTTTTGGGTTCTGGGGTGGCGACCGAAGCGGGCGCTGATCCGGCCCCCATCGCGGCCTTGACCCCGCTTGCATCCGCACCTGAACCCAAAATGTCGGTCACGCGCAGCAATGTCAGTTGCTGACGATGACCCTTTTTGCGCTGCGAAGAATGCTTCCGGCGGCGCTTCACAAAATGGATGAGCTTTTCGCCCTTGATCTGATCGATCACCAGGGCCTGCACGGCCGCGCCCGAAACAAGCGGGGCGCCAACGACCGTCTTGTCGCCGCCAAGCATGAGAATATCATTGAATTGGACGGTTTCGCCCGCCTCAGCAGCCAGCTTTTCTACGCGCAGGACGTCACCCGCCTGCACCTTGTATTGCTTGCCACCGGTCTTCATGACCGCAAACATCTGCGTGTTCCTTTTTCACCCGCGCCCTTTGGCCGCCCTTTAGGGCCGTTTTGCGGGCCTTACCCGCGCCTGGGGCAGCGTGTCCCGCAAGGGACATCATTCACTGCAAATCTGGCGCTTGAGATATCCCCAATCGCCAGAGCCCGCCAAATGCCGCAGCCGCCGCGGCAAGTCAAGCGGATTAGATGTCGTCGCCTGCGGAATACCGCGCGGTGATTTGGCCCAATTGGTATTGCAACTCTTCGAACATCGGATCGAAGGCGGCGAATACCGATGCGGTCATCGCCTGAAATTCCGGCGTTTGGTTATAGGCACGGAAGGTTTCGAATTCCTCAGCGGTGAAGCTGCCATAGGCCATGAGATGAAAAGCACGCAGCCAGGCTTCGGCATCGCTCCGGATCGCGTCTTCTTGCGCGGCCACAAAGCGCAAAATGTCCACCTCAGCCATGGGTGGGCGCAGGCCACCGGCATCCGAAAGCCCGGTCAAAAAGCTCACCTGTCCATTCATCGCGCTGGTCACGTTGCGCGCCAAGAACCCATTTTCATCCAGAAACTCCGATAAGGCCGGCAGACGGGGGTCGCCATCGGCCAAAGCCAACGCGTAGGCGCCTTGCGCGGCTTCGGCGATCTCGGGATCCGTCATGGCCTGGCGCGCGATCAGCTCCGCTTCGACGATGCGACGGCCGAGATCCGAGGTGAAGACTTCCATCAAGATCGCGCGCGCTTCTGGTCCCACAGCGTCGTCATCCCAACCTGCCTCGAACTGCGCGACCAACACTGTCGGCGCGAACAATGTCTCAAGCTCCATGCGCCAAATATCAGGGGAAAGATTGGGAAAGAACTCATCTCGGATCAGATCGGCGCCGACAATGCTCTCTTCGGCCAAGATCGCCAGAACGTCATAAAGACCGATCGCGTCGAAAAAGGCGAATGCCTCGGGGTTGTCGGTGTCTAGTCGGGTGAGTTCGGTTGTGTCGCGGGTTTGCGCAATACCCCATGTCGGAATTGCGAGGCAGGCCACGAGAAGAAGTCGGATCAGCATGGGGTGCCCTTTTTTTGGATCGCTGTCTGTCAGGTATGTGGGGCCTCTGGCCGACAAAAACCAGGCCCCCCTTGCGCGCCCGAACCTGGGCCGCTATGTCCCCGCTTCACGAACGGACCACACCGCGGAGAGGTGCCGGAGTGGTCGAACGGGGCGGTCTCGAAAACCGTTGTGGGCGCAAGTCCACCCAGGGTTCGAATCCCTGTCTCTCCGCCACTCTGGAACACAAATGCGCACACCGTTTGCGACCGATCCCATGATGGGTGAACCGGCCAAGACGCCAAACGATCGCGACTGCGTCCGTCAACGCTTGGCAAGTGCGACTGTGCCGTCCGGCACCCAGCCTTTCTCGCCTCGAGAGTTCTCGACGTAAAGGAATCCGCTCTCTCCGAAAAAGGCGTGGAAAGGCTCCCCAGGTTCGACGTTGAGTTCCAAGGCGGAGAAATCGCGTTGGATCACCCATTGGTCTCCTTGCCATGCGAGCCAAGCCCGTGGCGTCCAACCTTCCCTCCCGTCAGGCCCGCTACACCAGACCCAGCCGACGATATCGGTTGACCTGCTTTTCTCCTCGTTCGGCAGCACGGCATCGCCGGCCCGCACGGAGATCGGGTCGTGATAGGGCCGTTCGTACCGAAGTCGCCCGATAACGATTGTGTCCGGCGGAAACTCAAACAACATCGGTCCATCCCCTGGGTGGAAGCCACTTCGAGCCAAATATAAGTAATCAAGAGTATCGTAAAACGATAGAATTTTTGGCTGTTTATCGGTTTGCTGTCGCGACCGAACGGTTTGCAACTTCACCGCGTGTGGCCGGTTACACGACACAGCGTAAAAATCTCCTCAATTGAGATTTAGTGTCGCGCGTGGCGTCGCCGCCAATACGGCGACCATTGATCCCGCCCAATTGCCGAACAGTGGGATGGAAATTCTTTCTGGACCCCGTTTGGTTCCAACTTCACGTGCTTCGCCTGACCGGCTGAACCGGAGGTTTTGCCAATCCTCCGACATCGCTGCGTCATGCGGCGAAACGGCTGTAAGCACGATGGACAAAAAGCCGGGCGCGAAGGGTTGACCCAAATCATGTCTATTCCATCACGGGATGGACACAGGCGCGGAGCCTGTGTTTCGGCATTCAACTGAAGGTTGAAGGCGGGATTATATCGACGCGTCGCGGGGGCGTGCAGGTTGTCACACCCCGTCACCGTTTCTTGGGAAAAACCTCGCCGCAGCCGTTTGCTTGAGTGGGGCGCTTTCGCGTTTCACCGGGTGCTTAAGCAACCAAGGCACAACCGCCTGTATTCCAGCACGAAAACCCCACGAGCAGCCTTGCCGACAGAAACCGGGACCCGCGCATTGCGAGATCACGTTTGAACGGCCACGGGATTGCGCGTGCAACGCCGTGCACGACGTCGCAGCTCTTGGCCTGTGGTCGCGGGCGGGCGCGCCAAAGTCTTCAAGCGCCGCGCGGCTGGCCCATACCGATTTCCAAAGCGCGGCGCACTTGCCACGTATGGCGTCTGGCCTGTGAACGCGCGCCGAAGACGCAGCACGATTGCCCTCTACCATCGATCCATTTGGCGCCGCGCCAGCCGCAGACACGACATCGTCTGTCGGAACGTCAAGGCCGCCGCTTTCAGTGCGGGCGGTGTTCAATTGGAACATTCAAATCCTGCACGCGCCCGGGGCGTCAGTATTCGTTCGGAGCCTTCGTTTTCTTGGCGTCGCACACGCGCGCCCCACATCTCACGATGAGCTTTTGTTGGTGGCCGTGCAACCGAGCGCCCCCACCGGCCGCCTCAGCTCGTTCTCCTAAAGCGCCTCTTCCGTGTTCCTTGCATCCTCGGCGAGATCGGCGGCGCAGGCGATCCAGTAATCGAGGTCCAAGAGTTCACCAACAAGGCCTAGTTTTCTGGCAAGCGCGGTCGGGTCGGCTTGCGCCATCTCGGCAAGCGACGCCACACCTGCATTTGTTAACATCCATACAAGCCCCGGCCCGATACCCGGAAGCTTGGAGAGATCGCTGCTCCGCTCCGCGGGCTCATCCGGATCCTCTTCGGCGACAAGGGTGTCGGCGCCTGATCCCGGATCGGTCATCTGATCGGCGTCGGCTGGCGCCTCATCGCTCTCGGGCATGGGCTCTTGCGGGGCGATCTGCTCAGGCTCGGGCTCTAACGGGTCGTCCTCCGGTACGTCCTCAGGAGGAGACGCGTCGTCCGTATCGGCGATGTCTGCGTCATCATCGTCAAGAGAAGCCGTTTCAGCCTCCGGTTCAGGCATGACGGCCACGGCATCGTCGTCATCGACCGGACCGGGTGCAAGGGTGCTGTCACCCACCGCCATCGGTACCGCATCCGGCGTCGGATCGAGGACTACGTCGTCGGGCGCCAAAGCGGCCTCGCCTGAGACCGCATTGGACGCAGCATCCAGCATGGGATCATGCGCGATCGCCTCGGCGCTGTCCAAGGCATCATCGACGGCGATATCATCATGCCCGTCATCTAAGGTCACTTCGACCGGGGCTTCGGGATCAGCAGGTGAAGATGTGCCGGTTGCGGTCGCAGACCGGCGTTTGGCCAAACGTTCCTGCCGGAGCGCCAAAAGATGCGCTTTTGCCGATTCGCGAACAGCCGCGCTGCGGGCCGCCTTTACGCGCATATCATTCATGCAATCGCCTTTCCTGTAACGCCTGCCTCGGCCAATTCCACCCAAGCGGCCAGGGCGCGGCCGGCCGCGTCGAGCACCTCATTGCGCCGCGAGACCAGCGCAAGATGCGCGCTGAGCAAAACCTCAGCACCGGCTCGCTGCGGTTTGGGCGCGAAGAGACGGTCGCAGTAATCTTCAACCTTATCAAAGGCCTCTGACCAAGACTTCGCGCGCATCGCATCTTGGCGCCACCGGCCATCTGCAAAACCTGGCATGGCGATGGTGAAGCCACCCTGGCGCCGCAAATACAGCTCAAAACTCAGGTCTGGCCGCCCGGCGGATTGGCGGTGAAGGAGCTGGCCGTTAAAGCGCAAAGGCGGCGCTGAGATCCGGGCACATTGCAGAACCTGCCAATCGGAGTGCGGGTCTGCGTCTAATTTGGCCGCGCGATTCGCCATACCGTCGCCTTCTCTTACGGGTCGTGGCGGACGGAATATTCGAACAGAGTTACCGGGCGGTGAACAAAGCCCTAGTGGCGCAATGGCTGAACCAAGAATTCACCCGCAGGAAAGAAATCGCTCAAAAAATGGATCATTTCCCCCGCCTCTCCGGCGGATTTGAACGTATAGACGAGAATATCGCGTCCCCCATCGCGCACGCGCAATTCGACATACATGACTGTGTGACCCCTCACTTACCCCTGACTGTCCGCCAAACCGGCGGAGAACGATTCAAATCTTCCGGAATTCGGCGGCTGCGATCAACCTTTTCTTCAGACCGATGCTCAATCCAAGGGCCGCGCCACGACGAAGGCTGAACTGACATTGTGCCGCCGAAAGGAGCAATCTTCGGATGAAGCAAATTGGGCAACTTATGGAAGCAGACGGTCGGTACGAGTTCCGTGCCGAAGAAAAAGGTCTGATCGTCCGCGGCGACCACCCGGAATGGGTGATGCGCGCCGCAAGCGAGGTTCTAGAAAATACGGAGCGTTTGGAGGCGGAAAGCCGGATCGATGAATTATCATCGCTGGTCGAATTCGAAGCCGCAACGCCGATTGAAGTGGACAGCGCTAAATACGCATTGAAGGAACGGTTTGAGACCATTCCCCAATGCATCGTGACCATGGGCAAGCTTGACTATCGTTGGGCCGCCCAAGAGGGTCGGGAAAAGCTCGTCTCAGAGTTTGACGGCCATCATGTTAAGCGCATCAACGATATGTCGCTGACCTATAACGACAGCTTCCTCACCAATGAGGACGGTGTCGAACCTACCTCTTAATCACCGCTTCTAGGACCAAGGAAAAAACGATGGAAATCATTCCCTTCGGCAGCCAGGACATCGACAATATCCTGTCGCGTGAACCGCAACGGGCGGAGTACCTGCCCTTCGGCGCCGTGATGCTCGATCGCAACGGCAAAATCGTGAAATACAACAAGGCCGAAAGCGTTATCGCAAGCCGCAATCCCGATGACGTCATCGGCAAAAACTTCTTCGATGAAGTTGCGCCGTGCGCGAAAGGCAAACGCTTTCATGGTGAGTTTTTGAAGTTTCACCAGACCGGCCAGATCAACGTCATGTTCGATTACAAGTTCGCCTATAAGGGCGCCAATGTCGGCGTGAAGATCCACCTCAAAGCGCAACCAGACGGCCAGCATTGCTGGATGTTTGTAAAGCGCGCCTAAGGCGACTGGGGCAGAAGATGGACGCCGCTCTGCCACGCTGCGAAGCCCGGGTTTCAGCCGAACTCGTTCGGTTGTTATCCGGCATCGCAGGTCAACCGGACCCGGCACCATCGGTGCCTGCGGCCACGCAACCGGCTGTTGTGCGGCGCCCAAAGCGGCATCGCATGACCGCGATCCGGCTGCGTGTAGACGGTGCACGGCCGATGGCATTCAACGGGGCACTCATCTGCTCTGACGATGACGTTGTCTCTTGCCTCGATGTCGAAGGCCAGGCTGCGCAAATCACAACGCAGTTGCAGCTCTATAGCGCGGAGGATGGCCGCATCGTGGCCTATGCCGCTGCGATCCCTGATCCCGGATTGCCGGCGCGTCCGGTGCACAAGGTGGCCTATGTGGCCAATAGCGACGACGTGGATGCGCTCTTGCAATCGGCCGCGCCCGCGATGTGTTTTGACGTTGCGCCACCCGAGCAGCGCGCCGGCGTAAGTGATCGTCTCCCGACGGCGCCAGATGCACCAAACGGCTTCCGCCTTTCGCCCAGAACCCCCAGAACATAAGGACCCCGCGCCATGACCTACCCAATGACTGCCCCCGATACGACCATGCCAAATCCGGCTGATGCAACCCCAATCATGCCGGCATCCAGCTACCTTTTTCCCCGTCCGGGCAAGCGCCCGCTGGGCTTCCAAGGCAGTGAACTTGCGATGGCGATGAGCTTCACGCCCGAGCTGCCCTACTGGTATGAGATCAACATCTATCGCACGCAAGATCAGAGCTTTGTCGTGGCTTTGCGCCAGTTCTTCGGTTCGGAAACCGAAATGGACCGGTGCACGGCCTGGGAATGTGAGTCGCTCCTGCACGTGTTCGACTCGCTCGAAAACTACGACGCGGCAGAAGATATTCGCATTGACGATGCACCGATTGATGCCATGCCCGCGGCTGAATTGGCGGCAAAAGCCTATGATATCTCAGCGCGTGTGGCTGCGCGACGGGCGCATTTTGCCTCACTCATCGGTGAGCTCTTTGCAGAGATGGACGCCGCGACGCAAGCGGCGGGATAGCCCCTGCATGGGCGACCCTAAACAAAACCCACTGATCGGCGCGTGTCACATGCGCCGATTGCTTTTTGCACTGATCGATGATCATCAGGCGACGCTGATGCGCAAAGGTGCCTTGCCCGAAAGTGCAAGGTTGTCGGTTCAGGCCCCGGCATTGAACCGTTTGGACGATATGGTGATCGGCGAAGAGGCTTTGGGTCTCGATAGCCTCGCCCGGATCGAACTTGTCCAATCTCTGACGGCACGCTTTGGCCTCGATGCCACCGGGGTTGAAGATTACTTTTTGGTTCAGCGACGTTTTGGCGATTGGGTGGATCTGCTGATGTGGCATCTTGAGCAGATGGGCGATCGTGCCGCGTTGGGCTTTTTCACCTCAGGCAGCACCGGCGCGCCGAAACACATCGAACACCGCGCCCTCGATCTGCTGAGCGAGATCGACGCGCTTATCTCGGGTCCCTTGGCCGATTGGCCGGCGGGCGGGCGCATTCTGTCTCTCGTCCCGCCACACCACATCTACGGATTTCTGTGGTCGGTCTTGCTGCCGTCGCGAACGGGTCGCACGGTGATTGACCTGCCACCAGGCATGCCCGGTCCCGTTCTGCGCACGGCAAAGCCCGGGGACCTCATCGTCGCCACGCCGTTTCTTTGGGACGCTATGGGGCGGTTGACGCGCCGCCTCGCCGCAGATGTGACGGGTGTCACCTCCGGCGCGCCAAGCACACAGGCCACGTGGCAGGCAGCCGAGCATGTCGGTCTGTCCCGTTTGATTGAGATCTATGGCGCCAGCGAAACCGGCGGGGTCGGCTGGCGGACCGGTGCCGAAGCGGCCTTTGTGTTGGCATCTGATATCGCGCGCGATGGCGCGGAAGTCTATCGTCGGTCGAACATGGCGACGGCGCTGCCGGTTCAAGATCACCTCGATTGGGACGGTGCAGATACCTTCCGGATCACCGGCCGAAAGGACACGGTTGTCCAAGTCGCCGGCACCAATGTGAACCTGTCGGATTTGCGCCACCAAATCTTGTCCGCAACCGCCGCACAGGATGCCGCCCTGCGGCTCGACGGGTTGCGCCTGAAGGCCTTCATTGCGGTTGCGCCGGCCATGAAGGACCAAGCCGAGGCCGCCTTTCATCGCTTCGCCGCGACCCTGCCCGCGCCGGCCCGGCCGGCCCGCGTGGATTGGGGTACGTCGCTACCGACATCGCCGCATGGCAAGGCGGCCGATTGGTGAATTGGTGCATGATTTAAGTAATTCGCAATGAGAATCGCGGAACAGTTCGGTTAACAGAACTAAGGACGGGAAGAATTCCGTGAGCCGACCCACCGCAATCTCGCCCAGCCGTAGCGTGGCTGCGGCTCATCCAACATCGCCGTGGCAGGGTCTGGCCCGCAAAGCCACGTTCCACGAAACCGCTGCGACAAAGGGAATTTTGGCGAAAGCCACCGATTTTGTGCGCGCCGGCGTGACGATCAATCTGTCCGGCGCCGCCGGGTTAGGCAAAACCACCCTCGCCTTGCGTATCGCAGAGGAAATCGGCCGGCCGATTTCCTTTATGACCGGCCATCAATGGCTGACGACGCGGGATTTTGTCGGGCGCGAGGTTGGTCAGACTGAACGCACGACAATCGACCGTTACGTCCAAAGCGTCCGGCGCACCGAAACCGAAAGCCGCAGCGATTGGAAAGCGGCGATCCTCGCCTTGTCCATGCAGCGCGGCTACACGCTCGTTTATGATGAATTCACGCGCGCGTCGGCGGAGGCAAATTCCGCGCTCCTATCGGTTTTGGAGGAGGGAATTTTGGTGGCAACCGACCGCGCCAGCGACCGCAGCTATATTTCCGCGCATGAAGATTTCCGGATCATACTGACCTCGAACCCGCATGAATATGCCGGTGTGCATGGCGCGCCGGATGCTCTGATGGACCGGGTGATGACAATTACGCTCGACGCCCCAGATGCAGCACAGCTCGGCGGCATCGTGAGCGCGCGAACTGGGCTCGACAAAACCACTGCCCGCCAGATCGCCGACACCGTCGCTGCCGCCCATAAGGGCACCTCCGAAGGCGATGCATCGATGATGCGCAGCGCGGTTATGATCGGCCAAGTGGTGGCCCACAAGATCCGCAACGGCCGCACAACTTCCAATCAAATATCTGATATTGCGAAGGAAATACTTGCCGGGCGCGGGCTACAGGTCACCAAATCGACGCTTAAAGCCTTCTATCCCGACCCCAAACCGGAGACCGCGGCATGAAACGTCCCGAATGTACAATGCCCAAACGGCCGTCGTCAGCGGCGGGTGCGATTGCGCGAAATCGCAAGCAAGCCGCAATCCAGATGGTCCGGCTTGAAT
>JBCDBR010000011.1:0-101062 GCA_039183205.1 Pseudomonadota bacterium | reverse complement strand
TCGTTTACATGGGCGCCAGCGACCTGAATTTCATCGTCTTTCAGCCGCAGCGACAGCCCGGGCACCGGATGGCCCGCCAAAAGGCCACCGCCGTTTTGCATCAACGCGATGTCTGTATCCGTCGCGTCGGCCCAATCCAATTCGGCGATCGGTTCGGCTTCGGTGGAGCCATAGACCGACACGACCCGCAGCCCGCGGTCGCGCAGCGCGGCGACCAGCTGCGGTTTGACCGGGCCGCCCCCGGTGAAAACAGTGTGCAAGGGGCCAAGGTCTGCGCTCTCGACCAGTGTTTCGCAAAGTGATGGAGGCAAGAGCGCGCGCGTTGCTCCGCTTGCGCCGATGCAACGCGTCAAATCGGCCGGTGTCACTTGTTCTGGCCGCGATAGGCGCCAACCGGGCAATACCGACGTCCGACCTGCGGCCAAATTGACCAGTGTGAAGACCGGAAAGGCCACCAGATCAACGCCGGCACCGGCCAGCAACGGGGCAACGGCGCTATGCTGCGCCATCAGGAAGGCATGGCTCCGTGCAATCGCCTTGGGCCGGCCTGTGGAGCCCGACGTGAAAGAGATCAGCGCCGTGGAGCTTGGATCCGGCGCGTCTGGCAGCGGCGCCATAGTGCCCCGTGGTGCCAGTGTTTTGCAGCGCCATAGGCCTGGCACAATCGGCTTGATCCAGGTGTAAGACCCGCTGGCCAAGAACGCTTCCGGCTTAGTCGTGGAAACCGCGTGGCGCAGGCCGCGCAGTCCCATGGCGGGCTCTGGGAACACAACGCTCAGCCCCGCCGCCCAGGCACCGGCCAAAGCCACGAACAAATCGATCCCGACAGGCATGGCCACCAGCACGCGCGCGCCGGGCCGTATGCCGCGGGCGTGAAGATGTTGTGCAAAACCGCCCGCCCGCGCCGCCAAATCGGCAAAGCTGATGTGGGCGGCGCCAGCGATCAAAGCCGTTGCATCACCCTGGGTATTGGCCACCTGCCGAAAGGTGGAAACAAGGTCACGCACCGCGCCAGCCCATCAAGGCATAGCGTCGAAAGATTTCGCCGCCATGCAGCCGCGACCGTTCAGCCGAACGGTTATCGTCCTGGATCAGCGCGTGGATCGCTTCCCGATAGCCCAGATCAAAGGCCGCGTTGTGAAAGGAGGTTGCCATGGCATGGCCAAGCCCGGCTTCCAAGCTGGCATAGGTTTTCAGAATGACCGCGCGGTCGGCAGGTTTTTGGCTATAGTCGGGGATCCCAAAAAGATAGCCCAAAAGCTCACCATCACTGTTCCGCGCCAAAAGGATCAACTCGCGCACCAATAGCGGTGCGAACGGCATGTAAAGCTCTAGGAATGCATCCAGCGTGAGGGGCTTGTAGAACAGGTTTTGTGCAAAGGCGCGCGAGGACAGGGCATGCACTTCGGAAAAATGCGCCTCGGGGTTTTCGCCATCCCATGTCTGGAGGGTTACGCCGCTCGGCAGGTCTGGCATCGACGTGGCCTCGACCGGCGCGCGGGCAGAGAAATACTCTGCCACGGTCACAAAACCGGCCTTGGCGAATGCAAACCTATCATTGGGCCGCGATGTGGGTTCCATCAGGAAAGGCGCGCTGCCGTCCGTTTCGCATACCAGCCGGTAACTGTGCCAGGTATCGCCCTCCATGGGACCCAACACGCGCACAATGCCATCGCGCTTGAGCTTGGCGAGGATGTCAATCAGAAGGTCAGCGCCGGCATCGACTGTGTCGCAGCGTAAATGCGCAATGGTCGCGGTCGGTTGCCCGTCCCAGGTCGGTCCATCGCGGTAGAGTTTCGCTGTCGCGCCCGCAAGCTCGATCCGTTCGGCCATCACGTCTGCACCCGTACCAATTCAAACAACAAGATCAACGTGGCTGGCAGTGCACCCAGGACACTGATCCCCCATATCGATTGAACAAACGCGGCGCGCGGCCAAAGCGCAGGTGCCACAGCCGACAGAAAGATCACCACCGTGCCAGGGATCAAGATTGGGCCGTGCCAGTCCGGCGCGCTTGGGTTTGCCACCATGGCCAGCCACCAAAGCCCCGAAAGCCCGATGCCGCACAGCGCGGCAAGGCCGGGGCGGGCTGTGGCATGGCCAAGATGCGCCGCAGCGGTGGCCGCGCAGAAAAGGCCAAAGAACGGGATTGCCGTGTGGCCTGTTGCGGGCTCCACTGCCAAAAACGCAAAGCTCATCAAGGCCAGCACGCCGACAATTTGCAGCGCCCGCCTTGCGTCATGGCGAGGCCCCAGCACCGCCACCGGTCCGATCATCGCGATGGCTGGCAAAAGCGCATCGAGCGGGTAGACCACGGCGAGCAACAAAAAGAGCGCCAGCGCATGGACACGCGCCACATGCGGTCCTGCACCCGCAATCCGGCTGAGCACAAAACCAATGGCTGCGGCCGCGAGGCTGACGCCGAGACGCAAAATGACGGTCGCGTCCGTCGTTTCGATCGTGATCGCCAAGAGAATAAAGACGCCAAGCGGTAGAAAGAGATTGTCAAAGCCATCCCAGCTATCGGCCTCCAAGACGGTGGCAAAAACGGCAACCCCGGTTGAGATCGCAATGACATTGGCGCGCGGGACATTGGTCAGCAGCAGCAGACAAATCATAGACACGATCAGCGCCACCAGAAAAAACATCGCGCTGCCCTCGACGCTTTTGACACCGTCCTCGGTAGTGAAAAACGTCTGCCCGTAGCGTACGCCCGCCAAAGCTGCGGCAGCATCGGCCAGCGTCAAGATCAGGAGCGGCAGCACGTAAAGCACCGGCTCACCGCCAAACAGCACGTAAATAAGCGCCACCGACAGAACCAGCAGAAAGTCGCCCCAGGATTGTCGCTTCACTCCATGCAGCGCCCCGCCAATGCCCGCCATCGCACGACTGCGCAGCCCAATCATGGCCAGCCCCGTCAAACCCAGCAAAAGCCAGACTTGCCACGCATGGCTCAGCAACCATGGCAGTGCGCAGGCCAGGCTGCCGGCGCAGACGTGGATCACCTTGCGGCTCATCTCGGCATGCCATCCCCAGGTTTTCGAAAGGTGCCTTAGCCCAGCCATCATGGCCAGCAGCGCGCCAATGAGGCCGAAGACGACCCCCAGGTTGAGCGCAAAACTCATCGCACCGCCTCCACCACGAAATCGCGATAGAAAAACGCCTTTTCGAGCTTCAAGCCGGCGGTCTCAACCGCGCCGAGCGTCTCGATGCGACGACGGTGCGCCTCAGGCGCGCGGCGCTTGGCCATCATGTTCCAATAGATGAGCCGCGCCCCTGGACGCGCGATATCCAGCAACGCGCCATAGACCTCCGCTTGGACCTGCGGTGACATATATTCAAAGATATCTGACAAGTTAAAACCGGCCACATCCTTTAAAACCAGGCTGTCGATTGCACCTAGATGGGGCACGATGCGGTCCAATCGGCTTCGAATGACCTCATAGGCATCCGGGCGCCATGGCAAGGGCAGCGCGGCCCCATGCGTGCCCGTCATGATCCAGTGCAGATAAGGGTTTTCCGCCGGATCGACATTCGTGGCGGCAAAGGCGCATCGGGCGATCACGTGATCGGCGACTGAGCCGTCGACATGGTCGAAGAATGCCGGGTCGCGTCCCAAACGTCCCATCACAAAGCGCGAGAAGAAAAGCCGCACCATCAAGCGCCAGCGCCAAGTGTTAAAGCGCTGATCGTAAAACACTTGCCGCGCGCGCGGATCGCGCGGCGAAAAAAGCGCTTTGATTGTTGGGCGCGGATGCGTCACCGGCAGGACATAGCGGGCAAAAAGGCGAAAGTAGTTCTCGAATTTGCCCACGCCACCGGCGCCATGGGCGATCACTTCGGGCGCCAATGCGGCCCAAAATTGTTGGGTTCCCGCAGGCGCATCGGCCAGCGCTTTGGACAAAAGCGTTTCGCGTCGGTCACTTGCCCGCGCGCCCATCAGTTCAAGAAACTCATCATGTGCCAGATTGCGATAGGCGGCAATCCTCAGGGCCAGGCATTGCAGCTGTGCCGGCGACAAATCGACTGCGAAGACGCGCGCGGGATCCTTCAGTAAAAGCGCTAACGCATTGTCCCCCGCCGAACAAATCGAGACCACATCGCCGCCCGCGACATCGCCAATCGTCGTGGTCAGGACATCGGCATCCTCCCACAATTGGGCATATCTGATGCGGTCGAACGCGGCACGGTCTTCAATAGGTGCGTCAGTCACTCTTGCTGACCTCGCCAGTAGCGCCATCAAGCGTCAACATATCCCCGGATTGCACCCAATCTGTGGCATCGGCGATGCCGACGGCGCAGGGTATCCCCAATTCGCGCGCGACGATTGCGGAATGGCTCAGGAGGGAGCCGCGTTCGACAATGATGCCAGAGGCGTTGGCAAAGACAGCGATCCAACCCGGATCGGTATTTCGCGCAACAAGGATATCCCCGGGCTCAAGCGCTTCGGTCCGCGGGTCGTGAATGACGCGGGCCGGCGCTGTGACCCGACCGGCCGAACAACCCGTGCCGACGCGCCGGTCACCGGTCACAGGTGAATTGCTTTGCGGCGTGCTCTGCACGATCTGCCCCCGGACCAGCAGGCGGCGCGGCGGTTCAGGCCCAAATTGTGCCGCTTCAGTTTTGCGCAGCGCCACTTTGGCCATAAGATCTTCGGTCAAACCGGCGCCCTCAACCGCGCCCAAAAGCTCCGCAACCGTTAGCTCGAATACGTCTTTCGGGTCGTTCAATCGCCCATGGGCATGCAATTCGCGGCCCATCGCGCGAAACACGCGGCGCGCTTGGCCAAAAATGCGCGTGCGTTCAAAGCGGAGGTTTTCTCGATCCCGCACGCGCGCGCTGGCCCAAGCGCAAAATTGCCGTGCGATAAAGCGGCGCACGGGGTTTTCGATCAGACCGGTCCAATCCGGTTCCGGGCGCGGCCCTTGCGCCGAGATCTCACGCAATGCGCCGGCCCGGATCGCCGCAAAAAGCGGCGTTGGGTCTTCCGTCAGCGGCGTCGATTCAAGCTTCAGCTCTTCTGTACACCGATCGCCGAATTGAGCCAGATAGCTCTCGATTTCGGCCCGAAGCCGAGGATGCTCGGCCAGTGCATCCTGCCCAGACGCTAAGGCCTCAACCGCCGACGTCCCGCGCGCTAATTCTGCCATTTGGGCAATGCGTTGGGCCGGTTCAGCCGAAATGATGTCTCCCTGGCCGATCATAATGTCGTTGTGAAATGCGGCGCCGCTTTCGTCCCCGCCCCATGCCATAAGCAGCTTTCGCGAAGCGCCAAAACCGATCATGCAGAGAAAATCATTCACCAATGGTGCATCCCACCGGTCGAGCAAGGCCGCCTCAATCTGCCGGTAGCTCTCTGCAAGTTCGGTGAGATTGGCGGTCTTTGGATCGGGGCCGCTCGATAGCGCGCGTTCGAGCCGTGCCATAAACTTGGCCCGTGTGCGTGGCAATTGCGCCGCCTGGAACAGCAGCCCGAGGGCGACGCGGCCCATTGCGGCATAGGCCCCGATTTTGGCAATGCCCGTGGGTGTGGTTGGTCGCAGCTTGTCGGTCAATTCGGCGGGTAAGGGCGTGTCGACGCCCATCATCGTCTCCATGAAACCTGCATTCAGCGAAAAGCCAGGCAAGAGCGCAAGCGCCCGGTACCAATTGCCTAAATTGTAGTACACCCGGCCGCGATACCGGGTTAGCAAATTGGCGAAGATGCTGGCATTTGCGGAGATCTTGCGTGGCGAAAGCCCCAAGAGACGCACAAATGCCCGATAGACGCGATCATAAGAATAGATTGCAAAACTATAAGTCAACGGCGAAACAAGGCCCGGATAGCTCTCGATTATGTTAGAATTATCCAAGACAATCAGCGCATCATCTGGCATCGGTGTCGGCCGCAAAGCGGTGGTGATCGCCCGGGATTGCAAGATCAGCAACCCATCGCCGTCAAAGGCCCATTCGATGTCTTGAGCCGCACCGAATGCAGCCTCAGCCCGCCGCGCCAGGGCAGCGATTTCGCGCGCATCCTTTGCGCTCAGCACCTCGGGCTTGCTGGGTTGGGCATCGATCGCACCCTTTGCGTCCAATACCCAATCCTCTCCATCGACGTCGCCGGACACCAAAGCGTCGGCCAGGCCGGACACCGCGGCAATCACGGTGCGGTCGCGGCGGCCGCTGACCGGGTCGGCGGTAAAGGCTACGCCGGCCGCGCGCGCGGGTACCATGCGTTGGACAAGGACCGCCGGCAGGTCAACAGTGTCAATCCCACGCATGCGCCGGTAGACGGCCACCGGGCCCTGCACGCCCGAGCCACGCACCTTGGCGGCAGCCGTGGCGATGTCCTCGACGGCCACGTTCAGCAGCGTTTCAAATTGGCCGGCATGGCTATCGGCCGCGGAATCCTCACGCTTAGCCGAAGACCGCACCGCATAGGGGCCGGGTCCAAGTTTCTCGAGATTGCGGTTTATATCCGCGTGCAAGGCCTGCGCCACGACGGTGCCGTCCGGCCCACCGAACGCCGCATCGGTGAGGACAAAAAAGGCGGGGACATCAAACCCGAGCCGAACAAGCGCACAAAGTGCGGCAGCCTTTCCGCCGACCGCACCTGTGTCATCGGCGCCATCCATAGGCAAGATTGGTTTCATGTCGCCACGCCTGAGGGCAGTCGCGCAGCCAGCGCCCCGTAAGAGATCAACACCCACAGCCCTGAGGCGCGATCAACAAGGCGTTCTGCGGCCGCGTCCTGCCTGCTGGCAAACAGCGTCGCCACATAAATCGCCCCGGCCGCCCCGACGAGCGCGGCGATCCATGGCAGCCTGCCATGCGCGAATTGCCAACCCGTCCAAACCAAGAGCACCGCACTTATGGCGGTGAGCGCCGCCCATATCCAAATAGCACGGCCAGGACCCCAAAGACCGGAATAGGTTTCCACCCCGTCGCGCTCGTGTTCTGGCGCCCAAACCTTGCGCCCAATCTCAAGCACACAGCCATTTAGAAAAGCCAATCCGAGAAATGGCATCAGACCAGGAGGCGGCGTTGCGACGCGCGCCCATTCAAAACTGGTCAGCAACAGCACGATCAGAGGCAAAATCGCCATATGACTGATGAGATAAAGGATTGGATGTGCCTTTAGCCAATCCACCGCGAAAAACTCGCGCGTCATGAGGTAAAGCCAAGCCCAGACGAGCAATAGACAGACGGCCACTGGCGGCGGTTGAGTCAGCGCAAGCCCAGCCGCGATCAGTGCCGTCAGACCTGCAAGACGGGCCAAAAAGGCCAAGGTCACCAAGCCGCGCGGCACCGCACGTTCGGGACGATACCGGCAATCATCCGCGTAATCCTTGTGTTCATCGGCCACACGCATCTGAAAAAAGACGATCAGTGCCAAAACCGCCGCGGCTGCATAGGCGCTCAGCGCCGGTGCATCGCGCCCGGCAAGTGCGGCAGATACGTGGATCGATGCAATCGCCAGTACCGCCAAAAGCGGGATTGTTTTGATCAGTGGAAAGCGCTCGGACTGATAGGTCCAAAGCTTCTCCGCGACAGTCATCGTTGCCTCGCGAGTTTTTCGTGCGCTCCTGCGAAATGCCCTGCCGCCATCGCCGCGACAATGGAGATTTCCCCGCATAGGCACGTGGCCGCGGCAATTTCAGCAAGTGCAGCGGCGTGCCCCGCGCCGCGGAGCCCCATCAATGACAAACAGGACGACTGGCTCGGCAAGCCTGTCCCGCCTCCGACGGAGCCGACCAAGATATTTGGCATCGTGACCGAGCAAAAGAGCCCGCCGTCGCGCCGTTCCATCCGGGTAAACCCTACCGCGCTTTCGGCCACACAGGCGGCATCTTGGCCGGTTGCGATGTAGAGTGCTGCCAATCCGTTGGCGTAATGCGCCTGTGCCCCCATTTGGCCCGACAAAAGCGAGCCGAGATTGGCAACATCCCCATAGGCCAACATCGCCTCGGGCGTTGTGCGCAGCACGCGCTTTACAACTGCGTCGGGCAACACAACAGAGGCCGCGACCTTGCGGCCCCGCCCGGTCAGTTTTCCCAGATGCGACGCTTTTTTATCGCCCGAGAAATTGCCCTCCAGATACCAACGTTCAATCGGCACCGGGCATTCTGCCGCGATGAAATGGCAGAGCGCTTGGGTTGCGATGGTGACCATATTTTGCCCCGCCGCATCACCCGTCGTGTACCGGCACAGCAAAAAAACGATGTCGTTGTCGATTGCGGGTTCGATGCTGACAAGCTGGCCGTGGCGCGTCGTAGCTTCGGCCGCGATCTTTAGCTGGTCTGCATGTGCCACGACCCAATCGACAAATTGCCCGGCCGCCAAAAGTCCACCCAAGACAAAAGCGGGTGTCCGCAGCACGCCTTCATAGAGCACCGCCGCAGTCACTCCGCCGGCCTGATTTGCCGCGACCGCGCCGCGACCGTATGAGGCCACGAGCGCGGCTTCACTCGTGGCCAGCGGCACGGGAAAGTCCCCATCAGCGTGCAATCCGTTCAACCGCAAGGGACCGATCACACCGACCGGGACTTTCACGGTGCCGATCATGTTCTCGATATTGGCCGAATAGTATTCTGCATCCATCAGGGTTTGCGCGTCTGCGAGCGCCGCGCGGGTGCCGTCATCCGCGCCAAGCTGGTCCAGATAGCGCGACATCGAGCCGGCGGTGGCGCGCCGCGACGGGCGCAAGGTTGCAACCTTGGTATCTTTCGGCGCCATGGTCGGCGCCTTGGCCGATGTTTCAAACCGAAGCCGCACGCGGCGCAGCATTTCCGTGACATGGAAAGGAATAATCAACGCGGTCACTCGCCTGTCTCACCCGCGCGCAGCGTGCGTGCAACGGCCGAGATCTGCAAGCCCGGTCGGGTCAGTACGGGTTGCGCGGCCCGCGCTCCGGGCTCAACGAAGCTCGAATTCGCGCGACCAGACGTTCGATCGCGTCGGCCAAATGCGCGCCGGTGACGGTGGCTTCACTGCGCGCAATGCGGATACGGTGAGCTTCGAGCAAAACGTCAGTATGGGTAAATCCTGTCGGCGGCTCAAAGGTATAGCTGGCAAGTTCGATCAGTAGGCCAAGCGGGTCTTGGACGTAAAGGGACATCATGAAGCCGCGGTTTTTCGGGCCGGAATAGGTGATGCCGCGATCCGTCAATCGCGCGCTGGCCTGATAGAGTGTTGCGATGCTGACACGAAAGGCCAGATGGTGCACGGCGCCGGTCTCTGTCGACGTGCGTCGCCCATCGCGCGACCTGGCCTCATGCGTCAAAACGGTGACAAGGCGCCCGTCCCCGGGGTCGAAAAAAAGATGGCTTTGGGCTGCATCGGTGGAATTTGGCTGTTCGAAAACCAAGGGCATGCCCAGCACGCCTTCCCAAAAATCAATCGAAGTTTGGCGATCCGCCCCGACAATTGTGATGTGATGAAACCCTTGTACTTGGATTTTCCGGATATCGTTCGTGCGATCCATCGTCACTCTTTCAAACTACGATGCTGATGCTAGCGCAGCGCGCCGGATTACGCAGCAGCACAGTTCAGATTGGAGGCTGTCGGCGACAAGTTGCACGCCAAGGGGCCCTTGACGCCGCGGGTGCGGCGCTGCACTGCCAACAAAATCCGCAACGCGTTCAAAAGACCGGAGTTCTGCCGATGGCCACGCCCACCCAACATGCCGCACTTATCGGCGCGGTTCGCACGGTTGCTGCGGCAGAAATTCTGCCGCGGTTCCGCAACCTTGACGCCGCCGAAATTGGCGAGAAATCAAGCGTCGACGATCTTGTAACGGTGGCTGATCGCGCCGCGGAGGTGGCCCTGTCGGCGGCTGCATCGCGGGTATTGCCCGGCGCGGCCATCGTTGGGGAAGAAATGGTGTCCGAGGATCCGAGCCACCTGGAAAAGATCACTGGCGCCGATGCCTGTGTGATTATTGATCCCATAGACGGGACAGCAAATTTTGTCGCAGGGCTGCCCACGTTCGGTGTGATTTTGGCCCTGGTGGAGAACGGGCAAACAACGTTCGGCCTGCTCTACGATCCGGTTTCTGATGATTGGGTGGCTGCAGCGGCGGGCCAAGGCGCCTGGTACGGCAAACCCGGCGCGCCTGACCGGCCGTTGCGGGCTCGAAAGGTCACGGCATCCCAAGCGGTGGGCTTTCTCAGCCCGCGCCTTTACGACAACGACAAACGCGGTGCTTTATTCGATGCCTATCAAGGCTTTCATCTGGTTCGATCTCTGGGATGTTCTTGCCATGACTATCGCACCATTGCCTTTGGCCGGGCGGATTTTGTCAGTTCACCCATGATGAACCCGTGGGACCATGCCGCGGGGGTTTTGGTGCTCCACGAACTCGGCGGGGAGACCCGGGTGGCAGGCAGCGCAGCTTATGCACCGCATCTCACCCAAGGTCCCATTGCCGGGGCGGGCACGCCGGCAATTTTGCCGGAGATCATTGCCGCGCAAAACGCCGAGCCTCGCTCGCGCCTTGCGGGTTAAATAAATACAAAGTCGTCGGCATCGAGCAACATCCGGTCGCTTGCTGAGACGTTATCGAGCATCAGGCCGTATCCCGCATAACTGATCGTCAGATCGTAGTTGTTGCCAACGTCCGTCTCTGAAACCGACAGGTCGCTGAAATTTGTGGCACCCCAAGCGGAGATATCGAGCGCGTCGCTACCGAATTCGAAATCTGCCACACGATCCGTGGCGTCGGCATGGGCGAAAACGAACCTGTCCGCGCCGGTTCCGCCGGTTAGCGTATCGATCCCGCCGCGGCCGTTCAGAACATCCGCGCCGGCGGAGCCAATGATCCAATTGTTGCCCGCGTCACCATTCAAGATGTCATCGAATGTCGTGCCCTGCAGGTTCTCAATTGAGACATAGATGTCGCCCGCCGCGTCACCGGTATTAGCGGCACTATTGGCCAGGTCCGCGGTCAGACCCGCCTTTGACGTCCAATAGGCTGCACGGTCTATGCCTGAGCCGCCGTCAATCCGATCTGCGCCCGTTCCACCCAGCAAGATGTCGTTGCCGTTTTGGCCATAAAGCAGGTCAGCCCCGCCGCGTCCGTGCAGTTCATCATTGCCGTTGCCGCCGTGTAAACGGTTGTCGACAGAGCTGCCGCGGAGCTTGTCGTTAAACTTGCTGCCTTGCAGATCTTCAATACTGATATAGATATCCCCAGCCGCTTCTCCGGTATTCGCGCTGCGTGTGGCGAGATCGGCTACAACCGCCTCTTTGGCCGACCAATAGGCTGCGCGGTCCCGCCCGCTGCCACCGTCCAACCGGTCCGCGCCAGCGCCGCCCAAAAGTATGTCATTTCCGTTTTGTCCATATAAATTGTCGTTTCCACCGCGGCCATGCAGGACGTCATTTTTGTCGCCGCCATGGATGCGATTGGCCCCGTTATCGCCGCGCAAGTCGTCCGCCCCTTTGCCGCCTTGCAGGTCTTCGATGCTTAAATAGGTATCGCCGGCGGCCTCTCCGGTATTGTTATTTTCGAACATTAGATCAATGCGGAGATCGTCTTTGGCCGACCAATATGCCGCGCGGTCGCGCCCAGCACCGCCGATTAGCACATCGGCGCCGTCGCCACCCAAAAGAATGTCGTTGGCATCGCCACCGTCGAGCGTATCGTCGCCGGCGCGCCCATGCAGTGTGTCGGCGCCCCCGGCGCCTTTCAGGACGTTGCTAAGTAAATCGCCGCGCAAGTCGTCGCCAAACGAGGAACCTTGCAGCCCTTCGATCCCGGTATAGCTGTCACCGGCTGCATCCCCGGTATTGCTACCCTGAGAAAACAGATCGGCGAGAACGGCACTGGTCGCTTTGGCGTAGCCGGCAAGGTCGATGCCGGCCCCGCCGCTCAGCGCATCCGCGCCGCCACCTCCGTCGAGTGTGTCATCTCCAGCGCCACCGTTAAGCGTATCTGTGCCAAGCCCGCCCTTAAGCGTGTTGGCAGCGCCGTTGCCGGTAACATTATCATTGCCCGAACCTGCCGTGTAATCCTCGATCACGGTGCTTCGCGCAATCACCATATTGCCGAACTCGCCGTAGACGCTCGAAATGCCCTCGGCCTCCAGCGTCACCGTTTGGTTGCTGGTGTCGTTTGAAAAATCGATGCGATCATGCCCGCCGACATCATAAAAGGTGAAGGCGTGGCCCGGCCAGCCATCGATATAGTTTTGTGGGTCGCTACCTTCGGACACGGCATCATAGAAATGCGCAAGGTACGACCCGTGATCATTGATGTCGGTTCCCAGATAGGCATCGTCAAAGCTATGATTGACGCCATAGATCGTGGCGCCTGCGGTGGCGCTGTTTTGCGCATCAGGCGTGCCGTAGAGGTTTTGCAAGGCCAAGATATCGGCTGCCATTGGTGTGATTGGATAGGCCAGGCTTGCATTCACGGATGTGTTTTCGGTTTGGCTGAAATAGCTCATCAACGACATCTGATAGCTGTCGTTTGAATAGACGGCATCGCTCGAATAGCTGGCAGCACCATTATAGCTGCCTTGATGGCCGAGCCCAAGTGCATGCCCGATCTCATGGATATAGGTCAGGAACGGATAGTCATCGATTTGCGTGCCATAGGCGCTGAGCCACCCGTCCGAGACATTGACGAAGGCACTGGTCGTGGTTCCGCCGCTCGTCGAAAAGCTGGCATAAGCGCCGGAATTGCTATCGCCAAAATCGATGGATGCGGCCGCGGCGCTGCCGACGACGGAAAATGTGACATCGGCGACCATTTCAATCGATTGCATGGCCCATTGCGCCAAGCGCTGTCCGTCTGCGGAAATGTCTCCAAGGTATACGGTGATCGGGCCCGCGGTGTTGAACCCATAGGTTGCGCCGCCCCAATAGCCGGTGGTCAAGAATTCTGCGAGCTCGTCCAGCGTGCCCTCTGGCGCGCTGCTGCTTTGAGAGATGGTGCCAATCTGATAGTCGCCCATCTCTGCATCGCCATAGGCGCCGGCACCGATGTAAAACGTGCCTGACGTTTCGGCAGTAAACCGGATCACCGAATTAAAGCCCGCGCCGCCATCGTCATTGACCGCCAACAGCGTCCCGGCCTCATCATAGAGCCGCAAAACGGGGTCGGACAGCGAATTGCCACCGATCCCATCGAGCGAAAAGCTGTAGGTCTCGCCGGCCTCAAGGGTTACGGCGACCCAATCGCGATCACCGGCGCCGCTTAGCGTTCCGGCGAAACGACCGCCCACAGCGATGCTATAGGCCGTGCCAAGCCCGGCGGCGGCATCTGCATCTTCCGTGATCACTGTGCTTGCGTTGGATTGACCTGTATAGGGACAGCCCGGGTCCAACGGCCGGAAGGATTGGCAGATTTGGCACATGAGCTGCTCCCACATGACAGCAACACGGAAATTGCGGTTTTCTTGGCCGTGCGTTTGCCGTTTGTCTCGTTACGCGCGCTTGTGTCGGGGCAGGGGGTGTTGGCAGTGCGACCGGACTTTGCCGCAATCGTGGCGCAAGCTGACAATTCGAATGGAATTGCGATGAATGGCGGCCTTTCGGCACGTAACGGGTCGCCGCTCTTCATTGGTTTTTTCTGAGGTTCAACATGACGCGAGAAGACCAAAATGGTGTTGCTGATCGCATCGAAACGATTTTGCCGCGGCTTATGGATTTGCCGACGGGACGCCGCAATTTGGTCGCGTTGGCCGGGCCGCCAGCATCGGGGAAGTCGACGCTTGCCGCGTCGCTTGTGACGGCACTGAACCGCGCCGGCCGTTTGGCGGCGTTGGTGCCCATGGATGGCTTTCATTTGGACAACAAGATCCTGACCGAACGCGGTTTGCTTGACCGCAAGGGCGCGCCGGAGACGTTTGATCTTGGCGGCTTCACGCGCCTCGTCGCAGCCCTGTCCACGCGGTCAGAGGTTGTTTGCCCGATCTTCGATCGGACGCGCGACATCGCCATTGCGGGTGCGGCGGTGGTGCCTAGCAGCTGCGAGATTGTCGTGATTGAAGGCAATTACCTTTTGCTGGATACACCAGGCTGGCGAGACTTGTCAGCCTATTGGAACCTCTCGGTTTTTCTGAAAACCAAAGCGGACGTTTTGCGCGAAAGATTGGTGGAGCGGTGGATTGCCGAAGGTTTAACCGTTGCTGACGCCGCAGCTCGCGCTGACCAAAACGACATGCCAAATGCTGTTTTAATCTTAGAAGAAAGTATTTCCGCTGATATTGTTGTGCCCTAGGCCAATGCATTTTTCGCGTTTTTTTCACGCCACATTCTGAAGGATTTATGAAATACTGGAAAAGACCTTTCGATTGGGTGTGGGGCTCAATCGCAACGACGGGGCTTAAACGGGGCTTAACATGTCATTGCACACGGATATGACCGCGCAACTTCAGGTTAACCAATGGGATCCGGGCTTACTGAACGGTGAGCTCATGCCCGCGCGCAGCGCGATCAACACAGCGCTGATTGGTCTGCCACGCGGTGTCTTCGGCGCCGCGCATGCTGCGCCGACCAATCCGGATTTCAAACGGCTTTTGGAAACGGCGGATTTAGGGCCGTTTTCGGTGACAGGACTTTCCCCCGCCATTCGCACGCTTCGCGCAATTGTGACAGATATTTCCCTCGAATGCCCCGATCTCTATGACGCACTGGGTTGCAAAGAAATGCTGAGCTGCCGACTGGTTCGAGGCAGCAGTACGATCATTTCAAACCACGCCTGGGGCATTGCGGTTGATCTGAGCCTTGATGTCCGATCCGACAGCGAAAGTCCCGCTGCCTTTATGGATGGAATGATCCGGCTTTGGCCGATCTTTAATCGTCACGGCTTTTATTGGGGCTACGCCTTCGGCCAATCAAATGCCAATCATTTTGAGGCGTCCGACCAATTGGTGCGGGCCTGGGCCGAAAGCGGCGTGCTTGATGCACCAAATACGGCGGTGCTGCCTCGGGCCTTAAATTTGGGCGATCGCGGTCCACAGGTCCAAGCGCTGCAAGCTGCATTGAACCGCGTTCTAAAACCCTTGTCCATCGCGGAGGACGGCTTGTTTGGGCCGCAGACGCGCATGGCCGTTTTTGAGTTGCAGCGTAAAGCTGGCCTGCCGGCAACGGGTGCAGCGCCAAAACCGGTCTTGGCCGCACTCGGGCTCGACTAGGGTCAAGCGAACCGCGCGATCTCGCCCTTGCCCATGGTCATCACGCAGGCCTAGAAACGGGTCATGCCGGACACGCACGCGTTCCCGACCGATACGAAAGACCCCGTATGCGGGATGATCGTCACGCCTAATGCTCAAACGCCGCAGGCACTCTATCAGGATGCCTTCTACTATTTTTGCTGCCTCGCGTGCCGCGACAAATTTATTCGTGATCCGGTATCCTATTTGGAAGGCCGTCCACCGGCCCCGTTGCCTGCTGCGCCCGGCGCAAACTATATTTGCCCAATGCACCCAGAGGTGCAGACACAAGGCCCGGCCGATTGTCCCATTTGCGGCATGGCGCTAGAGCCGGAAATGCCCAGCCAGGATGATGGGCCAAACCCCGAACTCGTCGATTTTACGCATCGATTGTGGCGCGTGGCGCCACTTGCAGCCATCGTCTTTGCGCTGGAAATGGCGATGCATCTGGGTTTGCCCGTCGCGGAATACGTCGGTGGATCCGGGGTCGTCGGTTGGCTGCAAGCGGGCCTGACGATCTGCATTTTATGGTTTGCCAGGCCACTTTTGGCGCGTGGGGTCGTCTCGCTGAAAACCGGCAATCCGAATATGTGGACGCTCATTTTGTTGGGCACGGGCGCCGCCGTGGCGTTCTCGGTCGTGGCGCTGGTTCTGCCAAGCGCTTTACCGCCATCGCTGACGGCTGATGGCGCGGACCCGCCGCTCTATTTCGAGGCCGCAGCCGTTATTCTGGCGCTGGTCTTGGTCGGACAAGTGCTTGAGCTGCGCGCCCGTGGCCGTACTGGCGATGCAATCCGTGCATTGATGGATCTGAGCCCCAAGACCGCGCGGCGCGTGGATGCGAATGGTGACAGCGATGTCATGCTGGAAACCGTGCAGATCGGTGATCTCCTGCGTGTTCGCCCCGGTGAAGCTGTGCCCGTCGATGGTGCGGTCGCAGAGGGGCATTCGGCCGTGGATGAAAGCCTTGTTACGGGAGAGCCGCTGCCTGTGGCCAAAGCACCAGGGGACAGTGTCACCGGCGGCACCATCAACGGTTTGGGCAGTTTCGTGATGACCGCGCGCGCGGTCGGGTCAGAGACCCTGCTGGCCCGGATCATCGCACAAGTCGCGTCGGCACAAAGATCGCGCGCGCCGATTGAGGCGCAGGTCGACCGGGTCGCGTCATGGTTCGTGCCGGCGGTCGTCGGCATTGCGATCATCGCCTTTTTCCTTTGGATGCTGACCGGGCCAGAGCCGCGGCTGGCCTATGCGATCACGGCGGCAGTCAGTGTATTGATCATCGCCTGCCCCTGCGCCTTGGGCTTGGCCACCCCTATGTCGATCATGGTGGCTGTCGGGCGCGGCGCGGCGGCCGGTGTGTTGATCCGCGATGCCGAAGCGCTCGAGCGTTTGGCCGATGCGGACACCATTGTGTTCGATAAGACCGGTACACTGACCGAAGGCAGGCCCGTAGTGTCGCACGTCTCAGGCGGTCGGTCTGAGGTTTTGCGTCTCGCCGCAGGGTTGGAACGATTTGCCGAACACCCGCTGGCCGCGGCCATTCTGCGCGCCGCCGATGGCCTCGACATACCGGCGATATCCGCATTCGAGGCTGTGCCGGGCCGGGGCTTGCGCGGCCGGTTGGATGGCGTGCCCGTTCTTTTGGGCAATGCCGCCCTTCTTGCCGATGCGGGGATTGTCGTGCATCCGGGGTCCGGGACGGAGGTTTATCTGGCCCAAGCGGGTCGGCACATCGGCACGATTTCCGTGTCTGACCCCGTCAAACCCGGCGCCGCGCCGGCGGTTGCCGCGCTCAAAGCGGCTGGACTGAGGGTTATCATGGCAACTGGTGACACGGCTTCGGCGGCCCAAGCGGTCGCTGATGCATTGGACATTGATGCGGTTGAGGCCGGCCTGTTGCCCGCAGATAAAGCTGCGCTGATCGCAGCACTGCAAGCTCAGGGACACAAAGTGGCCTTTGCCGGAGATGGCGTGAATGACGCGCCTGGACTTGCCATGGCCGATATCGGCATTGCGATGGGCACCGGCGCGGATGTCGCGCTTGATGCGGCGGGCATCACCTTGGGCTCCGGCCAGATTGAGGGCGTTGTACGTGCCCGGAAACTGGCCCTAGCAAGCCAAAGGAACATCCGGCAAAACTTGGCCTTTGCGTTTCTTTATAATGGATTAGGCGTGCCGATTGCTGCGGGCGTGCTCTATCCTGTCACCGGCATCTTGCTCAGCCCGATGATTGCCGCCGTGGCCATGTCCTTGTCCTCTGTTTCCGTGATCGGCAATGCCCTGCGCTTGCGGCGAGAGCGATTCTAAAGCTGCGTCGGACAGGTGCGGTCAATGTGCTTCTATTTCCAACGATTGTTGATCACACGGAATTGATGAGCCGTTTTGAGCGCAAAAACCTGACCCAAAAGACAGGTATCCCGAACCGCCAATTCAAACTAAAACCAATGCATGTCACGAGTTCTGGGGTGTAACGCGTGAATGGGTAACAAGTTGTCAGTTTCCGGGGCTCGATCCGAACAGGATCGAGCCCTGTAACTTTTGGGCCCTGTCTGTCCCGGCGAAACTTGCCGTCTGGGGCCGTCGAATTTCCAACGCAGTTTTTCTGATTTGGAAACGATGTGTCGTCGAATCGTGTCGTCTTCGAAACGCGGGCAATCATGCCGAGATCGACCCGTCGTTCACGAAACGTGCAATTTTTACGAAGGTCGAGGCGAAAACCTAACCAAAAAGACAGCTATCGTGCAGGCGCAGAAAGACTTAAGATTTTCTTAATAACGAGTTCTGGGGTCGTTAACAGGTATTCGATTTAGCGGTTAAGCTATGTGTATGGCCCGGTTCGAAAGAGCCGGGCCTTTCTGGGTTTCGCAGCCCGGCCTTGCGATTGGCCGGGCTGCCTGGCGGGGCTCGGGCGCAAAAGTCGGTCTGACTTAGGGTGGGATGCTTTGCGCATCTCTGTTCCGCGCCGTACGCCCGTCAATGGTATAACGCTCGCGAAGTCAAACCGTTAAGGTTCAAAACAAAATTGGATGCTCGGCCCGAACCTGACGGTCAATCTCTGGCGGTACTTTGCATTTCGCCGCCGCGATGATTTCGTGGCGACGCATTTTGGCGCGGGCAACCAAGGATTCCCGTCCGCTCTGTTCCCATTCGTTCGGGCTCATCCGATTTCCCAAATTCGGATAAACGTAGTCTTTCTGCATCAAATCTAGCGTTTGTGCCGATCCCAGGTAATGCCCAGGCCCGCCCATGCAGACCGTCTTCATCGGTTCCAGCGACACAGCGTCTTCGGACATATCGATGCCGCGGATCGTTCTGAGAACCTGGCCGATAATGTCATCGCCCAAAATAAGGCTTTCGGGGCAAAAGCCCAAAAGCGACGCGTGCATGCCGGCACTTTCGTAAACCAAATTGAGGCCCGAGAGACCGGCCAGCGCATTGGTGATGCCTTGTTCCCAACCGGCTTGCATGTCGGGCAATTTGCTGTCGGTCATGCCGGCCGCGGCGCCGCCGGGTAATCCGTAGAAGCGGTGCATTTGGGCGCATCCTGATGCCAAAAGCGCCTGTTCAGCCGAGCCACCAGACATCGCACCCGTGCGGAGGTCGGAGACACACGGCCAGGTGCCGAAAATGGCCGGCGCGCCTGGCTTGATTGCGTTGACATAGACAACGCCGGCCAGGCATTCCGCGACCGCTTGCACAATGGCCAAAGCAATCGATGCCGGCGCCGTGGCGCCTGCTTGTCCGGCAGAGAGCAACAAAACCGGCATGCCCCGGCGGACGCAATCCTCCAGGGTCTGACAGCTTTCCGTGGCAAATTTCATCGGTGGAACGACAAAACAGTTGGAGTTCGACACAAAAGGCCGCGCGCGCCAGGCTTGTTCTCCCCCGGCAACAGCGTGGATTACATCAAAACATGGGGCGACACTGGCCGGGTCACTGAAGGACGTCCCAACATGCTTCAGTGTACCCGATAGCGCCGCGTACAGCGTGTTGAGATCCATTGTGATCAGATCGGGCGCATCGCGGCAAACCATCGTGCGCTGAAAAAAATGAATATTATCAAGCTCCTGTGCGATGCAGGCCGCCTCGTAAAGATCGGCTGCCTGGGCGTCGCGATAGCTGCCGTTTTCAGCATCGACATAGTGCACCGCGGCGCCGGCCGTCCCAAAATGGACGCAACCCGGTCGGATGGGCAGATCATGCGCCGGATCGCGCGCAAAAAGCGTCAAATCACGTGCGGCCTTGGCCAACATATCCTCCACCAGGGCGCGCGGAAATCGAATGCGGCCATCCGCGCCGAGCACGGCACCCGCGCCTGTCAGGACGTCAATGCCGGATGCCGGCGGATCGGCCAAGCCGATGTCTTCTAAAGCTTCCAGCGCCGCCTCATGGAGCCGTGCGACCTGCACGTCCGAGAGCGGTTTGAAGGTCCCGCCCAACATGCCGGCACGAATGGGCCGAATGTCTTGGGGTAGGGGGGCAGACCGGGCCGCAACGCGGGCCGCGCGCCCGCCGGACCGGCGCGCTTTGCGCGGGTTGGTTGTGGTTTCGCTCATGGGCCATCCCTCCCGTTTGTCCTATGCGCGCACCCGCTCTGCTTTGGGGTCGTACATCGGTTTCAGGCTCGCCTGCGCGCCAACACGCGTCCCGGCGATTTCAATCTCAAAGCTGGAGCTGAGAACCGCGTGCGCGTCTTCGCCGGGGCAAGGCACATAGCCCAACCCCACTGCGCCGCCTAAGGCGTGACCGTAATTCCCAGAGGTCAGATGCCCGACGATCTCGCCGTCACGCAGGACCGCTTCGTTGTGAAACAGCATCGGTTCTGGATCGCTTAGGCGAAATTGCACCAAGCGCCGGTCCAGACCCAATTGCCGCTTGCGCAGTACCGCGTCGCGGCCGAGGAAATCGCCTTTGTCGGTTTTGACGGCAAAACCGAGCCCCGCTTCCAGGACGTGGTCCTCATCAGTGATATCGTGTCCGAAATGGCGAAAGGCCTTTTCAATCCGGCAACTATCGAGCGCGTGCAAGCCGGCCAATCGCAGCCCGTGAACTTGACCCGCCTCCGAAAGGGTTTCCCAGATATGAGCAGCTTGGTCGGTGGAAACGTAGAGTTCCCAGCCAAGCTCACCAACATACGTCACGCGATGGGCTCTTGCCAAGCCGTACCCGATTTCAATTTCCTGAGCTGTACCAAAAGGGTGCGCGGCGTTGCTGAAGTCATTTGGGCTGACCGATTTCAGCAGGTCGCGCGATTTTGGCCCCATGAGCACAAAGACGGCCTCAGCCGCTGTCATGTCGGTGATAATCGCGAACCGTTCGCCTAAATGCCGACGCAGCCAGGCCAGATCGCGCACCAATGTGGACCCCGGCACGATCAGCAAGAATGCCGTCTCTGACAGCCGCGTGACGGTTAGGTCACATTCAATGCCGCCGCGCGGGTTGAGCATCTGCGTATAGACGATGCGCCCGACGTCGACATCGATGTTTGCACCACAGACATGCTGCATAAAATCAAGTGCTTGCGGGCCCTCGACGCGGATTTTCCCGAAAGACGTCATATCCCAAAGTGCCACGCCCTCGCGTGCGGCCATGTGTTCGGAGCGTTGATTGTCGAACCAGTTTTGCCGGTGCCAATCGTATTGATAGGCGCGCTTTTGGCCCTGTTGGGCGAACCAGTTGGCCCGTTCCCAACCGGCAACTTCGCCAAAGACGGCGCCTGCGGCTTGCAAATGCCCGTGCACTGGCGATCGACGTACACCGCGGGCCGTTTCCACCTGCCGGTACGGATAGTGATCGGCATACAAAAGGCCCAATGTCTCCGTGACCCGCTCTTGCAGGTAACGCCGGTTTTTCTGGAAACCCTGGGCGCGGCGGATGTCGACTTCCCACAGGTCGAAGGGCGGCGCGCCGTCTTCCATCCATTGGGCAAGTGCCATGCCAGCGCCGCCTGAGGAGACGATCCCGATGGAGTTGTACCCGGCCGCGACCCAGTACCCTTTAAGTTCTGGCGCCTCGCCCAGATAATACCGGTCGTCCGGGGTGAAACTCTCTGGCCCGTTAAAAAACGTCTGCACGCCCGCCGTTTCGAAAAGCGGCATACGCTCGGTGGCCATCTCAAGGATCGGGGCGAAGTGGTCGAAATCCTCCGGCAGCGTGTCGAAGGCGAAGTCTTCTGGGATACCGGCCATACCCCAGGGCTTCGCCTTGGGCTCAAAGGCGCCCAGCATCATCTTGCCGGCATCTGATTTGTAATACGCGCATTCATCAGGCACCCGAAGAACGGGCAGGTGGCCCAGCCCGTCAATCGGTTCAGTGATCAGGTAGAAATGCTCACAAGCATGCAGCGGCAGTGTCACGCCGTTTTGTGCGGCAAAGTTGCGACCCCAAAGACCTGCGCAATTGACCACGGCGTCACATGCGATGTGGCCAGTTTCGTCACCCATCTGCCAGGAAACGCCAGTGACCTGCTTGCCGTCATCGGTGACCGCGCGCACCTGTACGCCCTCGATGATCTGCGCGTCGCGCATACGCGCGCCCTTGGCCAACGCCATGGCAATGTTTGCCGGATCACATTGTCCATCGCCGGGTAGATGCACCGCACAGGTAACGTCATCCACGTTGACATGCGGGTACATCTCCTTGACCTCTTTTGCAGAGATTTCAGACACTTCCACGCCAAAGATGCGCGCAAGCGTTGCTTGGCGCAGCAATTCCTCACGTCTGTCAGCGGTAATGCCGATCGATATCGACCCAACTTGCCGCAGCCCAGTGGCCACGCCGGTTTCGGATTCAAGCGTGGCGTAAAGATCGGTCGAGTACTTTGCCAGTCGGGTCATGTTTTGGCTTGCGCGCAATTGCCCGACCAAACCGGCCGCGTGCCAGGTCGTCCCGCAGGTGAGTTGTTTGCGTTCCAGCAAGACCACGTCGGTCCAGCCAAGTTTCGTTAGATGATACGCCACAGAGCAGCCTGAAACGCCGCCACCGATGATCACAACCCGCGCATTTTTTGGCAGTATTGTCATAGGATGACCTCGCCTTGCGCGCGCAGTCGTCGTGCGATTTCCGCGATATGCGGAGGTCCGATTTCGCAGCAGCCGCCCAGAATGTTGGCACCCATCGCATGCCAATCGAGGGCGAATTCGGCATAAAGACCGGGTGTCAGATCGGGCCGTGCTTCGAGCACGTCCACCGTTGGGCGATCCGCCAAAAAGGCATCCGATATGCGCGTAAAACCATTGCCGTAAGCGCCAAACGATGTCTCGAGCGGGGCCAAGATTGGAAGCGACTGGGAAATGGCTTCGGGCCGCGCGCAATTGATCAAAACGGCGTCTATGCGCGGGTGATCGAGCACGCGGCACGCATCCGCCAATGCCTCGCCTGAACGAAGCTTGGTGCCGTCTGAATCGTCGACGCTAAGCGCAATCCAAGCCGTCTTTTCCGTCATGTTTTTAAAGACATGTAGAAGGTTCTTGGCCTGGCGAAGGGAGCTGACGGTTTCTGCAAGGAACAGGTCCACAAAAGGATCGAGGGCTTCGATAACGGGTCCATACGCAGCCAGAGCATCAGCCTCACTATGGGTGAAGTCGGTTCGGTACGACGCGCCGAGCGGGCCCAAGGCGCCCGCCACGCGGCCCGTGCCGAAAGCGTCGCGGGCGTGGCGAGCTGCGTGGCCGGCGATGCGCAATAGCTCCTCAAGTCGCGGTGCGAATTCGCTACCGACGAGCCGGTCGGGCAAGATGGGGTAGGTGTTCGTGGTCGCAATTGTGGCGCCAGCGTCGAAATACTCGCGATGTAACGCGCCCAGCAATTCCGGCGCTTTGGCCATGACACTTGTCGACCAAAACGGCGTTGCGTCCCGGCCAAAGCGATGCACCAACTCTTGGCCGATGGAGCCGTCGAGAAGGCTCACGCTCACGCTCGCAGCCTCTCGTTTCTCGGATCCCAAAGGGGACCTTCGGGGGCAACTATCGCCGGGCGACGCTCGCCGTAGATATCGATCTCAATCGTGGTGCCTGGCACCGTGAGATCCGCGCGCAGCATCCCTAACGCGACCGAACCGCCGACGCGGTAGCCCCAGGCTCCCGACGTCGTTTCTCCGACGACCTCACCGTCGTACCAAATCGTTGACATATAGGGCGCGTCCGACCCGTTGGCATCAACCTGCAAGGCGACGCATCGTTTGGCCGAGCCGCGCTGCCGTTCGGCCAAAAGCGCGGCCTTACCGGGGAAATCCTGCGCTTTGTCAAACCGAATAAACCGATCAAGACCGCCTTCTAGCAGGCTGTAATCGCTCGATAGATCACCTTTCCATGCGCGGTAGCCTTTCTCCAACCGGAGGGAATTGAGCGCGAACATGCCAAATGGTGTCGCGCCTTGATGTATGACCGCCTCGTAAAGGGCCGGAATATCAGCCGAAGAGGCGTGGATTTCCCAGCCCAATTCACCGGCAAAGCTAACTCGCGCCAAGGCGCAGGCTACCCCGGCCACAACAGCCTTTTGATGGCTGAGCCACGGAAGCTGTAGATCCGCCTCCGTGCCCATGGCCTCAAATAGGGCACGTGATTGCGGGCCTGTCACGACCAGAGTGGAATAGTCCGAATGATGCTCGGTCACCGTTAGACGATCCGGCAAGCCCGCGCGTAGAACATCGCGGTCGTGCCATTCAGCCGCCCCGGCGGTGATCAGCGTGAAGTGATCCTCGTCGTGACGTAGCACGCTCATTTCGGTCAGGATGCGCCCTCTGGCATCGGGGAAATAGGCCAGGTTCAAGCGCCCGATCTTGGGCAAACCGCCTGCAATCTTGCCAAGCAGCCAGTCGCCGGCGCCTGGCCCGGAAAGGTTAAACCGCGAAAAGCCGGGCAAATCCAACACGCCGACGCCATCGCGGACCGCCTCACACTCGGTTTTTATCCGCGCCTCCCATGGGCCGGCCCGGTCCCAGGTCTGGCTGGCCTCCCAGGATGTGTCATCGCCTGGCTTTGCAAACCAATTTGCCCGTTCCCAGCCATTATAGGCGCCCATGACGCCGCCCAAGTCCACGATTTTGTCGTGTACGGGAGACAGTCTTTTGTTGGCGCCGGCAGGCCAGCGGGCCCAAGGGAAATGCATGCCATATTCATGGCCGTAAACTTCTTTGCCCTTGGCCACGCAGTAATCGGCATCGGCATAGCCGGTGTAGCGGCGCGGATCGCACGACCACATGTCCCATTCAGTCTGACCCTCGGTGATCCATTCGGCCAGAACCTTGCCCGCGCCGCCGCCTTGCGCGATCCCGAAGGTGAACACGCAGGCCTCATAAGCGTTCGGCACGCCTGGCATCGGTCCGATCAACGGGTTGCCATCGGGGGCGTACGGGATTGGCCCATTGATGACTTTTGAAACGCCCGCACTGCCCAAAAGAGGCACGCGTGCCATCGCGTCCTCAATATACCATTCCAGGCGTTCGAGATCGTCGGGATATAGCTGAAAGCTGAAATCCTCTGGCATCGGATCGTCTGGGCTAACCCAATGCGCCCGGCAATTCCGCTCGTACGGACCGAGGTTATACCCGTTTTTCTCTTGGCGCAGGTAGTAAGAGCTATCGACGTCACGCAAGAGCGGCAGCTTGTGACGGCCCGCTTTGGCGCACCAAGCTTCGATCTCTGGGATCTCATCGGTCAGCATGTATTGATGGCTCATCACCATCATCGGTACCGTGCGTCCGCCATAGGGCTTAAACCACTCCCCAACGCGTTGCGCATAATAGCCGGCGGCATTGACCACGATCTCACATCGGATATCGCCGTTTGGCGTTTCCACGATCCATTCGTCGTTTTCCCGGCGGATGCCCGTCGCGGGGCAGAACCGTGCGATTTGCGCGCCCATGTCACGGGCACCTTTTGCCAATGCCTGGGTCAACTGGGCCGGATCAATGTCGCCATCTGCCGGGTCATAGAGCGCCCCGGCAAGCTCATGCGTTTCAAGAAAAGGATAAAGCGCTTGCGCCTCGTTCGGGGTCAGGATTTCAAGCGCCATACCTTGGTACTGGCCCATCCCGCGCGCACGCTCGAATTCCTGCATCCGTTCTTTCGAATGCGCCAAGCGGATCGATCCGGTGACGTGGTAATTCATCGGATAATCCACAGCGGCACCGAGACCCCGGTAAAGCTCGGTCGAATAACGCTGCATGTTCATGATCGACCAAGAGGTCGAGAAAGTCGGAACGTTGCCGGCCGCGTGCCAGGTCGATCCGGCTGTCAGTTCATTCTTTTCTAGAAGTACCGCATCGGTCCAACCGGCCTCGGCCAAATGGTAGAGGCTCGATGCACCAACCGCGCCGCCCCCAATGATCACAACCCTTGCGTGGCTTGGCAGTTCCGCCATGTCGCGTCCTCTCTGGCTCCCCGAATGTCTTGAGTATTTCGCCGACAGACGCGAAGATCAATTCGGGAATGTCGATGAATGTGATCGGTATTGACGATGCAAATTGAATTGATTGAGACGTTCTTGGACCTTTGCGAAACCCGGAGCTTCACATCCACAGCGGAGCGGTTGGAGGTGACGCAGTCCACCGTCTCGGCTCGGGTCGCGGCGCTTGAGGCCAAATTGGGCCAGCGTCTTTTTCGGCGGGGGCGGGCCGGAACGGCCCTAACCGAGGAAGGTTTGCGGTTTGAGCCGCATGCGCGCGTTCTGCGTCTGGCGTGGGTTGACGCGCAACGCGCGGTTGCGATGCCCGCGCAGGCAAATTTGGCCATGCGCCTAGGGTTTCAACCTGACCTTGTGGGCGAGCGCATCGGTGCTTGGATCGCGATCATCAAGTCCACCTTGGCTGATACCGCACTCTATCTTGAGGCCTCGTTCTCCGCGCATATGAGTGCAGAGTTGCTGTCGGGTGCCTTGGATCTGGGCATCTTGTTTACCCCTACGCCGCATCCTGATCTCTACTACGAAACGCTCGCCGAGATCCGGTATCAGATGGTGTCGTCGGATGCCGCCCGCGTGTCCAAGGTGGATTTGGACAGCTATATCGTCCCGGATTACTCGCCCGCTTTCCTGCGCAGTCACGCCGAACGCTTGCCGGACTTGGCCCATGCCCTCGTGACCGCCGGGCAAAGCAACCTGGCATTGTCGATGCAACGACGTCTTGGCGGGACGGCGTACCAACCAGAGGCCACGGCTGCGATGCTGGTCGCCGAGGGCGGGTTTTTGGCGGTTGAGGATGCTCCGATATTACACCAACCTGTTTACGGCGCCGTTCATATCCGTAATCGACACCGCGCGGTGCACCGCCGCACCATGCGGGCCATCGCCGCGGGTCTGTGAGCGCGGGGGTGAAGCAGGCGCAGGGGACTTGCCGTCGTGTTGTTGCTTAGCTTTCGCGGAAGGCGCGGTTAAAATAATCTGTCAGCGGGCGCAGCAGGTAGGCGATCGGCGTGCGATCCTCGGTACGTATGAACGCCTCAACCGGCATGCCGGGCAAAAGCGTGCGGTCTAGCCGTTCGAACTCACCCTCGTTGAGCACAATTTCGGTCTCGTAAAACCGCTGGCCGGACGCCTCGTCGGTGAACGCATCGGCGGAGACGCGGGTAACGGTCCCAAAGAGTTCCGGCGTGACGCGCTGATCAAAGACGGGAAACCGGATCAAGGCCTCTTGGCCAACAAAGACCTGATCGACATGGATCGCTTCGATCCTTGTGGAGATCACCAGCGGCTGGTCTTGCGGCACCAAATACATGACCGGATCGGCCGCGCGCACGACCGATTGCGGGCCAAAAACGGTCAACCCGTAGACAACGCCCGATACCGGCGCGCGCACGTCCATTCGATCAAGCCTGCGCGAAAGCGCCCGGGCGCGTTCGGCCAATTCCTCTTCGTTGGCGCGCACATCGCGCAGTTCCGTGATGGCCTCTTGGCGACGTTCGTCTTGCGCTTGCAAAATGACGAGTTCGATTTCAGTGCGCCGTCCTTCGGCTTGTGCGATTGAAGCATCGATTTCCCCGACCGAGCCCAACAGCTCGGCCGTCTCGCGTTGCAGCTGCGCGACCCGTGCGGCTGAGCCAAGATCGCGCGCGCGCAGGTCAAGCTGAATGGCCAAATCATCAGCGACGATGTCTTGCTGGCTGACCAGCGCTGCGCGTTGCGCAATTAGTCCATCAATCTGGCTGGCGATTTGTTCGGATCGACGGCGTAATTGCGCCACTTCGCTGGCCAATGTCTCGGCGCGCACGGCAAAAAGATTGCGTTGTCCGTCGAGCGCCTCGCGCAGCTCGGCATACGCTTCTGCGTCGGACAATAGATCAGATGGGAAGGTAATATCCTCAGCACCGTCGCGCTCGGCCACCAGCCGGGCGCTGCGCGTTCTCAGAACGTTCAGTTGACCAAGAACAACGGCCAGTTCAGAGGCCAAATCGGACCCATCTAGGCGCAGAATGACCGCCGTGGCGTCAACGGCGCTGCCTTCCTCGACCAAAATTTCGGCAACCACACCACCTTCGGGATGCTGAATGGCTTGGCGGTTTTGATCGACCTCGATCTGGCCCGACGCGACCACCGCGCCGGCGATATTTGTTTCGACGGCCCAATAGCCGAAGCCGCCAAAAAGCACTGCGATTGACAGCAGGCCGATCCAAACCGGTCGGCGCACGGACCAGGCTTGGACGCTCATGTCGCGGCCTCTTTGCGGCGCGGCGCAGCGAGGTCAGAATAATTCGAGACAGTTTTTTTCAGGACTTCATTGGTTGGTCCAAAGGCCCGGGCCATGCCGCCATCGAGTACCAAGAGTTTTTCGCATTCTTCAATGGCAGCAGGTCGATGCGCCATGATGATCGCCGATTTGCTTTCGGCCTTTAAACTGCGGATGGCTCGGTTGAGCGCGGCGGAGCCTTCGTGATCGAGATTGGCATTGGGCTCATCGAGTACCAGCATCACCGGATCGCCGTATAGTGCACGGGCCAGGCCAATGCGCTGAATTTGTCCGCCCGACAGACGCGAGCCAATATTTGAAACTGGCGTGTCATAGCCTTGCGGCTGGTTCAGGATGATCTCATGGGCCGCGGCCCGGCGCGCGGCGTCGACAATGCGCCCCGGGTCAGGATTGGGGTCGAGGCGGGCAATGTTCTCGGCGATTGTGCCACCGAAGAGCGTAACACGTTGGGGCAGATATCCGACAAGTCGGCCGAGTATGTCGGGATCGTATTGATCCAAAGTCGCCCCATCAAGCCGCACCTGGCCTCCGGCGGGCAGCCAAACACCGATCAATGCGCGGGCCAGAGTTGACTTGCCAGCGCCTGAGGGGCCAATGATGCCAACGGCTTCGCCCGGTTCAACGCGAAACGAAACCATCCGCAGGGTCGGCTGGCTTTCACCTGGCGGGACGACGGAAAGCTGATGCACCTCCAACCGTGCCTCTGGACGCGGCAATTCGAGCCGGGTCGGTTCAATGGGCGTCGAGTTCAACAAGGCCTGCAAGCTCTGCCACCCCTGCCGCGCCCGGTCGATCATGGCCCATTGCCCGATGGCCAATTCGATCGGAGCAAGCGCACGGCCCAAAAGGATCGAACCGGCGATCATGGCACCGGCCGTCATTTGGTTTTGCAGGACCAAATAGGCGCCAAGGCCCAGCATCGCAGATTGCAGAAACAGCCGCAGCGTTTTGGTCAAGGTGGTAAACCCACCAACCCGATCGGCGGTGGTGACGGCCTGCTGGAGCGCATCGGCGCGCTGCCCCCGCCAACGCGCCAGTGCTGCCTTGGCCATGCCAAGCGATCGGATCAGCTCGGATTCGTTTTGCATTTCGCTGGCCAGCCGGTCGGCGCCTTGGCCTGCGGCATTGGCGGCGCGTAATGGACGCCGCGTGACGGATTGATTGATGAAGGTGATCCCGATCAGCAGCACGCCGCCCGCTACGGCCAACCACCCCAGCCAGGGATGGAAGATGAAGATTGCAGCGATAAAAAAGGGTGTCCAGGGAATGTCGAAGATCGCCAAAAACGCCGGTGAACTCATCAACCGCTGCACGCTTTCGAGGTCTTGCAGGCCGGATTGGCCGGCGCGATCAATCCGCGCCCGTGTTAGGGCCGCACCAAACACACGCTCATCCAATCCGTCTTGCAATTTTGCGCCGACACGGGCAGCCACGCGCGCGCGGACCCAATCGACGATGCCCATCATCAAAAACAGAAATGCAACGAGGATCGACAGCGCAGCCAAGGTCTCCTCGGATCGGGAGCCCAGCACACGATCATAAATCTGAAGCATGTAAATCGGCCCGGTCAGCATCAGTGCGTTCACCACCATGCTGAAAAAGAACACGCCCCAAAGGATCGGACGGGCCTGGGCACGCATCTGCGCCAGCGCGCTGTCTTCTATGGCCGCGTGACGGGGCGCGGTCTGGGCCATTCTGGTCCCTTTGCGTTGCTTACGTCTGGGTCGAACGTACTAATGAGAGATCGTATGTGACAGGGAAAAGTGTCCAGGTTGTGAATTGAAAGACGCGGCGCTGACAGATCGTTGGATATGTCCGACGGCTCTGCAAGGGGACACCCCCGGCCCTGCGACGGCGCCCGTGCGCCAAAGGTCGTTTTGCCGTCGCAGCGCAGACTTGCGCATGATCACACATGATCGGCTGTGTTTTCCGGGTTCGACCGTCCCGCCATGGTCAGCAGCAGCGATCCCGTCACCGCCGCCGCGAAGGAGGCCAAAAGGACAGCGAGCTTGACCGATTCCAACGCCGCGCCGGAAAAGGCGGACGAGCTGATGAAAATCGACATGGTAAAGCCAACCCCTGCCAAAAAGCCCGCCCCCAGCATCTGCATCCACGAAATCTCTGCCGAGAGCTTGGCGATCCGCATCCGCACGGCGAGATAACAGAGTAAGACAATGCCAACGGGTTTGCCGATATAGAGCCCCAGCATCACCCCCAAGCTTTCTGGGGCCACTGGCGAAAAGCTCGACCCGATCAGTAGGATACCAGTATTAAAAAAGGCAAAAAGCGGCAGGATCAAAAAATTGGACCAATTTTCCAGCCGATGCTGAAGATGAAAGCCGGGTTCGCGCAGCCGCTCCACAACTGCTTGCAGCCGATTGACGGCCGCGTCGCCGATTGTGTCGGGATTTTCGCGCATTTCGGTTTCAAAGATCATACGGGTCTGGGCAGCCGCGCCCTCTACAGAGCCGGAGCTACGGGACGGAATTGCCGCTGCGGTCAGAACCCCCGCCAGCGTCGCGTGAAGCCCGGATTGATAGGTGAAATACCACAAAGCCACGCCCAGAAGGATGTAGGGCGTGCGCGCGTAGACCCGGGCGGCGTTAAGCCCGAACATGATCGCCAGCGTAACTCCGGCCAAGATGAAAGAACCTAAGTGGAAGCCATGGCCGTAAAACAGCGCAATAACGATGATGGCGCCAAGATCATCGACAATCGCAAGCGCCGAGACGAAGACTTTGAGCGATGTCGGAACCCGATCACCCAGCAAGGCCAGAATTCCGAGGGTGAAGGCGATATCCGTGGCCATCGGCACGCCCCAACCGCCAATGGTATCGGTTCCCCAGTTCAGGGCGACGTAGATCATTGCCGGAACCGCCATACCGCCAATGGCACCGATAAACGGCAAGGCAGCACGGCTTGGGTCGGACAGCTCTCCGTCAATAAGCTCGCGTTTGATCTCAATGCCAACCAGCAGGAAAAACAACGCCATCAGGCCATCATTGACCCAATGCTCCAGCGTGAGCTTGAACTCCGCACTGCCAAAATTCAGACCGATATAGGTGTGCCGCAAGGCCTCATAGGCGCTGTGAAATCCTATATTGGTCACGAAAAGCGCCGCCAAGGTTGCCAGGATCAAGACAAGACCCGCTGAGGCGGCCCAGTGGAAAAAGTCCTCGGACGCCAGGCGCAAGCGCTGCCCAAGCGGTTGTTGGACCGCTTCGATCAGAGAGGTTTCATCCCAAGCGCCGGTGTAAGGGCGCGCGCCGATGAACAAAATCGGCGCCTCCGCTTGCGCGCCCGAAAGCGAAGCCCGATCGCTCGCCAGTTTTTCATCCGTCTCGGTGGAAACCATATCGGCGCGAAAGCGCGCCATATCGAGTTCGAGGGCCTCGGCGATGATCTCGACGATGGCCTGCGTGTATTCCGCGGGCCGCGAAAAAAGCGCGCTATGCATTTCTGCAAATCTGTCTTGCTTCGCGGCTGCAATCACTGCGCGGGCCGCAAGTTCTCCGCCGGCGTCGGGGCCTGGTAGAAATCGCACGGCAAGGCCCACGCCTTGTATTCCAAACCGGCGCGCCGTGCGCACCAGCATGTCGCGGATGCGCCGGCTCGATGTGTTTGCGTAATCCACATAGATAATCATGACGGTCGATGTATCGGCATCGATCAATGTCAGATCGGTTTCAGGATCAAATCCACGCGTCAGCGTTACAATCATCGGCAAGCTCGGTTCGGCAAATCAGGGGCGGCATGTTCCGTTCAGACCAAGCCTACAGTCGCCAAAGGAAAATAAACAGGCTGCCAGATGCCAGTGCGGCCAGTCCCGTGACAAATACCGCGCCGAGGGAGATCGCAGGTGCGATAAGGGCTTGCAGGCCCCAAATGAGGCTGGACAGCGTCACAATTAACGCCACGCCGGCAAAGCCCCGTCGCCCAATCCACAACAGAAGGCTGAGCGCGATATTCACGGCCAAAAAGAACGCGGTCGTGCCGATGCTCGCCTCGGAGGCTATGCCAAAGACGCCGCAGGCCAGGCCCAAGGCTGCGATCAAAGCTGCGCTGGCCTTTAGGCCATTCTTCGTCGTCGGATCGAGATGCTGGTCGGCCATTTAAACAAAGTCGATGGCATTCCAAAACGGCATTTCCCGCAACCTTTGGCCCGTAGCATCAAAGATCGCATTGGCCAAGGCAGGCGCCGCCGGGGGAACAGGCGGTTCGCCGATCCCACGGATCTGCGTCTGGTTTTGCCGTAGGATCACGTGGATACGCGGCACTTGATGCATGCGCATCCCTTCGGCGTCATAGTAGTTGGCCTGCTGCGCCATGCCATCGGCATATGTAATCTCGGAGTTGATTGCATGGCCAAGACCCCAGATCACACCGCCTTGGATGTTATTTTCGATGTTGATGGGATCGATGACGGTGCCAGGATCGGCCGCGACATAAACATCATCGAGCCGGATGCCGCGATCCGTCACGGTCACATCGATGATTTCGGCCACGGGCACGCCGAAGCTCTTGACCAAGGCCACACCACGACCTCGGTTCGCCCCTAAATTCGTGCCCCATGAAGCGGCTTCGGCGGCCGCCTCGAGCACGCCGCGGGCGATCGGGTCAGAGATCAGCGCGAGCCGTGCCTCAACTGGGTCGGCGCCGGCGGCAGCAAGCACTTCGTCCATCAGGCTTTCAATGAAAAACCCATTCGATGAGGCACCGACCGACCGCCAGGATGAGATCGGCGCAAGCTAGGGCGCGCGAAACCCGCGCACGCGGAATGCATCGAAGTTATAGGGCGCGTTGAAGGCGCCTGCGGTGATTTGGCTGTCGGGCCCGCTGATCGGAAGATTGCTGCGCCCGGCCTGACTTGCGATCACGGACGGCGCAGCGATATCGAGAGCAACGCCAGTGATGCGGTCGCCCTCGAGTGTCGCGTGGCCACGGGCCATCGCGATACCACGCGGATAATCCTGGGCAAAGTCTTCTTCGCGCGAATAGGTCAGCTTCACGGGTGTTCCCCGCATCTGATCTGCAATTGCCACGGCTTGGCGAACAACGTCCATTTCAAGCCGATGACCAAAGCTGCCCCCGGAATACTGGTTGTGAAAGATCACCTGGTCCGGGTCGTGATCCGTCCCGGCAGCCGCGATCTGTTTCACCAGCGTCGGCATTTGTTGCGCGGCCCATATGGTGATGGTGCTGTCGGTCACCAAAGCCACTGCGTTTAGTGGCTCCAGTGGCTGGTGGGCGACGTAGGGTGCGCGATATTCTGCGGTCACGACAGTGTCGCCGGTCGCGGCATCCAGATCGCCGTCGTCGCGCCACACGGCATCCAAATGCGCATCCGTGAAGCTCTCGGACAAAACCTGCCAATGTCCGTCTTGGTCTGCGGGATAGGCCGCCGGTTCGGTGGTAAGGGTGATGGCGCGTGCGGCTTCAATCGCCCGCCAGGTATTGTTCGCAACCACCGCCACGCCGCCGTCGATCTCAAAGATCGCCTGCACACCGCGCCGGCCTTCGGCCGCACCTGCGTCATAGTCTACAACCGCGGATCGGCGGGGGCTGAGCTTGACCGAAGCATACACCATGCCCGGCATATCCAAGTCGATGCCGTAGGATTGCTGTCCACGGGATTTTGCATCGATATCAAGTCGATGCGTCGGTCGGCCGAGCATTGTCCAAGCGCCGGGGTCGCGCAGGCGAACATCTGTGACTGGTGCGATCGTGGCCGCGCGCGCGGCAAGCGCGGTATAGGGGATCGCTGTCCCATCCGGCAGTACCACCTCGCCAGCTTCGGTGCGCAAGTCTGGGACGGGAATGCCCGTTTCAGCCGACGCTGCGGCCTTCAGCGTCTCGCGCGCGACGGCACCGGCTTCGCGCAATTTGTCAAAGCTGTCGGGAACAGATGTCGACCCGCCGGTTCCTTGCAGGCCGGTGAGCTTCGCGACCGTATTGATGGCATTTTCCAAAAACGCCGCGGGCAGGGGCGTCACAGCGGCCAAATCCGCGCCTGCCTCAGAACCAAAAGCCCTGTTGTAATAGGCCGCAGCCGGCAGCCCGAACTCCGTGCGAAAACCGTTTTCCGCCAGGTCCAGTTCCTCTGCGATTAAAAGCGCCTGCATATGCGCGACACCTTGGCCGAGATCGGCATGCGGCGTGATCAGGGTTACGGCCTCTGTATCGATGCGAACCCAGGGGTTAAAGCTGGCCGCGCCGTCGGGCAGGTCGTCGAGAAGCGGGTTGTCGTGGGGCCGACGGATCTGATAGCTGCCGAAGGCCACGCCACCGGCCACGGCGACGGAGCCGATCAGAAACGTGCGACGGGCGATCTTGCGAAGGGCGGACACCGTTCAACCCTCCCGGATTGTGGCGGCCGCGCTGTGGATCGCTGCACGAATGCGCGTATAGGTTCCACAGCGGCACAGATTACCCGACATCACGGTGTCGATATCTTCATCGGTCGGATCAGAAGTCACGGCCAAAAGATCGACGGCCTGCATGATTTGGCCCGACTGGCAGTAGCCGCATTGCGCGACTTGATGTTCGATCCAGGCTGTTTGCACGGCGTGCTGGACGTTCGCCGCGGTCAGCCCTTCAATCGTCGTGATGTCGGCGCCTTCGAGATCGCCGGCCAGCATCTGACAGGACCGCATCGCCACGCCATCCACATGCACCGTGCACGCCCCGCATTGCGCAACGCCACAGCCGTATTTGGTGCCTGTCAAACGCAACTCGTCGCGTAAAACCCACAGCAGCGGCATATCCGGTTCAACATCGACGTCATGGCGTGTGCCGTTGACAACAATTTCCACCATAGCTGCCCTCCTGTCGGTCGCTAGATGATGAAATGACAAATAGTGCGTTTTTTGTCAATACGTCTGATTGCGGCCCTTACGTCACCACATCCGGTGCCGCCCGCCCGGTCCACGCCTTAAGGCCCGTGATGGCTTCGGCCGCCGCGATGATCGGGGCCAATGCGACCTGCGGGTCTTCCTGTAGTTTCGTCGGATCGGTCTCCAGGCGTTCGAGGTAAACCCGGATCGTGGCGCCAACGGTCCCGGTCCCGGACAACCGCACGACAATTCGCCCGCCGCCCGACACTACGAACCGCAATCCCTGACCTGTGGACACCGATCCATCGATCGGATCGTGATAGGAAAACTCATCCGCCGCCTCAACGGTCAGCGGTCCGGCGCGCTGGCCGGGCAGTTCGGCCAGCGACGCCCGCAAATCAGCGACCATGGCCTCGGCAATGGCGCTATCGACCGCTTCGTAATCGTGGCGGGTGTAGTAGTTGCGCCCAAACGTCTCCCAATGTGCGATCATCAGGTCTGCGACAGGCTCTTTGCGAACCGCCAGGATGTTCAGCCACAACAAGACGGCCCAAAGACCGTCCTTTTCGCGCACATGGTCCGACGAGGTGCCCGCGCTCTCTTCGCCGCACAGCGTGATCCGGCCATCATCAAGAAGGTTGCCGAAAAACTTCCAGCCGGTTGGTGTTTCATAACATTTGACGCCCATCGCGCTTGCGACGCGGTCGACAGCGCCAGAGGTCGGCATGGACCGCGCAAGCCCCTTCAGCCCGCCCGCATAGGCCGGCGCTGCGGTCGCATTTGCCGCCAAGGCGGCCAGACTGTCGGACGGCGTGACGTAAATATTCTTGCCTAAGATCATGTTGCGGTCACCATCGCCATCGGATGCCGCGCCGAAATCCGGCGCATCATCGGCAAACATGATGCCCATTAATTCCGTCGCCCAAATCGGGTTGGGGTCAGGATGGCCGCCGGCAAAATCAGCGCGTGGCACACCGTTGATGACACTGCCATGTGCCGCGCCCAGCCGGCGTTCAAAGATCTCAAGCGCGTAAGGGCCAGTGACCGCATGCATCGCATCGAAACACATCCGAAAACCAGAGCCAAACATCGCGCCAATTGCGTCGAAATCAAACAGCTGCGCCATCAAATCAGCATAGTCGGCCACCGGATCGACGACTTCGATTTCCATTGCGCCGAGGTGTTGAATGTCGATGCGGCTGAGATCAACATCCTGCGCGTCCAAGATACTGTATTCCGTGATGCTTTGCGTTGCGGCGTAGATTTTCTCGGTCACGGCTTCGGGCGCAGGGCCGCCATTGGACCCATTGTACTTCAATCCAAAATCGCCATCCGGTCCACCTGGATTGTGACTTGCCGACAAGATCAGACCGCCATCGGCACCGCGCAAACGGATCAGATGAGAGGCCGCAGGTGTCGACAAAAGGGCATTTTGGCCCACGATGATTTTGGCCACCCCCTCTGCTGCGGCCATGCGCAAGATGACTTGCGCCGCACGGTCGTTGAAATATCGACCATCTCCGCCCAGAACCAGCGTTGCGCCTTGCGCGCCGCCGATGCCAGTCCAGATGGCTTGGACGTAGTTTTCCAGGAAATGGCGGCTTTGGAAGACGTGTGTCTGTTTGCGAAGGCCCGATGTGCCGGGTTTTTGACCGTCAATTGGGGCCGTTTTGATCCGATGGATGTTCATGGCGCGCGATCATGGCGGGCGCTTGTGCAAATGCAACCGGAATTCGGCGCTCTGATGTCTTGTTGTTGTGGCACGTGCGCCCTAGGCTCCCAGGGCGGAGGAACCAATGGCTCTTAATCGAACGAATATCGCGCTGCCCAAGGCACTCAGCGGCCTACGCATCCCGGCAGTGGCTGCGCCGCTTTTTATTATCTCCAACCCTGACCTGGTCATTGCGCAATGCAAAGCTGGGATTGTGGGCTCGTTTCCGGCGCTGAACGCCCGCGAGGCAGATGGCGAACCGCCGCAGCTCGAAGCGTGGCTGAAAAAGATCACCGAGGCGCTGGACGCACATAACCAGGCCAACCCGGACCGACCGGCTGCACCCTTTGCGGTCAATCAGATTGTGCATCGCTCGAACAAGCGGCTGGCGCGCGATTTGGACATTTGTGCGCGCTGGAAGGTCCCGATTTGGATCACCTCGCTTGGTGCGCGGGTCGAAGTCAACGAGGCCGCGCATTCCTGTGGCGGCATCGCGCTCCATGATATCATCAACAACACCTTCGCGCGCAAGGCGATCGAAAAAGGTGCAGACGGCCTGATCGCGGTCAGTGCGGGTGCCGGCGGTCATGCAGGGCAGCAACACCCGTTCGCGCTGTTACAGGAAATCCGGAGCTGGTTTGACGGTCCGGTGCTGCTGTCGGGCTCGATCGCCAATGGCAATGCGCTCTTGGCGGCGCGCGTTGCCGGCGCCGATCTGGGCTATATCGGATCGCCGTTTATTGCCACTGAGGAAGCGCGCGCGGATGACGCGTATAAGCAGATGATCGTCGATGGCGGCGCGGAAGATATCGTGACATCGTCTCTCTTTACCGGGGTGTCCGGCAATTACCTCAAACCGTCGATCAGCCGGGCGGGGCTTGATCCTGACAATCTTGAAACCGCCGATGCCTCTTCGATGAGTTTTGAGGACGGATCTGCCACGCCCAAAGCGTGGAAAGAAATATGGGGCTCAGGGCAGGGTATCGGGGCCGTCGATCGGGTGGTGCCGGCCCGCGCGCTGATTGACCGGATCACGGGTGAATACAACGCAGCCTTGACCCAATGGGCCAGTCAAGCCCAAGAGGCGGCAGCATGGAGCTAGGCATGTCCGACCGCGTGCGTCCCTTGATCGAAAAGGTGCGCGCCATGGTCATGGACGAGATCGCGCCGCTCGATGCAGAATACGAGGCCGAGGTGGGCCGGCACCCCTCCGGCGACCGATTTCAGCGCACCGCACGGCAGGACGAGATCCTCGAAGGCCTCAAGACCAAGGCCAAGGAACGGGGGCTGTGGAATTTTTGGCTGACCGATAGCGAACGTGGCTATGGCCTCAACACCGTTGAATACGCCTATCTTGCCGAAGAAATGGGCAAGGTGGGCCTGGCGGCGGAAGTCTTCAATTGCAACGCGCCCGATACCGGAAACATGGAAGTGCTTGAGCGCATGTGCACCGCGGAGCAATCCGCGCCATGGCTGCCCGAACTGCTGGACGGCCGCATCCGGTCCGCCTATGTCATGACCGAACCGAATGTCGCGTCCTCGGATGCCGTGAATATCGCGCTCGAAGCGCGGCGGGACGGTAACGACTACATTCTCAATGGCGAAAAACATTGGATTTCAGGCGCCGGCGATCCGCGATGTAAGCTCTATATCACCTTGGCTTGCACGGATGCCGACGCAGACAAGCATCGCCGCCATACGATGTTCCTGATGCCCTCTGACGCGCCAGGGATCGAGGTTTTGCGACCCATGCAGGTCATGCATACCGACGACGCCCCGCACGGACACATGCATATTCGATTTACCGATGTGCGGGTGCCGGCAACGGGCGTTATCTTGGGTGAGGGCCGTGGTTTTGAGGTCGCGCAAGGACGGTTGGGACCGGGCCGTATCCACCATTGCATGCGCGCCATAGGGCAGGCGGAATACGCGCTGGAGCTGATGTGTAAACGCGCCTTGACGCGCGAGGCCTTCGGCAAGCGGCTGGCGGATTTGGGTGCAAATCACGACATCATCGCCAATGCCCGGATGGAGATCGAAATGGCGCGTCTGTTGTGCTTGAAGGCGGCCTGGATGATGGACCATGCCGGCAACCGCGCAGCCGCACCTTGGATCAGTCAGATCAAGGTCGTGGCGCCGTTGATGGCACTGAAGGTGGTGGATGAGGCGATGCAGATGCACGGCGCTTCTGGTCTCAGCCAGGATTTCCCGTTGGGTGCAATGTGGACGCGGCTTCGGACGCTCAGGCTGGCCGATGGTCCCGATGCGGTGCATCGCCGTCAGGTCGCCCGGGCGGAGCTGCGCAAGTATTCCAACGCACCATGAGCCTTGATCTGGAGGCATTGGCGGCTTGGATGGGCGGCAATGTCCCAGGTTTTCAGGGGCCAATAACGGCGCAAAAATTTGCAACTGGGCAGTCAAACCCGACCTATCTTTTGCGATACCCGTCAGGGGCTTGCGTGCTGCGCCGAAAACCACCGGGCCAGCTTTTGAAATCGGCCCATGCGGTGGAGCGGGAGTTTCGCGTGCAACAGGCCTTGGCGGGAACGGATGTGCCCGTGCCGCGGATGATCGCGCTTTGCGAGGACGATCACGTCATCGGATCGGTCTTTTATCTGATGAGCCACGTCGAGGGGCGGAGTTATGATGACCCACGCCTGCCGGACCTAGACCCCGCTGCGCGAAGGCGGATCGCAAACGCCATGGCGGATACGTTAGCGGCCATCCACAAGGTTGATTTGGACGCCACGGGATTGCGTGATTACGGACCGTATGGGGACTACTTTGGGCGGCAGATCGCGCGCTGGACCAAACAATATCGCGCGACCGAGACCGAACCCGTTCCGGATATGGACGCGTTGATCGCCGCGCTGGCGCGAAATGGCCCGCAAGACGATGGGCGCACCACACTCGTTCATGGCGACTTCCGCTTGGACAATCTGATCTTTGGGTTGCATGGAGGCTGCGCGGCAGTACTCGACTGGGAGCTGTCGACCCTGGGCCACCCGATGGCTGACCTCGCCGGTGTCATCATGCAATGGCAGATGCCGCCCGGCGGGATCGGGCGTGGGCTTGAAGGCGTGGATCGGGCCGCGCTTGGCCTGCCGAGTGATGCAGAATTTGTCGAAAATTATTGTGCGCGCATGCGGCAGGATGTGCCAACGGATTTTGGCGCGTATCTCGCGTTTTCTTTCTTTCGAATGGCCGCGATTTTGCAAGGCGTAAAGCGGCGCGGCCTCGACGGAAATGCATCGGATCCGGCGCGCGCGGCGGAGCTTGGGGCGTTAGTGCCCGATTTCGCCGCGCGGGGATGTGCGGCGCTTGCAGGGTAGTCGGGGCTCCTCGGGCCTCCCAGGGGAGGCACCTCGTCACCCCGGGCCGCTTTCGCGGCCGGTCGCAGGGTCTGGCGTTGGCGTGGGTTGATGGATGTAGGTTGCCCCATAGGCACGCTTGAGGGCCTATTGCTCCCAAGTCACCGTATCGAGGCCGTTCTGAGGCGCGTTCGCGTTAAGGCAAGGCGACGACGCCGCGCGGTTGCATGTACGAGCCCTTAGCCCGGCCCGCCCGATGCCGTCAGACGCGCGAGGTGAAAGGCACTGTCGCCCAATTGATGATCGATCATGGTGAGCCTTTTGGCATAATGAGACGCGGGATATTCCCATGTCATCGCGATGCCGCCCTGCATCTGGATCGTCTCCTGCGCGATCAGGTGCGCCGTTTGGCCTATGAGCGCCTTCATTTGCGCAACCGTGCGACTTTGTTCACGGGTGCCCATCGCCGCTGCGGCTGCGATCGTGATGGACCGGACCTGTTCCATCTCGACCTTAAGGTCGACCACGCGGTGCTGGAGCGCTTGGAATTGCCCAATCGGGCGGCCGAATTGCTGGCGCGTCTTCAACAGATCAATCAGCAGATCAAAAGCTGCCGTCATCGCACCGAGTGCCTCGGCTGCGAGCGCAAGCCGCCCCCAATCGAGCGCATTTTCTATCGCGTCGGCTGCATTGTGGAGGAGCAGCCTGGCGGGCGTTGCGTCCAGCAACATTTCCGACGCGCCACCGCCATCGATCAGGCCGATATCGTGACGCGCACCTGCCGCGCTATCGATGTGAAACAGACCAATCTGATCCTCTATGCCCGCTGCAACAAAGATATCTGTCGCCGCGGGCCCGCCATAGATCATCGATTTCCGTCCGGTGAGCGTCCAGGACATGCCCTGCTGCTCCGCGCGGGTCGAGATACGATCAAGTTCCCAAGCGGACCCTGCTTCGTCAACGGCCAGGGCAAGCCGGGTCGTGCCATTCAATGCAGCATCGCAATCCGCGCCGGCAGCGGCCAAAAGCTGCAATCCCATCAGCTGACCCAAAAGCGGCTCCGGGCAGAGCGCATGGCCAAGCGGTTCAAAGATCGTCATAATGTCAAAGCCTGATCCGCCGACACCGCCATGATCGTCCGACAAAAAGGCATGGAATAACCCGAGTTCGGCCAACGCGTCCCACAGGTGCGGGCTATGCCAGGGTGCGGCATAGGCCATTGCAGTCCGCGTCTCGAAGGCGCATTTTTCAGACAGTAGTCGCGTCAGACTGTCGCCCAGCAACCGCCGCTCATCCGAAACTGCGAAATCCATTAGCCGAATAGTCCTTTTGCCAGGATGTTGCGTTGGATTTCGTTTGAGCCGCCGTAGATCGACACCTTGCGCGTGTTGAAGTACGCCGCCGCTTCGTGTTCGGACCCATCTGGAACAAGGCGCAGATTGTCGCTGAAATTCTCCGGTGGGATTGCCGCGGCCGCCGCTCCGAGCGCTTGGCGTGACAAGGCGCTGATCTTTTGCCGGATCGTCGTGCCCTTGATCTTGAGCATAGCCGCCTCGGCCATCGGCGCCCCGCCGCCGGCCAACATCCTCAGATTTGAAATACGCAGCGCGACAAGTTCGGCCTCAACGACGGCGAGCTCGCGGCTGAAATGCGGGTCTTCGGCCAAGGGGCGCCCGCCGCGGCGCATTTCGTGCGCGAGCCCTTTCAGCCGGTTGAGTGCCGCGCCCGAAAGCCCGGTCATGGCAAGGTTGGTGCGTTCATGGCCCAAGAGGTACTTGGCGATGGTCCAACCCTGGTTTTCTACGCCGACCAGGCTTTCGACCGGCACCCGCACATCGGAAAAGAACACCTCGTTGACTTCATGCCCGCCTTCGATCAACTGGATCGGTCGCATATCGATCCCGGGCGTGTCCAAATCGATCAGCAGGAAAGAAATCCCTTCCTGCGGTTTGCCTTGCGTGCTTGTCCGGACCAGACAGAAGATCCGATTGGCGAATTGGCCGAGCGTTGTCCACGTTTTTTGGCCGTTCACGACATAGTCCGCGCCGTCGCGTTCGGCGCGTGTCTTCAGGCTCGCCAAATCGCTGCCAGCGCCGGGTTCGGAATATCCTTGGCACCACCAATCCGATCCGTCCAATATCCGCGGCAAATAATGTTGATGTTGTGCGGCGTTCCCGAACTTGATCAAGACAGGACCCAGCATTTTGACGCCAAAGGGGACAATGCGCGGGGCAAAGGCGAGCGCGGTTTCCTCCTCAAAAATATGCGCCTTGACCGTCGACCAGGATTGGCCTCCAAACGCGCGCGGCCAGCCACCGGCAAGCCAGCCACGAGCGGCCAGAATGCTGTGCCAGGTGTCGTAATCCTCTTTGGCAAGCGTGGCGCCTCGGCGCACTTTGTCAGATAATTCAGCGGGCAGATTTTCGGCGATAAAGGTGCGCACCTCCGCTTGAAACGCGGCCTCATCAGGTGAAAATCCGAGATCCATTTAAGCCTCCGAATTTAGGTGCATAAACTGCCTATTGTCGCGCACCAATTGTGCCAGAAGCGGTGGGGTCGCCCAAAAATGGCGATCTTCCGTTTGCAGTTGCGTTAGGTGCGCAACGAGGCTGGCGGGCCCCAACGTATCGGCAAAGAACATCGGACCGCCGCGCCAGCGCGGGAAGCCATAGCCAAACAGAAACACCGCATCGATATCGATAGGCCGCGCCGCAATGCCATCGGCTAATACCCGGGCCGCCTCGGCGATCATCGCGGTGGTGTAACGCGCAATGATCTCGTCGTTGGAATAAGGGCGCGGGGTGATCTTTTGGGCGTGGCGAATATCGGCCAGCATGTCCGGTAATTTTGGGTTCTCCTTCGGTGCGTCGCTGGCATAATCATAATAGCCAAGCGCGGCCTTGCGTCCCATTGCGCCCGCTGAACAAAGCGCATCGCCCAAATCCCCGTGGTATCGGTGCGCCGGATCGCGGGTCGCGGCGAGCCTTTTTCGCGCGGCCCAAGAGATATCCAGACCGGCAAGGTCGGCCATTTCAAACGGTCCCATGGCAAAGCCAAAGCCCCGAATGGCTGCGTCGATCTGGCTGACGGAGGCGCCGTCAAGCAACATAAAATCCGCCGCTTTGCGGTAGGCGGACATGATCCGGTTGCCAATGAAACCTTCACCGACCTGCGATGCTACGGCAACTTTCCTGAGCTTTTTGGCAAGGGCAAAGGCCGTCGCGATGGCCTCCGGAGACGTCCGATCTGCCACCACGACTTCCAAAAGCCGCATGATATGTGCAGGAGAGAAGAAATGCAGCCCGATTAGACGCTCAGGCGCATTGAGCGCGCGCGCCATCTCGTTGATGTCGAGATACGAGGTATTCGTGGCCAAGATGGCGCTCGGGCAGCTGCCTTCGATCTCTTTGAGAACGGTTTTCTTGACGTCCATTTCTTCGAAAACAGCCTCAATCACCAGATCGGCTTTGCCAATCGCGCCGATGTCGGCAGCGCCGGTTAATTGGATATCGGCGCGCGCTGCGGCTGAAACTTTGCCGCGCTTGACCGCGCCGTCGAGATTGCGGCCAATTGCCTTTTGGCCTTTGGTCAGGACCGTTTGATCCTTTTCGACGACCGTCACGGCGAAGCCGGCCATCAAGCAGGCCGTGGCGATGCCGCTGCCCATCGTGCCTGCGCCGATAACGCCGATATGGGCGACGTTCCTGGATTTGGCGCCTGTTGGGACCTTGCCGGCGGCTCGCTCGGCAAAGAAGGCATGAACAAGCCCAGCCCGTTCCGGTGTGTTGAGGCAGTCGTTGAAGATGGCCCGTTCCTTGGCCAGCCCCTCTGCCATTGGCCCCGTGCTCGCCGCTACGGCGTCGATCGCGCGCAACGGGGCCGTGACCCCCTTGGTATTGGAGAGCTTCGCCCGAGCGGCCGCCAAGCCGTTGCCGTCTTGCGCGACAGACAGCGCGCCGGTGACCCGTCTGGGCAGGTCCCCGGCCAAAACGGCCCTTGCTTGGGTCAATGCGACCTCGCGTGGCGCGCCGGTTTCGATACGGTCGATCAAGCCAAGTGACAGCGCCTCTTCAGGGCCGATCCGTCTGCCGGTTGTGATTAGGTCCAGCGCGGCTGGAATGCCGATCAGTCTTGGTGCGCGCTGTGTGCCGCCGGCGCCGGGAATAATACCTAATGTGACCTCCGGAAAGCCAAGCTGGACACCCGGCAGCGCCACCCGCGCATGTGCAGAGATCGCAACCTCAAGCCCACCACCCAAGGCCGCACCATGCAGCACCGCCACGCTGGGCTTAGTGCTGGCCTCGAGGCGGTTGCAAACATCCGGCAGGAGCGGCTCTGACGGCGGCTTCCCAAATTCCTTGATATCGGCGCCGGCGATGAAACTGCGACCAACGCCGTAAAGCGCAATGGCACGGATATCGGGGTCGCATTCCAAGGTCTCGATGGCCGCAACGAGACCCGCGCGAAGTGCCGCGCCGGCTGCATTGACCGGTGGATTCTGGAGCGCAATCAGCCCCACAGCGCCAATGATTTCGGTGACTACAACCTCGGTCATTACAGCCTCCCGCCGGCAACATGGCGCAGCTATGATCAAAGGCCAAGTCGCAGTTTTCGCCAATTACTTGATTGGCCGGATCAACCCTTCTTGTGCCACCGATGCGACAAGGCCCCCAGATAGGTTAAAGATCTGTCCGCGCGTCAACGCGCGCGCACCGCTGGTCCAGGGGCTTTCCATAACGTAAAGGTGCCAATCGGAAAAATGGGGCAGCGTGTGGAACCAGACAGCATGGTCGAGGCTGGCTGTCATCACACGCCCGCTATACCCACTTTCGCCATGGGGACGGAGCGCCGACCACAGGAGCATCATGTCAGAGGCGTAAGCCAAAACCGCCCGTTCTTGCCAGGGCGCCAGCGGGCCTGGGTCGCGCGCAAGGCGGATCCAAGCAGCGTGTCGGTCTGACACCGGGTCGGGATCGATATAGTCAACCGGGTCGATGGGCCTTATCTCGATCGCGGAGGGCCGCAAAATGTCTGCGCGACGTTCGGGGGCTGCCCGTTCGGCCAACGCGGCCTTGAACGCCTCGCGCGGGGCCAGACCATCCGGCGGTGGCGCGTCGGTCATATGGTGCTGGTGGGCCAGCCCCGGCTCATCGATGTGAAAGCTCGTCGATAGGTTCAGGATTTGCTGGCCGCCTTGAATGGCCACGACGCGGCGCGTGGTAAACGAGCCTCCATCCCGCGCCCGATCGACTTCGTAGATCACGGGTCGGCTCGGATCGCCAGGGCGCATGAAATATGCGTGAAGCGAATGCGCGGCGCGGTCACCCGGCACGGTTTGGCATGCTGCTGCCAAGGCCTGAGCCACAACCTGCCCGCCAAATATCCGCCGCGCCGTTTCACCGCCCGCACCGGTGCCCCGAAACAAATTGTCGTCCAATTGCTCGACGCGGAGGAGATTGATCAGCGTTTCGACGGCATCGCTCATGACATCTGAGGCGGGTTGGTTGCGCACCGGCTTGCGGTTGAGACGGCACATTTAGGCGCGGTACATGGTCTGCTGCACCGATTGGTTGGACACGCCATGCGCTGCATTGTAACGCTCATTCAAACCATGCTTTGCACATATGCCACACAACACCAAGTCCGGGCCAAGTCCGGCGGCGAAGTGGCAAAAAGGGGATATCCGATTGCGTCCCGGTCACAAGTTCTCCTGACAGTTATGCGGGCACAAGGACCGCTCGGTTGCGCCGTCGTTGATCATGCGTGATGCGTGAACCATCAATGGTCGCTCTTGCCAAATCAGGCTTGGGCGACACGGTCAATAGGACGCCGCGATGTCAAACGCCTAACCGCAATTCTGCGCGTCGCCAGCCTTGCCATGTCGAACGGCCAGCCTGAATTCTCGCCCATTTGCGGACCAGCCCCTTGTAAATTGCCAATGGGGCGCCACTTCACGCGTTGATAACCCACGGCGCCTTATGGTGCCGTGGCGGCTTATGGCGGTACGCCCTTGCAGGCCCCTGGGCACACCCCTAAGAGTTACGCGATCCAACACAAGGCCGCAGGCAGGTGAGATGACTGACCCCTATCACACATACATGAATACGCTCGTTCCCATGGTGGTCGAACAAACCAGCCGCGGTGAACGCGCCTATGACATTTTTTCGCGCCTTTTGAAGGAGCGGATCGTTTTTCTATCGGGTCCCGTCCATGACGGAGTGAGCTCGCTGATCGTGGCGCAGCTTTTGCACTTGGAGGCGGAAAACCCCTCCAAAGAAATCTCGATGTATATCAACAGCCCTGGCGGATTGGTTACCAGCGGATTGTCGATTTACGACACGATGCAATACATCAAGCCCAAGATTTCGACGCTGGTGGTGGGCCAAGCGGCGTCGATGGGCTCGCTGTTATTGGCGGCGGGAGAGCCTGGAATGCGCTTTTCGCTGCCCAATAGTCGGATCATGGTGCATCAGCCCTCAGGCGGGTACCAGGGCCAAGCCACCGACATCATGATTCACGCTGCTGAGACCCAAAAACTGAAAACCAGGCTCAATGAAATTTACGTGAAACATACCGGACAAAAGCTGGAAACAGTAATCGACGGTTTGGAGCGCGACAATTTCATGGATCCCGAAGAGGCTAAGGCCTGGGGACTTATTGATGAAATTGTCGAAAACCGCGATGCGGTCGGCGATGCGGCAAGCTAGCGCGACGGGGGTGCGTGCGGTCATCGGCGTTGAATTTTGCGATTGTGACCGGCCTTGCGCTGCACTAGGCTGCGGAAAAGCACGGCAGGGGGGTCGGCATTCGCAGACTGCAATAGTCTGATAAGACCTTGAGGTAGTGAATATGGCAAATTCGTCGGGCGGAGATTCCAAAAACACGCTGTACTGCTCGTTTTGCGGCAAAAGCCAGCATGAAGTGCGGAAGCTGATTGCGGGGCCGACCGTCTTCATCTGTGACGAATGTGTCGAGCTATGCATGGACATCATCCGGGAAGAGACCAAATCCACCGGTCTCAAATCCTCCGATGGGGTGCCGACGCCGCGGGAGATCTGCGACGTGTTGGACGATTACGTCATTGGTCAGGCCCATGCCAAGCGCGTGCTGTCGGTTGCCGTGCACAATCACTACAAACGGCTGAACCAGGCCGGAAAGTCGGACATAGAGCTGGCGAAGTCCAACATTTTGCTGATCGGACCAACCGGCTGCGGCAAGACGTTGCTCGCGCAGACGCTGGCACGCATTTTGGATGTGCCCTTTACGATGGCCGACGCGACGACGCTGACCGAGGCTGGTTATGTCGGTGAGGATGTCGAGAATATCATCCTCAAACTGCTTCAGGCCTCGGAATACAATGTCGATCGAGCGCAGCGCGGCATCGTCTATATCGACGAGGTCGACAAGATCACCCGCAAATCCGACAATCCGTCGATCACGCGGGACGTCTCGGGCGAAGGCGTGCAACAGGCGCTGTTGAAGATCATGGAAGGCACCGTTGCGTCCGTACCGCCGCAAGGTGGGCGCAAGCATCCGCAGCAGGAATTTCTTCAGGTCGATACAACCAATATCCTGTTCATTTGCGGTGGCGCGTTCGCGGGTCTTGAAAAGATCATTGCGCAGCGCGGCAAAGGCTCGGCGATGGGCTTTGGTGCCGACGTCAAAGACCCCGATGCCCGCGGCGTGGGGGAGTTGTTTACCGAGCTTGAGCCTGAGGACCTGTTGAAATTCGGTTTGATCCCCGAATTTGTGGGCCGTTTGCCGGTGATCGCGACGCTTCAGGATTTGGATGAAGATGCCCTTGTGACAATCCTTACAGCCCCCAAGAACGCCTTGGTGAAGCAATATCAACGGCTCTTTGAACTTGAAGATGCAAAGCTGACCTTCACCGACGATGCGCTCACCGCGATTGCCAACCGTGCGATCGAACGCAAGACGGGCGCGCGCGGCTTGCGGTCCATCATGGAAGACATCCTGCTGGAGACGATGTTCGATCTGCCAGGTACCGAAAACGTTGATGAGGTCGTCGTCAACGAAGAGGCTGTTAATTCTGACAAGGCGCCACTGCTGATCTATTCTGACCGCAAGGATGAGCCGGCAAGCGCGAGCTAGCCGCCCAGGGTTTCGATCCGCTGCGCGCGACTTGAACAATTCCCCCTAAACGTCATCGCAGCCAGAGTTTTTCGCGTTTAAGTGTGTTCCTGATCGATTGTTCGCGTCGGGGCAATGCGTTCTGGTCAAACAGGGCGCGCGCCTTTGTGCCTTTGCCTTGATAGACCATGCGTCGCATCGGCTCATCCGATTTCAGGACCTTTTTCAGCCAATTGGGCCCAGCGACGTCTTCAAGCGCGGCGACGACCTCGTCACTTTCCCTTGCGTAAAGCAACGACATGTTCCGGTAGTGGCACGACACTGAGCCGTCAAGCCAGCCCGGGGCCAGGCAGTCCCGCCCGCCGCCCAACGCATGGATGACCAGGGGCAGAGCGACCTGATCCAACCAAGGGTTGAGCGATTGGCACACAAGCTCCGACGGCGGATCATCGCGGATCGCAACGGCGAATTCCAAGAATTTATCGAAAAATTTCTTTGGATTTTCATAAAAATAGTAGCCGGCGTTAAAGTACAAATACCGCTGCCAATATTCGTCGGGATAGCTCAAATCGAGCGAAGATTGAAAATCCAACCCGAATTTGTCGTAAAGCGCCCCCCATATTTCCGAATACCCCGGACCGTAGAGCTCAATCTTGGGCCAAGTTCCTTCCCGCCGGAGCGAGGCTGACGGTTTAGCGAAATCAAATGGGACGTCTTGCAATTCGCCGGTGATCAAGGTGTCGCTGTCAAAGAACACAAATGGCTCCGGCGGTAATGCAGCCAGCGCTTCGATCTTGTTGCCATACGGGTAAGCGTGCCCGAAACTGCGGTTTTCAAACGGTAAAATCTCCGCGCTTAGGCGGTCTAGAACCGCCCGGATGCCGGTATCGTTTATCCTGGGATCCTTCGGCCAAAGTGGCCCTGGCTGCGGTTCGGCCACAAAAAGGCGACCCGAAAAAGATGGCGAAAATCGGCGCAGCGACGCGCAGAATAAGGCCGCTTGGTATTGCAAACGGCCGGCTTGCCCGATGACCAGAACGTTGAAGTTTTGCGACAAGATCGGCGGCCTGCATCTTCAGATGTCGTTGGGCCGCGATGGTATCGTGCCGCGCAACTCGGCGAAAGGGCAGAACGCATAACCTGCCCGGGCTTAGCTTTGCTGCGGCTGAACCGGTCCAAGCGTGCTGCGCCATTTGATCTCGGCCTTCAGCTCGACGCTGTGGCCCACGGCGGTGCCGTTGCGCATCGCGATCAGGGCTTGCGCGGACCGGCGCCCCATTTCCCGATGCGGAACGTGGATCGTGGTCAGGCCCGGGGTCACGATATCGGCAATTTCAATGTCGTCAAAACCCGTCACCGAAACGTCCTTGGGCACGCAAATTGACATAGAGGCGGCGCGTTTTAAGGCACCTGCCGCCAAAACGTCGTTCCCACAAAGCACCGCGGTTACCCCCGTTTCCTGCACCAGTTCTTCGAAGGCATCTCCGCCATTTGCGATCGAATAGGGCGTCTCGATCACCTTCAGTGTCGCGGCAGACAGTCCGACCGCGCGCACGGCATCTGCCGCACCATCATAGCGGGCCCGCGCGCGGTCATTGCCATCACGCGGTGCCGAGATGAAGCCGATTTCCTTATGGCCCAACCCGAGTACCTTCTCGGTCAGGCGACGCATCGCGGCGCGGTTGTCAAACCCGATTGAAAAATGGGGGGCATCAGGATCATAGACCCAAGACACGACAAACGAGATGCCGCGTGTTTCCAGGAACCGGTAAATCTGTGGATCACGGTCATGACCAATGAGCAAAAGCGCGTCTGCGCCACGGGCAACGAGTGTCCTGATCTGGTTTTCTTCAAGTTCCGGGCTGTACGACGCGCTGGCCACCAATAGCGTGACGCCATGTCGGCCCAGTTCTTCTTGGAATGCCTGCAACCCGCGGGCGAAGATTGCGTTTTCCATGGTTGGAACGATCGCGCCGAACGTATTTGTGCGTTTTGCGGCCAGGGCTTGGGCGCCGAAATTGGGCGCATAGCCAAGTTCTTTTACCGCCGCCAAAACCCGTTCGCGGGTGGATTTCGTCACCCGGTCAGGCATGTTCAGGCACCGCGATACGGTCGCCGTAGACACGCCGGCCTGCTCTGCGACATCTTCTAACGTCGGGGCGCCGCTGCGTACGATGTCATTGGTGCCGCGTTCTGGCATCGTCTGTCCCAAGCTCGTTACCAGCTTTGTTATTAAGGATTTCGGCAATAATTTCTAGCATTCGATGTAAGCGCTTGCATCAGTGAATGTAAGCGCTTACACAGAGGGCGATTATCCGAGGTCGTGGGAGGAGATTATGGGCTTGGTGATCGCCGCAGTTTTGCTTGTGGGTTTTGTCGTCAATGTCGCGATTGGCTCCGTCAGCGGTGCAGCACCGTTAGGCAATGTTGCGGAAATGGTCCTGCTATTTTGCGCCTCAATCGCGTTTGTCGCAGATGTTTTGCGGCGCGAAGCGCAGGCGCAACAGCACGACGCGGAAGATTAAACAGAACATCTCAGGGAGGTTGAGAGATGGACAAAAAGCACCAAGGTTCCGAGCTTGCTTCGGCCGAGCGGCGCAATTTCTTAAAACTGTCCGCAACGGGCGGCTTTACCGCGGCGATGGTCGCGGGCGCGGCGGGCGTTTTGTGGTCGGATGCCGCGGTTGCGCAAACCGCCCAAGAAGAGCGGGAGCGTGAGAACGCGGCAGACCATGTGATGACATTGGCCACAGCCTACGTCTTGGGCGCATCGCGCAGTTACCCGATCATGCAGCTCGACCTGAAAGAGAACATTCAGAACATGACCAATGGCAAGGTTTATGTTCGTTTGGCCCCTGGCGGCCAACTCGGCGCGGGCGGTGCGCTGGCACAAGCGGTGCAAACCGGCACAATCCAATGCGCGCAGCATTCTCTGTCCAACTTCGCCCCGTTTGCAAGCGTCGTTGACCTCATCAATCTGCCGTATTTCTGCGGCTCCAACCAGCGTTTCACCAACCTCACGTCGTCGGATGCTTGGAAGTCCGAGGTCGATCCGCGGATCGCGGATTCGGGCTTTAAGGCACTCTTTTACATCGTGATCGACCCGCGCGTTGTGGCGGTTCGGCAAGGTGGCAACGCAATCATCACCCCAGCCGATATGGAAGGTGTGAAGTTCCGCGTTCCGGGATCGGCAATGTTGCAGCAATACTACCGCTTGGTCGGTGCGAACCCGACGCCGGTTGCTTGGGGCGAAACGCCGTCCGCAATCCGCCAAGGTGTGGCCGACGCGCTCGACCCGTCGGTTGGCGCCTTGCATGTCTTCGGTTTTGGCGAGATCCTGAGCCATGTGACCTTCACGCAAGCCGTGCCTGACAGCCAGGTTTATTCGATCAACCTGGAATGGTTCGAGAGCTTGCCTGGTGATGTCCAAGAAGGGATCGAATTCGCCGGTGAGATCACCCAGGCGCAGAACCTGGCGAAGGTGCCAGCGGCGCGGTCCTACGCGATGGCGGAGCTTATCGCCAATGGTGTGGAATTCCACAGTCTCAGCGCCGACCAGCTTGCAGAATGGGAATCCGTGGGCGGCTACCAGCTGAGCGATTGGGACGAATTCAAGATTGATCTGGCAGGCTCTATGGACACGTTCAGCCGGCTGGAAGAAGCGGCCGGCACGCCCGGACGCTACTACGTCCACGACGCCTAGGCCATCTGTTGGGCGGCGCTCAGCACGCGTCGCCCGACCATAGTGCAGGCACGCGATCTGACGGAGTTGGACCGGCCGCATGACGCGACCGGAGGGGAGATGTCATGGCCAATATACTTGCAGCACTGGACCGGAACGCCGAACGATGGGCGCTGTTGGTGTTCTACACGATGCTGGTGGGCACGATGTTTATCGAGGTCGTCCGCCGCGAGCTGTTCTCCTATTCGTCGATTTGGGGCGAAGAGATCGTGCGTTATTCCTTCATCTACCTCGCCTGGATCGGTGCGGCCGCTGCGGTCAAGGAACGCGGCCATATCCGCATCGATGTGGTCATGAACTATATCGGCCGCCGCGCGAAAGCGGTGCTGTATATCTTCGGCGATATCGTGATGTTCGGTGTCGCCGTAATCGCGATCTATTGGTCCTTTGAAACCGTGCTTGTGTCCTACGAGTTTGGCTCAGTGACGCATGGGCTCAGGATTAGCCAAGTCTGGTTTCTCAGCGCCGTTCCCATCGGATTTTCCTTGGTCGTCTTCCGGCTTGTGCAGTCCTTTCTTCGCGACATCCGCGATCTTCGACACGGCCGGCCCGTGTACGAAGGCGACAAGTTGTTTGACTGAGGAGGCGGGCGATGCTGTGGCAACAACTTCAAAACCAGGCCGTCGAACTCGGTTGGGATTTTTATCTTCCGGTTATTCTCTTTGTCGCGCTCGTCGCACTTGCTGTGCCAGTTTGGGCGGCCATTGGCGTGGCAGCCATCTCGATGCTGATGATGTCCGGCGTTCTCCCGCTATCGCTTGTCGGCGAGAGCCTCTTTCACGGAATTGACCACTTCGCGTTGACGGCTGTGCCGCTCTTTATCCTCACGGGCGATGTGCTCGTGCGCACTGGCCTTTCGAAGAAATTCCTCGATGTCGCAGAGGCGCTGACATGCTGGGCCAAAGGGGGCTTTGGGTCGGCAACGGTCCTGGTCTGCGGGATGTTCGCGGCCATTTCGGGCTCGGACGCGGCTGGCGCTGCGGCTGTGGGACGCATGACGATCAACCGCCTGGTCGAAAGCGGCTATCCCCGTCCGTATGCCTGTGCCTTGGTCGCGGCAGGCGCGTGTACCGGTATCCTGATCCCGCCTTCGATCGCCTATATTATCATAGGTCTGGTCCTCGGGATCGCGGTCTCGACACTCTTTCTTGCTGCGCTCATCCCGGGCATTTTGATCCTGATCTCGATCTTGTGCACTAACATTGTGATGAACCGCCTGAACCTTTGGGAAGGCGGCGGCATCATGACGGCCGCGGAATGGCGGGCCAATTTGTGGACCGCGCTCAGGTCGGGCTGGTATGCCTTTATCGTGCCCGGCATCATCTTTTACGGCATTTTCTCCGGTTGGCTCACGCCCACAGAGGCCGGCGCCGTGGCAGTCGTTGTCACCATCGTCATCGGGTTCATCCTCGGCACGCTGAAGCTCAGCGATTTTCCCGCAATGCTGGTCAGCTCAGCCAAGGTCAATGGGGTGATCCTTCCGATCATCGCGTTTTCGCTGCCCTTGGCCCAAGCACTTGCAATCCTGGGCGTGCCACAGGGGTTCGTCTTTGCGCTAACCTCGGTGAGCGAAGAGCCGTGGGTGCTGATCGCCATGATGGTCTTGATCCTGATCGCGGCTGGTTGCGTGATGGAAACCACGCCGAACATCGTGATCCTGGCACCGATCTTGAAGCCATTGGCAGATAACATCGGCATGAACGAGGTGCAGTTCTGCATCATGATGATCACGGCACTGGGCGTCGGTTTCATCACGCCGCCGCTTGGGCTAAACCTGTTCGTCGTCTCTGGCATCACGGGTGAATCGATCCTAAAGATTGCCTATCGCGCGATCCCCTTTGTCTTGTTCATGCTGATGGTGACGCTGATGATTGCTTATATCCCTGCGATCTCGACCACCCTTCTTCCCGATATTTACAGGTGACACTGATGGCCCGCGTTTATCTTAAAAAAGCAAAGCTCCACGCGCGCAGCGATGCATCCGAGACAAAGCGCATTGTGCGCGAGATCCTCGATGACATCGAAGCCGGTGGGGACAAAGCGGCCCTGGAATACGCCAAGAAATTCGACAGATACGAAGGAGAGATAATCCTTTCGCCGGCCGCGATTGAGGCGGCCGCTGCGGCCGTTCCAGAACGTTTGAAAGAGGACATTCAGTTCAGCCACGACAATGTACGCCGATTTGCCGAGGCGCAGAAAGCGACGCTGAAGGATATCGACCTTGAAATTGTACCGGGGTTGATCGCCGGACAAAAGAGCATCCCCGTCAATGCGGCAGGCTGTTATGTGCCTGGGGGGCGTTACAGCCATATCGCCAGTGCGATCATGACAGTGACCACCGCCAAAGTAGCCGGGTGTAAGCATATCGTCGCCTGCTCACCGCCGCGGCCTGATATCGGTATCGCTCCGGCGATTGTCTATGCCGCGCATATTTGCGGGGCCGACAAGATCATGGCGATGGGCGGCGTCCAGGGCGTTGCTGCCATGACGTTTGGTCTTTTTGACCTGCCGAAGGCGAATATTCTTGTGGGACCAGGCAATCAATTCGTGGCCGAGGCTAAGCGCATGCTTTTCGGGCGCGTCGGCATCGATATGATCGCGGGGCCAACCGACAGTCTGATCCTTGCCGACGCGACCGCCGATGCCGAGGTTGTCGCCGCTGATCTCGTCGGTCAGGCGGAGCATGGCTACAATTCCCCGGTTTGGCTGGTCACCGACCGGCACGACCTTGCTGAAGAGGTCATGCGCCTTGTCCCGCAGCTCATCGACGACCTTCCAGAGGTCAATCGTGAAAATGCGACCGCCGCTTGGCGGGACTATGCCGAGGTTATTGTGTGTGCCGACCGCGAAGAAATGGCGGCCACCTCCGATGACTACGCGCCGGAGCATTTGACCGTGCAGGCGGAGGATTTGGATTGGTGGCTTGATCGGCTGAGCTGCTACGGCTCTTTGTTTCTGGGTGAGGAAACAACGGTGGCATTTGGCGACAAGGCCTCCGGCACCAACCACGTTTTGCCGACCTCTGGGGCGGCCAGCTATACCGGCGGGCTGAGCGTGCATAAGTATATGAAAATCGTGACCTGGCAGCGGTCTACGCGTGAAGGCGCAAGGCCTGTTGCCGAGGCGACCGCACGGATTGCCAGATTGGAGGGTATGGAGGCCCATGCACGCACCGCCGATGTGCGGTTGCGGAAGTACTTTCCTGGCCAAAACTTCGATCTGTCCGCGGATGGTTGAAACTGGCCACCCGCAGCAGCTTTTCGACTTGGCCGGCCGCGTCGCCTGCGTGACTGGCGCAAGTTCGGGACTAGGGCGTCACGCGGCCGGGGTGCTGGCTCGTGCCGGTGCTTGCGTCGTCGGTGTCGCACGCCGGGCCGAAGCCTTAGCGACTTGGCAGACTCAGCATCCGAAGGTGACAGCTGCCATCGCGGCCGATATTTCACGCCCCGATGAGGTCGACGAGCTTGCCGCGCGTATTGCCGCGCCTTTTGGAGCGCCGGACATCGTGGTCCATGCCGCCGGGCTCAACCCCCGTCAATCGGCCGACAGCCTCGCGGCAGAAGACTGGACTGCAACGCTCGCCATCAACCTGTCCGCCCCATTTTTCCTGAGCCAAAGATTGGTGCCGTCAATGAAGGCGAAAGGCTGGGGCCGAATTGTGAATTTCGCCTCGTTGCAGAGCTTTCGCGCCTTTCCCAATGGCATCGCTTATGGCGCCTCGAAGGGCGGGGTGGCGCAACTGACCCGCGCCATGGCTGAGGCCTGGTCCGGGGCGGGCATCAACATCAACGCAATCGGGCCGGGCTTTTTTGAAACCGAGCTGACCCAGGCGGTCTTTGCCGATCCGGACCGCACGGCCCGGAATGCCGCCCAAACCTGTACCGGGCGCAACGGAGAAATGGCCGACCTTGACGGCCCACTCCTCTTTTTCTGCTCTGAGGCGTCGCGCTATGTGACAGGGCAGATCCTGATGCTCGACGGGGGGTTCACGGCGAAATGAAGGCGCTTGTCTATACCGGACCCGAGACGCTGGAATTGCGTGACGTCGCGCGGCCTGAGCCTGGCCCGGGCGAGGTGCTCGTCCGCATCGACAGCGTTGGCATCTGCGGCTCTGACATGCACGCCTATTTGGGTCATGATGACCGCCGGCCCGCGCCTTTGATCCTGGGCCACGAGGCGGCCGGGACCGTTATGGGCGGGCCGATGGACGGAACCCGTGTGACGGTCAATCCTCTGGTGACCGACCCAAGCAGTAAGGCCAGCCGGATGGGCCGTGAGAACCTCTGCCCCGGTCGGCAGATCATCTCGATGCCGCCACGGGAGGGCGCGTTTGCCGAATTCATCGCGATGCCCGAGCGCAATTTGGTGACCATCCCGGATGACGTTCCGTTGGCCAAGGCCGCCCTTGCCGAACCTTTGGCGGTTAGCTGGCATGCGGTCCGTATGGGAATTGAGGGACTGCATCCGGAAATGGATCGACGCGCGCTTGTGATCGGCGGTGGGGCAATTGGGCTTGCGGCGGCTTTGGCGTTCAAAGCTATGGATATCGCCGATGTCACTTTGTCCGAACCTAACGAGACGCGGCGCCGCTATCTGGCGGACCAATGCGATGTCGATGTCGTGCCGGCCGCGCAGGGGCAATATCCCTTGGTCGTTGATGCGGTCGGATTTGCCGCAACCCGGCAGATCGCATCGGCCCATGTTGCGCCCGGCGGGGTGATCTTGCATATCGGCCTTGGCGAAGACACTGGCGGGCTCGATATTCGCCGCATGACGCTGCAAGAGATCACCTTTGTGGGCACCTATACCTATACCGCGCAGGATTTTCGTGACACTGCGGCGGCGATTTTCGACGGCCGGCTCGGCCCGCTCGATTGGGCCGAAACGCGCCCCCTTGCCGCCGGCGCAGATGCCTTCGCCGACATTCGTGCAGGACGCGTTCCTGCCCCAAAGATCATCCTCAAACCCGCGTGAGACCGGAGATATCCATGTCAAATCCCATCCCGAACGAAATTCCGCATTTGCTCGTTCACGAAGCGGCCGACAATGTTGGCGTGGTCGTGGTCGAAGGGCTGACGGCTGGCACCGAAATGCTGTGCTGCATCACGCATGACAATTCGACCTTTCGCCTGACCGCCGGCGCCGACGTGCCGATCGGGCACAAGATCGCACTCAACGACCTTAAAGGCGGCGATACGGCAATCAAATATGGGGAAGACATCGGCAAGGTCGTCGCCGATATCCCGCAGGGCGGCCATGTTCACACCCATAACGTCAAAACCAAGCGCTGGTAGCGCGCCGCGTATTGCCGCCGGGCACGGCCGCAGGGAGAGGAAAAGCAATGTCGAAATATTCCAATGTCACATTCAAGGGCTTCCGTCGCGAAAACGGTCGGGTTGGGGTCCGCAATCACGTGGTGATTTTGCCGGTCGATGACATCTCCAACGCTGCCTGCGAGGCGGTGGCAAACAATGTCAAAGGGACAATGGCCATTCCGCATGCCTATGGACGTCTGCAATTTGGCGAAGACCTGGAGCTTCATTTCCGCACCATGATCGGGACTGGGGCCAATCCAAATGTCGCGGCCGTTGTTGTCATCGGCATTGAGCCGGGCTGGACGAAACGCATCGCCGACGGGATCCGCGAAACCGGCAAGCCGGTGGCGGAGTTTTCCATCGAGCAGAAGGGCGATTTTGAAACCATCCGCGCGGCATCCTGGGCGGCCAAGGAATTCGTGCATCTCACGAGCGAGTATCAGCGCGAGGAATGTGCGATATCTGAGCTTTGGGTGTCCACCAAATGCGGCGAGTCCGATACGACGACGGGATTGGGGTCCTGTCCAACGGTCGGCAACATGTACGACAAGCTCCTGCCTGAGGGGATTACCGGCTTTTTTGGTGAGACCTCAGAGATTACTGGGGCGGAACATATCTGCCAGAAACGGGCGATCAATGAAGAGGTCGGCGCACGATGGTACAAAATGTGGAAAGCCTATCAGGACGATGTGATTTTTGCCCACCAGACGGATGACCTGAGCGATAGCCAGCCGACAAAGGGTAATATCGAAGGCGGACTGACGACGATCGAGGAAAAGGCCCTGGGCAACTTGGAAAAGATCGGCCGCACATCGCGATACATCGATATTCTGGAACCCGCTGAGATGCCGAAATCAGGCGATGGTCTTTACTTCATGGACAGCTCGTCCGCCGCCGCCGAATGTGTGACGCTGATGGCCGCCGGTGGCGCGGTCATCCACACCTTCCCGACCGGGCAGGGCAATGTCGTCGGCAACCCGATTGTACCGGTGATCAAGATCACGGCCAATCCGCGCACCGTGCGCACGATGGGCGAACATGTGGATGTCGATGTGTCCGGGATCTTGCGACGCGACCAAACCATCGACGAAGCTGGTGATGCGCTGATCGATATGATCCGCCGAACCGCAAATGGCCGCCACACGGCCGCTGAGGCGCTTGGCCATCGGGAGTTTTCGATGACTAAGCTGTACCGCAGCGCGTAATCGGCCGCGATGTCCGACACAACGCGGATCCCAATCACCGAGGCCGAAACCCTGCTGGAGCAGGTGTTTTCGGCCAACGGTGTTCTGCCCGCGAGCGCAACGAGTGTTGCCTGCGCCTTGGTGGCTGCCGAAGCAGAGGGGCAGGTGGGCCACGGCTTTTCGCGAGTGAACGACTACGTCGCCCAATTGCGCAGTGGCAAAGTCGATGGCGCAGCGGTCGCTCAGTTAAACGTGGATGGGCCGGGTGCTGCAACCATTGATGCACGCGATGGGTTTGCCTACCCGGCGTTGGATACCGGGATCGATTGGGGCATCGATGCCGCACGCATGCAAGGAACAGCGGCATTTGCCATCCATCGATCGCATCATTGCGGTGCGCTGTCGGTTCAAGTTGACCGCATCGCGCGTGCAGGTCTGGTGGCGATGATGGTGGCCAATTCGCCCGCCGCGATTGCGCCTTGGGGCAGCAAAACACCGGTTTTTGGCACCAATCCCATCGCCTTTGCCGCGCCGCGCGCGGACGGCCCACCGCTCGTGATCGACCTGTCTTTGTCGCGCGTTGCGCGCGGCAAGGTCATGCACGCAAAAAAATCCGGCAAGCCCATTCCCGAAGGTTGGGCCCTGGACCGCGACGGCGCGCCGACCACGGACCCTGACGCGGCGCTTGAGGGCACGATGGTGCCCATCGGTGAGGCGAAAGGCACCGCCCTTGCGCTGATGGTTGAGGTACTTGCGGCAAGCTTCGCCGGCGCCAATACCAGCCCGCATGTAAACAGCTTTTTCACGGCCGAGGGTCCGCCATGCGGTGCCGGCCAATTCGTTCTGATCCTGCGACCCGCAGATCCCGATGCCTTCACGGCGCGGATGGAGAGCCTCTTGGCTCTTATAGAACATCAGGATGGCGCGCGTCTGCCCGGCAGCCGCCGTATCGCTGCCCTAAATGCGTCGCGTGAGAACGGCGTGTTGGTGTCGAGCCATTACCTTGAAACCGCCAAACGCTTGAGCGACGCGGCCGACGCTTAGCCACGCCAAAACCGAGGAGCCGCCGATGACCAACCACATCCTGATCCCGTCGCGCTTGACCACGAGCCCATCGTTCCGGGGAAAATCACATTGGCGCGGAAATTGCTGAAACCCGGCGGGAAAATTACCTTGCTGACCGTGTTGGAGAATATCCCCGGCTTCGTGTCCGAATTCGTGACACTGAAATCGGAAAACCACCTCACGCAGGTTATGCGCGAAAAGTTGGAGGCCGTCGCGGGGGACGCGAAGGATATCGCGGTTGCGGTCCGCACCGGCAAACCCGGTGTCGAGATTGTGGTCTATGCCGAAGACGAGGCGGTCGACCTGATCATCGTTGGATCCCGCAAGCCCGGTATCACGGACTACTTCCTGGGCTCGACGGCTGCACGCGTTGCTCGGCGCGCGTCATGTGCGGTCTACATTCAGCGCTGAGTAAAGGTCGCAGAAGGCGGAATGGGTACCAATGCGCCTTTGCCCTTGATCACGTGGCCCGAGAGTTCACACGCCCGACCCAAAATTGTCTCCATGGGGGCGTTGGTCATCAAACCAGCGAATACCGCGGCGTTGAAACTGTCTCCCGCGGCCGTGGTGTCGACGACATGATCAACCCTGGGGACGGCCAGCATGCCGTCCGCGCCGTCATGTCGATAATGTACCCTGTCAGGGCCGTTTTTCACGACAACGGTCGGCACGCCCAGGCCGGCGTAGCGCGCGATGGTTGCGGCGGGGTCGGCATCTTCGAACCAGGCTGCCTCATCTGCAAAGGAGGGCAGGCAGATATCGCATTGCGCCGCGCCGTCCATGATGCTGGACCGCATCTCTGTGGCATCTGCCCAAAGCTGAGGCCGCAAATTGGGGTCGAACGCGATGGTGCTTCCTGCCGCGCGCGCGGCTGCAATGGCGCGGAAAAGGCGCTGCCGTGCGGCCGGATCAAGTATGGCTAAAGTGATACCAGAGAAAAATATCAGCGCGGCGCCCTGCATCGCCCGCGCAAGTGCTGACTCGTTCGCCGCTAAGTCTCGTGCAGCCGATTGGCCGCGCCAATAGGTAAAGCGCCGTTCCCCTTGATCCAACGAGATCAGGTAAAGCCCAACCGTTTTGCCGGGCACGCGACGCACATGGCCGATGTCGACACCTGCCCCTTCGATGGCACGACACATTTGCTCCGATAGGGCGTCGTCTCCTACGGCCGTGAAATACGCAACTTCGAGGTCCGAGTGGAGGCCCGCCAGGTACCACGCGGTATTGTAGGTATCTCCGGCAAAGCCCAGTTTGAAGTTGCCCGCCTGGTCCGTTGGCGCCAATTCGGCCATGCATTCACCAATGCAAAGCACGCGATGATTTTTCCTGGGCGTCATGAGAGATCGCGGTGCCGTGGGCGCACGGCCCCAGACAGCAATGCCAGATCGGTCAGCGTGCGGATTTTTTTGGCTGCCATGGCGGCCCTGCGTGCTCGGGACGGGCACAATTTCCAAACTCGATTGGTAATGCGAAAACCCTCAATTCGAGTCGTTTGCCGGATGTTGGCGGCGGAGCAGGTCGCAGGAAAGCGAAAAAGATAGACTGCTGTGACGGATGTTGTTTTTTCGCAAAGAGATGGCTCTGCCGGTCGCGGCAAATGGGTGTTGCTTGGCCGAACACATTCCCTTTGCTTGCGATTGCATTCGATCACACGACAAACGCTTTCAAGTGTCATTTTTTGTATACATTGGGTGTAAATTAATATTGACAGTTTTGCGTAACGCTGGCTAGCTATCAGCGACAATCTGTCCGTCGGGTTGCGCAAAATCTGCGGCACCCATCGGAATGCTACAGGCCAAATCGTTGTCGCGCATGAGGGCGCTTTACCGTTGGAAGACACGCTCAAAACTAGGCCTAAGGATACGCGGTCCCGCCCAGAAATCTTAGACGAACGGGCGATGCGTATTATCGCGTTTGGGTTGTTTGTCATCGTTGCATTGGTGGCGTGGCACCAAGTGCTGGGCGGTGGGCAGGCCCAGACCGATTTCGGCCAAATCACGGAAGAAAGGGCCATTGCCCTGGCATTTGATCGGGATGCCGGAACGGTTGTGACCGATGAGACGGGCGCTGTTGTCGCGTCATTTGCCTCGGGCGATGGTGGCATTCTCGAAATGCTCGCAGTGGTCATCGACCACGACCGCGAGCGCGTTGCCAGCGCCCCAGGCGGACTTTTTTTCGTCCGCCTCCACGAAGGTGAGCGGTTATCAATCTTCGATCCGGCAACGGGACGACAGATCAGCTTGTCCAGCTACGGGGACCACAACCTCGCGTTTCTCCGCGGAGTTGTGTTCCAGTGACGGTTGGCCGGCTGCACTAGAAGGGAAGGAAAGCCAGGATGGCCTTGTTATCGTTTGAACGAAAATACCGTATCCGCGGCGGTACGCTGATCGGGGGGGATCTTTTCGATTTCTGGCTAGGGCCATTTTACGTCGGCTTTTTTGGCGTCACGACCTTCTTTTTTGCCGTGTGCGGCACCTTCCTGATCTTCTACGGCGCCGCCGTTGGCGATACCTGGAACCCCTGGCTGATTTCAATTGAGCCGCCCGATCTGGAGGTTGGGCTTGGCATGGCGCCTCTGCAAGAAGGGGGCTTGTGGCAACTCATCACCATTTGTGCCCTTGGTGCCTTTATCAGTTGGGCCCTGCGCGAGGTTGAGATTTCGCGCAAACTTGGGATCGGGTTTCACGTACCGATCGCCTTTGGTGTGGCCATCTTCGCCTATGCCAGTCTCGTTGTCATTCGGCCAGTGCTCATGGGGGCATGGGGCCACGGGTTTCCATACGGGATTTGGTCGCATTTGGACTGGGTGAACAATGTTGGCTGGGCTTACGGGAACTTTCACTACAATCCCGCCCATATGGTCGCGATCACGTTCTTCTTCACGACCTGCCTGGCCTTAGCGCTGCACGGTTCACTGATCTTGTCGGCGATCAATCCCGAAAAGGGGAATGAAATCCGGACACCGGACCACGAAGACACGTTCTTTCGTGATTATATCGGCTATTCGATCGGGCCGCTGGGCATCCACCGCCTAGGCTTGTTTTTGGCGCTCAATGCCGGGTTTTGGTCCGCGATATGTATCTTGATTTCCGGCACGGTCTGGTTCGATGCCTGGGCGAATTGGTGGTACTGGTATGTCGACCTGCCCTTCTGGATCGACGTCGAGGGAGGCGTAAATGGCTGAGTATCAGAACATCTTCACCCAAGTGCAAGTCCAGGGTGAGCCCGAAATGGGCATGGTCGAGGATATCGACCTGCGCGAGAGGACCAAATCGGCGCGGTTTTCCACCCTGCTTGGTTGGTTTGGCAACGCTCAGATCGGGCCGATCTATCTCGGTGCCTTCGGCGTGGTCAGCTTGGCTACAGGTATCCTTTGGTTCGTGTTGGTTGGCGTGAGCTACCTCCAGCAGGCCAATTACAACATTATCGTCTTCTTCCGGGATCTGTTTTATTTCTCGCTCGATCCGCCGCGTGCGGATTATGGGCTGAGCATCCCGCCTATGGATGACGGCGGTTTGTGGTTCATCGCAAGCTTCTTTTTGCTGATCTCTGTGTTGTCCTGCTGGGCGAGGGCCTGGGATTTGGCGCGTCGGCAGCGCATGGGCAAGCACGTGTTTTGGGCCTTTGGCGCTGCGATCTGGCTGTTTCTTGTGCTGGGACTCATCCGCCCGGTGCTCATGGGAAGCTGGTCTGAGGCAGTGCCTTACGGCATCTTCTCGCATCTCGATTGGACCGCCACCTTTTCGGTGGTTTACGGCAATCTCTTTTACAACCCCTTCCACGCGCTCTCCATCGCGTTCCTTTATGGATCGGCGCTATTGTTTGCGATGCATGGCGCCACCATCCTCGCGGTGAGCCGCTACGGCGGCGACCGTGAGCTCGAACAAATCGTCGACCGCGGCACCGCCTCGGAACGCGCGGCTTTGTTCTGGCGCTGGACGATGGGGTTCAATGCCACAATGGAAGGCATTCACCGTTGGGCCTGGTGGTTTGCGGTGCTGACACCCATCACGGGTGGCATTGGCATCCTTTTGACCGGCACGGTCGTGGATGATTGGTATGCTTGGGCACAAGTGCACGGCTATGCGCCGGCCGACTAAAGGAGACAGGTCATGAAACTGAAATCGCGCGATCTGTTGTTTGATGAAAACACTACGTCCTCGGACCTTCAGATCGAGATACTCAGCCGCATGGCCTATGGTGCGGCCCTTGCTGGCGTGCTCATCGGTGGTGTTGTAGGCACGATCGTAGTCTTGTGGTTCATCGGAACCTTGCTGCCCGAAGAGTCGCGGTTCGCCACGGATCCGACGCCGGATTCGTTTGTCAGTGAACCGGCCGAATAAACTAGGCTCACGCGCTGAACGTGAATAAAAATGGCCCGCCAAGCTTTCGCTTGGCGGGCCATTTTTGACAGATTGATCAAGCCGACAGGTCTAGTTCCGCCAGTTCCGCCCAGATCTCCTCAAAGATGCCTGCCGCCGCGCCACGTTGGCGCACGCCTTGGACCGCTTCGAGATTGCTCAGCGCGTCGTCGCCATTGACGACGACCACACCGACCATGCCAACGGTGGCATGGGGCTGGCAGACATAGCCGTAAACGCCCGAGACGTCGAATGTCACCTCAATATCTGCATTGATGCGACCATTCCAGGGCTCTGCCCCGTCCGGCAGCATGCCGTCTACGGACATGGAATTGTGGCCGCGATCGGTCGCTGTGAAATTCACCGTATCGCCCGGCTCCACCACGATCAGGCGCGGAAAGAACACCTGGCGGAGGCGCGGATTCTCGGGGTGCACGTTGAGCATTTCAACGACATGCGCTGTTTGTGCTGTTGCACCGCGTGCAAGAAAGGGCGTTGCCAACGCCGCCGCGCCGATCTGTAGCGACGCGCGGCGTGTGATTAATTTCGTCATCAGTTTCTCCCGGTAGTTTCTGACGGCGCCCAGTGCTTGCGAGGCCTCTGCTTGCTTGCACAGCGCCGACGCGTCGGATTTTCGCGGGTTCGAGCAGTAATGTCTATGGAAATAGTCAGCATTTGAATGAGATACGCAAACGTTACCGTTTATTGACGTCCTTCCAAAGCGATATGCCCGACACAGCCCGCGGGCGTGCGCGTGAGGTAGCACATCGTCAGCGGGAAACAACATCTATGATGGCCATATAGATGCCGTTGCAGACGTGAAGCATTGCTCCCATTCGCGCAAAACGTAGTGTCGGAATTACTGGCTTTGCGACCGCTCAAAGGCGGGTCCATACGTGAATTTTTTCGGCGTTTTTTTGGTCGTCGCTCATGCCAACCGGGTTATGAATATGACCCGGTTCCGTGGCGGTATCGGGGTGCGCGGGCGCGGGACCTGGGTGCAGAGACGGTCGGCAAGTCAAAAGAAAAGATTGACTGAACGATCAGTCAGTATATTCCATAAGCCATGGAAAATCCAAAATCCACGTCGGAAAGTAGCAAATCCCGTATCTTGGATGTGGCCGAGGATCTCTTTGCCGAGCATGGTTTCGACGGTGCGGGGATGAAGGCAATCTCCGTCCGGGCGGGCGTCGCTCAGGGCCTTTTGCACTATCATTTTCGCGACAAGGCCGGGCTTTACGCCGCAGTGGTCGCGCGACGATCTGCACTGATCAACTCTGCCCGCCATTTGGCGCTGGCGAAGGTGGATATCGGCGCGCCGGGTGATTTGGAGGCCGTGCTGCACGCGCTGCTTTGGCCACCCATGAGTGACATGGGCGGCGGCACGGCCTATGCGCGGATCTTCGGATCGCTTGCCGTTGGCAACAGCCGCGACGTCGAATTGGTGCGCGAAAATTACGATGACACCGCAACAGCATTCATTGGCGCAATCCAAGACGCGCTGCCCGGGATCGGCGCGGCGAATGCTGCATGGGGTTACAGTTTTGCGATTGGGTCGCTGGTTACCATTTTGGGCCGCACTGGTCGCTCAGAACGATTGGCCGGTCAGGATGGCGCGGTCGAAGAGATGGAGGCAGTGCTAGAGCGCTTGATCCGGTTCGTCGCCGCTGGCCTGCGTCATCTGCGGACGGAGGACAGAACTTAAACAAGAACGGGACGACCACCACAGCAAAAAACAGCTGCATTCAAGGGAGGAAGAAATGCTGAAACACACACTTTGCGCGGGTGCAATTGCCCTTGCCCCGATGCCGTCGATTGCAGAGCAATTCGACGCAACCATCGTCGCTGGCCACCCGGCCGTTTTTCGTTGGGTTCGAATGATCAACGAGGTGTTCATTCCCGAGGTGACGGCGTCGCTTGAGGGCACTGAGCACGAGATTACGTTTTCTGAGCAATATGGTGGCGCCGTTGCGGGCGTCGGAGAAGAGCTTGAAACGGTCAGCCTCGGCCTGGCGGAAATCGGCGTCATCCAAAGCCTGTTTGATCCTGCGACCTTGGCCGTCCAGAACGTGACTTACTACACGCCGTTTGTCACCGACGACCCACGCGAGATCTACGATCTTTTACATGATCTGCACCTTAACAACCCGATGATGCGCCAGGCCTATGATGACAATGACATCACCTATCTCGGCGCGCCGGTTGTGATTGATGACTATCTGCTCATGACGACCTTTCCGATCAATGATCTGTCCGATTTGGACGGCCGCCGTATTGCCGCGCCCGGACCGGCGGTCAATTGGCTGTCAGGCACAGGTGCGGTTGGGGTGTCTGGCAATCTGACGACCTATTACAACGAGCTAAGCACAGGCGTTTATGACGGAGTTGTGGTCTTTGCGTCGGCCGCGCTGCCTGGTAGGCTCTACGAGGTTGCGCCTTATGTGACCCGGTTTGGACTGGGCGCACAATTTGCCGGATCTTTGGGGGCGAACAGCATTTGGTACGACAGCCTCCCGCCGGAAGCACAGCAAGCGCTGCATGACGCAGCCGATGCGGCGGGTGGATGGTATCTCGATGCACTCGACAGCGCAGTTGAAACGTCACTTGAAACAATGGCGGCAGAAGGTGCGACCGTAACAGTTGCATCCGCAGAATTGCGCCAAACTTGGGCCGATGGCATGGACAATGCTGCGGCGACCTGGGCAGACGAGCTTGAGGCACAAGGCAGACCGGCCAGAGAGATCCTGTCGATTTACATGAATGGTATGCGCGACGCCGGCGCGGAACCCTTGCGCAATTGGGATCAAGAATGAAAGCGCTTCTGCGCGTCCTTGATGGGGCGACCGAAGCGTTAAATCTCTTGGGCTCGGTCCTGATCGTGGGGCTTATGGTTCTGATCGGGGCCGATGTGATCGGGCGGGGTATCTTTGCCTCGCCCATCCCCGGTGTGCCTGAAATGGTCAGCTTGTCGATTGTGGCGATAGTGTTTCTGCAAGCGCCGGCGGCGCTCCGTGCGGGCCGGTTAACCCGGTCGGATGCCATCCTGACCCGGATTATCCGAGCAAACCCGAGGGCGGCGCGATGGCTCGAAAGCGCGATGGACCTTGCCGCAATCGCGGTGATCGCGGTGATTTTCAACGCCACGCTGCCGCTGTTTCAGCGATCTTGGGTACGCAACGATTTTGTCGGCGCGATCGGTGACTTTACCGCCCCAACATGGCCCGTGAAGTTCGTGATCCTTGTTGGGACGGGCGTACTCGTTTTCCAATTTGCCGCCCGCATCCTGCGACGCCATATGAGGGCGCAGAATGACCCCGTTTGAAATTGGTCTGCTGGCACTCGCTGGCATGGGGCTGTTGGTGTTCTTTGGGCTTTACGTCTCAATCGCGCTGATGCTTTGTTCGTTTTTCGGGGTTTGGGCCATCCGCGGATCCGCCGATCTTGCTGGCACGCTTTTGGCGCTCGCGGCCAACGACACGCTTGCGAGCTACCACTTTGGCGTCGTGCCCCTTTTTGTACTGATGGGGTTCATCGTTTCGGAAACGGGTATGGGCCGAGATGCCTATGACGTAGCCAATGCTGTTTTTCGGCGTGTGCGCGGCGGGCTTGGCGTTGGCACGGTCGGCGCCAACGCGGTTTTTGCCGCTATCACCGGGATTTCCATCGCCTCGGCCGCCGTCTTTACGAAAATCGCCATTCCGCAAATGCTGCGCCACGGCTATACGCGGCGCTTTGCTGTGGGGGTGGTGGCCGGATCGAGCGTGTTGGGCATGCTTATCCCGCCATCGCTATTGCTGATTTTGTATGGCGTGCTGACGGAACAGAGCATTGGTCATCTTTTCATTGCCGGCGTGGGGCCAGGTCTGTTGCTGGCGCTGATTTTCGGGCTTGGCGTCGTCGCCGCGGCGACCTTGATGCCCAACCGCGTTCAACCGCAGCAATCGCGCGAATTCGACGCTATTTCAGCGTCCGATATGTTGGCCAAAGGCCTGCCCATTGCGGTCCTCATCGGCTTTGTGCTGGGCGGCATTTATTTGGGCTGGTTCACACCGGTTGAGGCCGGTGCGATGGGTGCCATCGGCGCGCTTGTGATCGGTCTGGTCAAACGGCGTCTGTCCTTTGCGGGGTTCCGAAAGGTTCTGGTTGAGACCGGTTTGGTCACAGCGGCGGTGTGCTTTTTGATCATCGCGGCGCAAATGTATTCCCGGATGCTGGCGTTTTCAGGGTTGCCGGCCGGCTTTGGCGCGCTTGCGGCGGATGCGCAGCTTGGGCTGTGGGGTATCCTCGCAATCTATGTGGTCGCGGTAATCTTGCTGGGGATGATCTTGGATTCATCTTCGATCATGCTGGTCTTGGTGCCCTTGATGCTGCCCGTTTTACAGCCGTTTGACGTGGATCTCATTTGGTTTGGCATCGTGACCGTCATTGCAATTGAGATTGGATTGCTGACGCCGCCCTTTGGGATATCCGTTTATGTGATCAAATCGACGCTCGATGATCCGTCCATAACGCTGGGCGACATCTTTGCCGGTGCCGCACCGTTTGCGTTGATGATGTTGGTGGTCCTGGGCCTCGTGCTCGCCTTTCCCGCAATCGCCGTAGGGCTCCTTTGAAAGGGCAAAGATGCCGCGAGAATTCATTGACATATCCGTGGCGCTGGAGGCGGACATCGCCTCCGACCCACCCATCATGTTGCCCGAGATCGATTATTTTTCGCATGCGGAAACTGCGTCGCAAATCATGGCGTTTTTTCCCGGATTGGCGGCGGATGATCTGCCCGAGGGCGAGGGGTGGGCGATTGAGCGGCTACGCGTGGCGACGCATAACGGCACCCATCTTGATGCGCCGTTTCACCACCATTCCACGATGGATGGCGGCAAACGCGCGATCACCATCGATGAAGTGCCTTTGGACTGGTGCTTTAACCCGGGCGTAAAGCTTGACTTTCGCCATTTCGAAGACGGCTACGTCGCCACGGCTGCGGATATCGAAGCCGAGCTATCGAGGATCGGTCACGATCTGCAACCCTTGGACATCGTGCTGATCAACACCTCTGCCGGTGCGCGATACGGCCAGCCCGATTATCTCAATAGCGGGTGCGGAATTGGGCGTGAGGCCACGCTTTTTTTGCTCGAACGCGGGGTGCGCGTCACCGGTACAGATGCCTGGAGCTGGGACGCCCCGTTTTCCCACACGGCGCGCAAATACGCCCAATCCGGGGATCCAAGCCTGATCTGGGAAGGCCATCGCGCAAGCATGCAGATCGGCTATTGCCATCTTGAAAAACTCGCGAGCCTTGAGCTGCTGCCGCCATCGGGTTTCACGGTTTCCTGCTTCCCGTTCAAAATCAAAGGCGCCTCGGCGGGATTTACCCGTGCCGTGGCCATCATTGACGACTGAAAGACATCAAATGCCAAGACAAAAGACCATCATCACATGCGCGGTCACGGGGGCCATCCACACGCCGACGATGTCAGATGCGCTGCCCTACACACAGGAGGATATCGCAGCCCAAGCGATCGCAGCGGCCGAGGCCGGGGCGGCGGTCCTGCACCTGCATGCCCGCAACCCGGACACCGGCATGCCCTCGATTGACCCGAAAGATTTTTCGCATTTTCTACCGCGTATCAAACAGGCCACGGACGCGGTCGTGAACATCTCCACCGGGGGCAGCTTGAAGGCCTCTATCGCAGAACGCTTAGCACCTGCGGTGCGGTATTCGCCCGAAATGTGCTCGCTCAATATGGGGTCGATGAACTTCTCGTTCCATCCATTGGCCGACCGCTACGAGAGCTTCAAATTTGGCTGGGAGGAAGACTATATCCGCGCGTCCGAGGGCAATATCTTCCGCAATACATTTGCCGATATCGCCGAGGTGGCCGACACTATGGGCGGCGATCATGCGGTGAAGTTTGAGCATGAATGCTACGATGTGGGTCATCTTTACAATCTGAAATTCTGCGTGGATCGTGGGCTCTTCCAAGCACCGATCTTTTTGCAGTTTGTGATGGGAATTTTGGGCGGGATTGGTGCTGAGGTCGATAACTTGGTGTTCATGAAACGGACAGCCGACCGGCTGTTTGGGGACCAGTATCAATGGTCGGTCTTGGGTGCGGGGAACGCGCAAATGCCTTTGGCCGCGGTCGCGGCGCAACTCGGTGGAAACGTTCGGGTCGGCCTTGAGGACTCGCTGTTCATCAGCCGCGGTAAATTGGCGGCATCGAATGCCGAACAAGTCCAGAAAGTGCGTCGCATTTTGGAAGACCAAGGCGCGGAGATTGCCAGCGCCGACGAGGCACGCGAGATGCTGGGCCTTAAAGGTGGAGACAAGGTGGCCTTCTAGGCTAACCGATCGCTTCGAGGGGCCGGAACGCCCCGTTACAGGTTGATATGCAGAGGAAAATTTTATGGTCGATCAGCCGAAGGAACCTTTGACTGTCACATTCGAATGCCATGGTCAGGCGACCGGAAAAATGCGCAACGAATTGGACGTGCGGATGACCTCGCCCATGGAAGAGGCGTTTACGCTGGCCACGGATGAGGGCCCCTTTCATGGCGGCGATGCCACCGCGCCTCCACCGCTTGCGCTGTTTGTCGGCGGGCTAACCGGCTGCATTATGACGCAGATGCGCGCCTTTGCGAAACGCCTGCACATCACCTTAGATGACTTGCAGGTCGAAACCCGCGTGGAATGGACCTGGACGCCCACGGGCCGGACCTATGAGACGGCGCCAAAATCCTTTGCAATCGACATCCTAATCGATAGCGCCGATCCGCAAGACCGCTTGCTGACGCTGATCGACACGGCCAAGAAAGGCTGTTTTGTCGAACAAACCCTCGGTCAAAAGAATGTCGTCCGTCATCGACTGAAAACCGCAACGGGGTATGTCGACGCCTAGACGCATGGGCTCTGCGGCCTGCGCGGGATTGCGCAGCCTTCCCGTTCCCGGTCAAAGCTGAAACGTGTCGAGATCCTCGGCGATGGCAATTGGGCCGCTGAAATGCGCGGTTAGGTCTGCCCGAGCGCGGGCATGGTTTTCGGGGGCGTCCATATGGACGCGAAAATGCGATAGGACCAACCGTTTGACGCCGGCAGCCTCGGCCATCTGGACAATATCCGCTGGCGTGGGGCAAAGTGCGACCAATGCCGGATGCAGGTTATCCGTCGAGAGCCGGTAGCACCAATGGATCAGCAAATCGGCATCCTGTGCCAACGCATCAAGCGTGTCACAGCGCGCCGCATCGCCGGAATACACAAGCTTCTTGCCATCGGTCTCAACGGAGAATGCCATGCAGTCAAACGCGGGCTGCGCGTGCGGGACCGCGCAACTTGTCAATGTCCATCCCTCGCCCGCGACGGAAAAGCCCGGTTCCACTTCGACCACCTCGGGGCTTGGCCAGCGTCGCGGCAAAAGCCCACCGCGCGACCGCCATACCTCTTTGCTGGCATCAAGTTCGGTCCTTGCCTCCAGATCGGGCGCAAGCACGCCATCTTTGCCAAAAAGCAACTCCGTCTGCCGGACAATGGGCGCCGGACCCCAGACTTTCAATGGCGGCGCGCCTTCATCCCAGGCCGCATGTACAAGCCGGGGATAATCGATCATGTGATCGGTGTGGAGATGCGACAAGAACAGGTGCGTGATATCACTCGGCCGAAACCCCGCGCGGACAAGATTGTCGAAAACGCCGCCGCCGCAATCGAAGAGGATCCGATCATCGCCAATCTCAACGAGAAATCCGGATGAGGCGCGGCGCGCATAGGCTTCGGGTGAGCCCGAGCCGAGAACGGTAAGCTTCATGTTGCACCTTTGATCTCAGGGGGTGGCGTGGCACCTGGCGCGCCAAGCTGGAGCGCCGCCTCGCGGCCGCCATAGCGTTCAATCATCGCGGCTTGATCGGCAAAGGCTTGGCGGTTGACGGCCTCGGGGTCACAGACATATTCCAACGCCCTTTGCATGTCATCAACCACAGTCCGAAAGGCCGGATTTGGTGCAAGGTCGGTCTCTTCTTCTGGATCCGCCTCGAGGTCAAAAAGCTCCGGCGGAAAGCCGCTGTAGTAATGGTATTTCCACTTGCCCTTGCGCAGCATGAACGCGCCGGACACCGCGCCGACTGCGTGATATTCGGAAAAGACCACGCGCTCTGGGTTCTTCGGTGCTGCGGCGATCCGGGGCAGGGGCGCAGTACCGGCCGCAGCATCGATCTGCGCGCCGAAATGCGCAGCGATCGTGACGGACAGATCCAATAGTGACACCGGCGTTTGGCAAACTCCGTGCGGCATATCTGGCCCCGCCACGATCATTGGGATTGCGGTGCTTTCTTGGTACAGGTTCGACTTCCCCCAAAGCCCCCGGGCGCCAAGATTGTCGCCGTGATCGGAGGTGTAAACCACCATTGTGTTTTCGGCAAAACCGGCGGTTTCAAGCGTGGACAGGATCGCCCCAACATTGTGGTCGAGCCAGGTGCACAAGCCATAGTAGCTCGCGATTGCCGCGAGCCGTTCCGCGTTGTCGCGGAACTGTGCCTCACTGTCCATCAGAGCGTTTTGTTTTTCGACCCAAGGATGGCGCGAATACCCATCCGTGGGATGCAATTTTGGTGCAGACAGCACCTCACGCGGGTAGAGATCGTAATATTCCTTGGGCACGACAAGCGGGAAGTGCGGCGCCACGAGCCCGACATAGAGGCACCAAGGCTCTTGGCCCCCGGCCTTTGCCTTGTTCGACAGCCAATTTTGCGCGCGTTCGGTCACGGCCTGATCGTATTCGGTGTATTTCGAGCTTCCGGGACCAATGTAATCGCCCAACATGCGCTGGTTGCGCGACACGCGTTCGTCTTCGCCGCGGATCGATGCCCAGACCATCCCGACACCGTTGGCGACATTCATCGGAATGTGCTCAACATCAAACCCAGCCGGGTCCTCCGCGGCTCGGTAGTGGAGCTTCCCAATCGACTCGACACCCACACCGCGCGCTTGCAAGGCGTGACCCCAGCCTGGTATTTGGCCCGCATACGGCATGGCATTGTCCCAAAGCCGCGTCTGATGCACATACCGCCCGGTGGCAAAGCTCGCGCGGGCAGGTACACAGATCGGCGACGGCGTATAGGCGTTGGTAAAACGCGTGCCGCGCGCGGCCAGCGCATCAAGATGCGGCGTTTGCACGATGGCATGTCCAGCACAGCCCATCGCCCGGGCTTGATGTTCGTCTGACATGATGATCAAGAGGTTCGATTGGGTCACAGCCGATCCTCGAACGCGTCTATCGCTTCGCCCAGCTTGGACATGATGTGAAAAAACTGCGCCTGTTCCTCGCTGGACAAGGCGGCCAGGAGAAATTCCCGTCGCCGCCGCATATGCGGCGCGGCGCGGGAAAATGCGGCCTTGCCGGCTGCGGTCAAGCTCAGCAGATGCACTCTTTGGTCGGATTTCGACGGGACCGATTGCAATAGCCCCGAGCGCACCAACCGATGGGACACACGGCTCATCTGACCTTTGTCGACATCAAGGAATCGGATGATCTCGGCCATACTTGCTTCGCCGCGTGAATCGACAATAACCAGTACCCGCCATTCCACCAGCGACAGTTCGGAACGTTTGCGCAGCAGACGCGCGGCCTGTGCCGTGAGGCGCGCGTTCAGCCGGGCAAGCGGATAGGTAACTTGCTGTTTTAAATTAGGTTTGTCTGCGGCCTCTACGATCGCGCTCATCACCGGGTCTCTCTCTAGCTCGCGGTAACGTTGCAAGAAATTGTTGATAGGTCAACTTAATTAGTTGACAGGTCAACTACATTGCGGATTTCATCGGAAGGGACAAAGGGAGGAACTTATGAATTCATGTCTGAAAGCCGTGTTTGCGGCTGCTCTGAGCGCATTTGCGGCGTCGGGTCTCGCCGCGCAGGATTGGACGCCGCCTGGCCCAATCCAATTGATGATTGGCTTTGCTGCTGGCGGCGGCGCGGATTCCCAAGCCAGATTGATTGCCGAGGAATTGCAGAACGTTCATGGGTGGGAGATCATCCCGGAGAACGTAACGGGACGGGGCGGCCTCAATTTGGCCGCTGAGATGCGCGGCGGCGCGACCGACGGCACGTTGATTGGCCTCGTTGTGACCGAAACGCTTGGCTACAATCTCGCTGCGGCACCCGATGCCGGCATGCAAACCTCCGACTTTACCGGCCTGACCACGACCGCCGGTTTCCAAATGGGCATTGTGTCCCGCACAGATCGCGGTTGGGCAAGCTTCGAAGACATGATTGCAGCCGCCGAAGGGGGCGAACAAGTGCGCTTTGGCGTCATGAGTTCTCGGCTTGCGGATTTGGCCTACCTTTTGAGCATCGCTCAAGACGTCAATTTCAACATTGTCGAGGTTCGTGGTGGCCGCGCTGTGATGGATGGCGTGAATGCGGGCGATCTTGATGTTGGGTTCATGGCAGGCATTCAGCGCAATGGTGTGGCATCGGGTGACTTGGTCAATCTGGCCTCCGCCATGGACGAGGCATTGGTACAGACACCGGACGCACCCACTTTGCCAAGCCTCGGCGTGCCCTTTACCGGGGGCGGCCACTTTGTCTTTGTTGCCCCGGCTGGTATCGATGCCGCCGCGCGGGACGCGCTGACTTCGGCGATCGTCGAGATCGTATCAGACCCGGATACCGAGGCCGGAGCGTTGATCGCGCGCGCCTTTGGGGGTCCGTCCATCATCTCAGGCGACGCGCTTGATGAGCATCTGCAAGCATCCTTTGATGACGCCGGTGAGTTGCTGACCGCAGTGTCTGAGTAAACCGCCCTTCCGTGCCCACCACCGCGTTGCGGCTCGGTGGGCGCACCGATCCCGTGAGGCTGGCGCATGAACTCTTTCGGCAAGGCAAATCTATTGCTCGGTTTGGGCGTTGTCGTATTGGCGCTTGTGCTGATCTTTGTGTGGGTCCCGCTTGATACCACAAGCGGCATCGCGTCTCAGGTTCGGCGCCAATTTGTCATCGGAGATGCGCTGGCGCCCACGGTCGCCGGGGTGTTTCTCCTTGTCGGTGGCGCGATGGTTCTGGCCTTTGAGCGACAGCTATCACCCGTCCAGATCAGTCCCGGAAAGCTTGGCTACGTCCTGCGGGTCTGCGCGATTTTGGCGGTGTCGTTTACGATCATGCGATATGCCGGTCCGCTGGCGGTTTGGTTGGTCAATGCGGCAACCGACGGAGAGCTTGTCTACCGGCAACTGCGCGGGACGACGCCCTGGAAGCAATCGGGCTATTTCCTCGGCGCGTGGTTCGCGATAGCGGCCATGATCAGCCTGACCGACCGGCGCGTCTCCGGGCGTTCGGTTCTGGTCGGCGCGCTCGCCGCCCTAGGCCTGGTGGTACTTTACGACCTGCCGTTTGACGATCTTCTTCTGCCGCCGAATGGGGACGTCTGATGACGGCGCTCGATTACGCCTGGGCGGGTATTTTGGCGGTCTTCCAAGGCCCCGAGCTTTTTGCGCTTTTTGGTCTGCCGATATCCGTGACACTTGTCATGATCCTTGGCGGTTTTCTGCTGGGTATCGCGGTTGGCGCCACGCCCGGGATGGCCGGGCCCATTGCCATGGCGATATCCTTGCCGATCCTGATCTCGACCTTTGGTTTCACGCCCGATGCACTTCTGCCGGTGATGGGGTTTTTGATCGGGATCATGAAAGGCGCGACCATCGGCGGTGCGGTGCCGGCAATTTTATTCAACACACCCGGGACGCCCGATGCCTATATGACCACGCTCGATGGGTATCCTATGACCCAAAAGGGCGAGGCAAAAAAGGCACTAAAGGTCGCGCATTTTGCATCGGTTACGGGCGATACATTTTCAGATATCGTCCTGATCTTATGCGCGCCGTTTCTGGCCATTTTGGTCGAAGGTTACCTCGACCTGCCGGAGAAGACCGCGCTGTTGATCTTGTCGTTGAGCTTTATTGCGGCTGCTGTCGGGGGCTCTGCGGCAAAAGGCCTGATCTCAACCGGCCTTGGATTGTTATGCGTCTATATTGGCACGGGTCAGGACTTTTATCCGCGCCTTTCGCTCGGAACAGAGGCGCTGAACGACGGCATTCCACTGACGGCCGCCATTTTGGGCGTCCTCATCATCGGGGCGGTGTTCAAGGAACTGTCCGATACATGGGCGGCTGATACGGACCGCAGATCGGCGGCCGCAATGTCGGCACAGAAAGACCAGCGCTTACGCGGGCGCGATTTGCGCCGCTTGTGTCCCCACATCGCGCGCTCCTCCCTGATCGGAACCGCGATCGGGGCCTTACCCGGCGTTGGGTCGACCTTGGCCGCGACCCTTGGCTATACGATCGGCCGCGCGCGCCACGAACGGCGGCGCGCCGCCGATCAGCCAGCCTTTGGCGATGGCGCGATAGAAGGCGTCGCCGCAACCGAAGCTGCGAATTCTTCTGTATCCGGCGCCAATCTCATTCCCGTCCTGTCCCTTGGCATTCCCGGCAACACCGCGGCAATTTTCCTCATCTTGGCCGCCGAAAGCATCGGCGGTTTTAATCCCGGCCCGTCCGTCTTTCGGTTTACGACCGATACCGTGAACCCTGAATTGGTCATCGCCTTTGGGCTCTTTACATGCATGATCGTAGCCAACGTTCTCAATTGGACCATTGGCGGCGCCTTTATGCGTTCCATGGGGATCATGACGCGGATCCCGCGCCAGATCCTGTTGCCGATCGTGCTTATTCTGACGCTCACGGCCATCTATGTGCAAGAAACCGCAATGTCGGCCGTTTGGTTCACACTGGCCTTCGGTGTTTTGGGATACGCTATGCGCGTGCTCGAGATCTCTCCCCTGCCATTCGTGATCGCGTTCATTCTTGGTGGCAGGATCGAGCAATCCGCGCGTGAGGCCTTCTCAGCAACTGGCGGCGACCCGTTCTTTTTGTTCACCAGTCCGATTGCGGCTGTCTTCATGGCGCTGTCGATTGTGGTCATCTGGGTGGCAATGCGCCGAAAGGAAAGACGATGACCGAACACCCGAATATCCTGCTGATTTCGGCGGACCAGCAGCGCGCGGATTGCTTTGGGTTCATGGGGCGGCGGATCAAAACACCGCATCTGGATCAGCTTGCTGCCGATGGCACCTATTTCGACGCCTGCATCACGCCCTGCGTCGTGTGCCAGCCGGCGCGCGCCTCTATTCTGACGGGTCAGTTCTGCCGCACCCATGGCGTGCATGACAACGGGATCGACCTTGACCCGTCGGTCGGCGCAAAGGGCTTTGCTGGCACATTGGCTCGGGCCGGTTACGACACCTCGTTTTTCGGCAAGGCTCATTTTTCGACCTATCACACTTTCGCGCCGACCGGCACGCCGGAATGTCTGCGGTCCTCCATCAATTACGGGCCCGATTGGTACGGTCCCTATATGGGATTTGATCATGTGGAGCTTATGCTGGTCGGCCACAATTGGTGGGCGCCCGAGAAGCCGCCGGCCGGGCAGCATTACGAACGGTTCTACCACATGGATGACCGCGGCGATGCGCGGACCAAATTGATGTGGGAAAATGCAGGCGACACCAAGAACGCGGCCCAAACCTGGCATTCGAAACTGCCCACGGCCTTTCACAACTCAACCTGGACTGCCGACCGCACCATCGAATGGCTCAGGCACGGCCGCAATCCGGAGCAGCCGTTTTGTACTTGGGTCAGTTTTCCCGACCCACATCATCCCTTTGACGCGCCCGAGCCGTGGTCGCGCCTGCATGACCCGGCAGAGGTCGATCTGCCGAAAAACCGGCGCCGCAGCTTTGTGGGGCGCCCTTGGTGGCACGAAGCCGTGCTGACATCAGAGCCCGCAGGTTCGAAGGAAAATGCCGAAACCCGGAAATCCTACAGCCGTATATCGGGTCAAAGCGATGCCCAATTGCGCGAAATAATCGCCAATACCTACGGACAAATCGCCCTTGTCGATCACAATGTCGGACGTATCCTGATCGCCTTGGAGGAGGCGGGTTTAGCGGACAACACCATCGTCATCTATATCTCCGATCACGGCGACTGGTTGGGCGATCATGGTCTCATTCTAAAGGGCCCAATGCACTACGAAGGTCTTCTGCGGGTGCCGATGATCATGCGGGGCTGCACAATTCCCGCAGGCAAGCGCATATGTGAGCCGGTATCGACCATTGATCTTGCGCCCACGTTTTTTGACTGGGCCGGTTGCGATCCATTGCAAACCCAGCACGGCTCAAGCCTTCGCCCGGTCCTCGAAGAGGGCGCGACACGCCCATTCGCCTACAATGAATGGGAACTTCTGCCGACGCGCGCGGGTGTGTCTCTGAGCCTCAAAACCGTGCGCACGAAGACACATAAGCTCACGGTTGATGCCATTTCGGGTGCCGGAGAGCTTTATGATCTCGTGGCCGATCCGGAGGAGACGCAGAACCTTTTTTCGGCGGTCGAAGCCGCCGAGATCCGCCGCGCGCTTGAAGCGTTCATGGCCACGCGCCCCGATGACATGAAGCCACAACAGGTTCAGGTTGGGATGGCCTGAGATCCGGCTGGGCGCAAGATTTATATCGCGAAATCAGTCGCTTGACGCATGACTCCTGAACGGGTTTCGCGGGATCGAGATGCGCCCATTGACAGAGGGCGACCGCCTTCAGTTCGCGGCAGAATTTCGCGCTTGCGCGATGACCCAACTTTGAAACGCGGTAGCGTCTGGGGTGAATTTCGTGCCCGAATTGGCGATGATGTGATAGCCCTCAATTCCTGGCAGCCACATATCCCCACCGCACGGCACCAAGCCGAACTTTTCGACGAGATCGTCGCTTGCCGGAGGTCGGGCAAGCGCCACGCCAAGGCCGGCACTGGCCAGGCTGAGCGCGGCCAAAGTTGTATCGGCAAGCAGAATGCGCGCGTTGTGCGGCAAGACGTCGACGCCCAGAACCTGCGCCCAGTTTCGCCGATGATCGGACACTTCAATCAGCGTGTGGCCTTTGAGGTCCTCCGCCGTTCGGATCGACCTGGCAACCGATCGCTGTGCCACTGGGATTAGATGCTCGTCGAACAAGTGTGTGCTCATCGTTCCAGGCGGTGGCGGGCCAAAAGCGATCCAGAGTGTGGCTTCACGCGGCGGCATCTCGACCGCGCCAATGATGGACCGAAATTGCAGATGAGCGTCTGGATGGGCATCAAAAAACGCCGGCAACCGCGGCGCAAGCCAACCAGCATAGAGCGTCAGGGAGACACCGATGACCAGCGGCGGTTCTTCCGCCTTAGATAGCGCCTCGGCCGCCGCTTCCATTCGCCCGAGCGCCTCGCCGACGACGACCAAAAGGCTACGGCCGGCTTCGGTCAGTGTCACACCTGCCGCGGCGCGTCGAAACAAATTCCGGCCCAAATGCGCTTCTAACGCGCGGATTTGCTGGCTGACGGCGGGTGGGGACATTGCCAAACGGTCCGCTGCACGGGCGAAGCTGCCGCTGCGCGCTGCGGCCTCGAACACGCGAAGCCAATTCAATGACGGGATGCGTCTGGTCATAGCGGAGCATAAGCTGAGCTTATCCTGGCGGGCAAGAGATACGTCTTTTCCGAGAGACGGCCTGCGATACCGTTCAAGGATCGAGGGAGGATGCCATGCGCCAAACCGTGATGAGCTACATCGACCAATATGCCCAGGATGGTTATGTCGCGGGGCTTCCGGTCTTTACTGCTGACGACGTGTGCCGGCTGCGCGCAGCAATCGAAGTCCTTGAAGCTGACCATTCAGATGGCGCGGGCGGGCATGATCTTGGTCAGTTCTTTCGGGTCAATGGCCATGTTGTCATCCCATTGCTGGCCGAGCTGGCCCGGACTCCGGCCATTCTCGACAAGGTTGAGGGCCTCTTGGGCCCCAACCTCTTGGCTTGGTCAGTGGAGCTTTTCATAAAGGAGCCGCACAGTGCCAAGACTGTCTCTTGGCACCAGGACATCACGTATTGGGGGATGGGTGAGACAAACGACGAGGTGACGGCCTGGATCGCCTTGTCTGACGTCACTGTAACGGCGGGTTGCATGCGGTTTTTGCCTGGCAGTCACAAAGGCCGGTTGGCCCGGCACGCAGATACGTTCGATGCCAACAATTTGCTGTCACGTGGGCAATCCATTGCGGGCGTCGACGAGACCAAAGCGAAATTCGGCCCTTTGCGACCGGGCGAAATGTCACTCCATCACGGGCGTTGCTATCATGCCTCCGGTACAAATCGCAGCGCTGATCGTCGGATCGGGTTGGCGATCCGCTACGTCACGCCAGACGTCCGTAAAGAGGCGCCTGGGCGGGATTGGGCAATGTTGGTCAGGGGCGAGGCCCCCGCTGGAGGTTGGGACATGATCGCCGGGCCGCGCGGTCTGTTTCACCCGGTTGACGTTGCGCTTTACGACCGCATTTTAGAGGGGCAGGCGGCCACTCTTGCCGCTGGCGCGACCGAGCCGGTTGGCCTTTATGAGGGGGGAGTTGGACGATGACCAAAACGGTCGGCTTTACCGCGATGAAGGATGGTACCAAAGAGGATTACGCTCTGCTGGAGCAGTTGGAAAAGCCGTTCCTGGCGATGACTGCGGACCGTATTTTGGACGAGTTGCGCCGCGCGGGTGAGGTGACGCTGGAAGGCTACAAAATCACGCGCCTAGAACATGGGTTGCAATCAGGCACGCGCGCGCTTCGGGCCGGCGCTGATCTGGATTGGATCGTTGGTGCGCTTCTGCATGATATTGGCGACGGTCTCGCGCCGCTAAACCATGATCGCATGTCGGCTGAGATCATACGCCCTTTCGTTCGGTGGGACGTCGCATGGACGGTCGAGCATCATGGAATTTTCCAGACGCTTTATTACGGCCACCACTATGGCTGGGATCGCAATGCCCGGGACCGCTACCGCGACCATCCGCTGTTCGATACCTGCGCGGCATTTTGCGAGCATTGGGATCAATCGAGCTTTGATCCGGACTATCCAATGGAGCCGGTCGACACCTTCGTGCCAATGCTGCGACAGGTATTTGCGCGCAAAGCGTATGACCCGGAGTTTGTCCGCCCGGGCGAAATCTCCGGCTTGCCGGCCTTGCTGGGCGGTCATTGACGCAATCAAACGGCGGCAGGCGAGGCTTTTTCAGTCGGCCGCATACGTGACGATCCACCGCCGTCAGGGTGTTTTGTGGAGGTAAAAATAATACTTAACAATATTTTAACGAACGATCTTAACACGCGCATGTAACGCGTTTTCGCGATAATGTCACCCGTCCCCCAGTTGGATTTGGATTTTGACGTCCGTTGGTCTTGCTTCGACGGCGCGATCAAACGCGGCGATACTGTCCTTAAACGCATAGGTCGCTGAGATGAGCGGTTTGAGATCGACCCGTCCCGAGCCGATCAAGGCAATCGCTCGATCATACATGTTTGCATAGCGAAACACGGTCTCAATGCGTATCTCTTTGGATTGGGCGAGGACGATATCCACGGGGACCGGATCGACCGGCATTCCGACCCACACCACGCAGCCAGCAGGCGCCACGCATTCGAGCGCCGTTTGGATCGACGCCGCCGCGCCGGCGCATTCGAAAACAACATCCGCGCCCCAATCCCCCGTGGCGGCATGCAGCGTCTCCAGCGCTTTGTCGCGCGGGATAAGGATCGGCTCTATGTTCTGGTAGCCCGCAGCGACCGACAGCTTTTCCGCCATCAGATCGGTGATAAAGACCTTTGCGCAGCCGCCGGCCAGCGCTGCCAGCGCGGTCATAACCCCAATGGGCCCGGCACCGGTCACAAGCGCCACGTCCCCCGGTTTGATCCGCGCGCGTGCGGCGGCCTGCATGCCGATGGCAAAGGGCTCGACCATCGCGCCTTCGGCAAAGCTGACGTGAGGAGGCAACGTGTAGGTGAAGGCGGCGGGATGTACGACAGATGGCGTCAAACAGCCATGCACAGGCGGCGTCGCCCAGAACTGCACGGATGGGTCGACGTTATAGGCGCCGAGTTTTGCCGCCTTCGACGACATGTTGGGAATGCCCGGTTCCATGCAAACCCGGTCGCCGACGCGCAAATGCGTCACGGATGTCCCAACTTCGCTGATTATGCCGGAGGCTTCATGGCCCAGTACCATTGGTTCGTTGACCTGAAATGGGCCGATTTTCCCGTGCGTGTAATAATGGACGTCGCTCCCGCAGACGCCGACCGTTTCAACTGCGATGCGCACATCCGACGGACCGAGCGTTTCTGGCAGTTCAATTTCGCGCAACGCAAGTTTGCGCGCCTCTTCCAGCACCAGTGCTTTGGCCATGCCTCAAACCCTTCTCATTCCGAGCAAACCGCCACATGGCATCACAGCCACTGTGCTTGCCTGATCGGCCAGCGCGATGGCGGCGCGGACATTGATTTGCTCCTGCATCTCGCCGACGACAATCTTTTACATGGGCAAACTTGAGCTCTTGGCACTGATGGCACAAAGCGGCTTGTCAAAAAAGCGCTCGTCGCCGGAAGCGAGATGATCTCACGCTCCAAGCGTCAAGGCGCGCTTTCCTCTCTTTGGTTTTTTTGCCGCTCGCCGCGTGTCGTGGGGCCCTTTGGGGCCGTCACCGAAGTGGATTACGGACAAAGTCGACGACGATCGTACCGTAACGCCAAGAGAGGACTTTGCGAGATCCTGGGAGGCGGCGTCGCCTCGCGCGGTGTCGGCTCTTTTGAGCTAAAACTTGCCCCGCAGGAATGCGGCGGCCAAGTCCGCCGGCGCGGGCCGTATGCGTTCCATCAGATCGGTCTCGCACGGGAATGCCGAAGCGACTAGGCTCTGCCAAAGGCAAGGGAGGCGCGTACCGGCAATGAGCTATTTAGGGATCGATCTGGGCACGTCCGGACTGCGGGCTTTGTTGGTTGCGGAGGATGGCACAGCACTTGGCTCTGCCGAATTTGCCTACACCTCACAGCACGATCACCCCGGTTGGAGCGAGCAGGACCCGGCAGAATGGTTAAGGGCGTTGGACAGCGTCGTGTTGGAGCTCGGCGCGCAACATCCTGAATTTGCAGAACTTCAGGCCATCGGCGTGGCCGGGCATATGCATGGGGCTACGCTTCTCGATGCGGCTGGTGCCGTGATCAGGCCGTGCATTTTATGGAATGACACACGGGCCCATCAAGAGGCGCGCGTTCTCGACGGTTTAGATGGCGTGCGCGAGGTGTCCGGCAACATCGTCTTTCCCGGCTTTACCGCACCCAAGCTACTTTGGGTCAAAGACCATGAGCCCGACGCGTTCGCAAAGGTCGCAAAGGTTCTCTTGCCGGCGGCCTACCTCAATTATTACCTGACCGGCGATTTTGTGGCCGACATGTCCGATAGCGCTGGAACATCTTGGCTGGATGTCTCGAAACGCGCCTGGTCTGAGATGCTGCTAAAGGCCGGATCGATGGCGCAAGACCAGATGCCGCGCCTTGTTGAGGGCAGTCAGTGCGCAGGCAGCCTACGGCCCGAGCTTGCCGCGCGGTGGGGCGTGTCACAGGACGTGGTGATCGCAGGCGGCGCGGGCGACAACGCCGCGGCGGCTTGCGGCATCGGGGCCCTAAACGAAGGCGATGGTTTTCTGTCGCTCGGCACATCGGGCGTCTTGCTGGCGGCGCGTGACGGATACCACCCCGATCCGGCCTCGGCCCTGCACACCTTCTGCCATGCGGTTCCGAACCGATGGTATCAGATGGGTGTCATGCTGTCGGCAACCGATAGCCTCAACTGGCTGGCGCAAATTACCGGCACGTCGCCCGCCGAATTGACCGCTCGCCTGGAGCCCGGCTTGCAGGCGCCCGGGCGCGTGCAGTTCTTACCGTATCTGTCGGGCGAACGGACGCCGCATAACGATGCCAATATTCGCGGCAGTTTTACCGGTCTGGGAATCGACACCACGCAAAACGAACTCACACGCGCTGTATTGGAGGGTGTGGCCTTTGCGCTGCGCGATTCCTATGAGGCTTTGGTTAAGACCGGTGCCAGGATCAATCGGCTCGTAGCAATTGGCGGTGGCACGCGGTCGCGCCAATGGGTCGAGATGATCGCAACCGCATTAAACGTACCATTAGAGTTGCCGCAAGACGGCGAATTCGGTGCGGCTTTGGGTGCGGCAAGGCTCGCGCGGCTCGCCAAAACCGGCGAGAGCCCGGCTCGTGTGTTGCAGCCACCGCCCATCGGTGAGCAGGTCCAGCCGGATGCACGCCGAGTGGACGATTTCAATGCCGCTTATGCCAAGTTTCGCGCGGCCTATCCGGCATTGCGCACGCTGTCTATCCAGCCCTAGCTGATTATTCGATCCTGCCAACGTGCCGCGTGACCTGGTCCGAGGATTGCAATAGGTTGCCGGGTATGGCGCTTCATCCGCTTCAACTGATCGTCCCCATCGCGCTTAAGGAAACCATCGAAGCCTTTGCCGGCGAGATCGCCGGGACGCTCGGCATACGGGTCGAGATGGTGCATATGTTGAACCCCGAAGTACCGGCCTTCATTCGCGCGGGCGCAGCATGGGATCTGGCCTTGTCCAACCCGTGGCATTTGGCGGAGATTTTGGAGGAGCCCGGCGTTGATGTCGCCAGCCACCGGGCTTTTGGTCGATCCCCCTTAGCGTTTGGTGTGCGCGGAGCGCCGGCATCCCAATCGCCCCGCGACACCCGGCAAGAGATCATCGCAGCGTTAGACGACGCGCAGGTGATCGCGATCACCGCAGGCGGGACAAGCGGTGACATGTTTCAGCAATTGCTGGGCAAGCTTGGTCCCGATGTGGGGCGTCACTTGGCGATACGTCAGCTCCCCGGTGGCGGGCCGATGCGGGCTTTACTTGCAAGCGATGTAGACCTCGTTGCGTTGCCGCTCTCGAACATCGCGCCGATTTCAGGTGCGTACGCTAAGGCTGTTTGTCCGGTCGACCTCGGCGTTCACATTGATCTGTCGCTGTGTTGTCGCGCGGGCGCGGACCGACATGCCCGCGCTCTGGCCGACTGGCTCACGGACGTCGAACGGGCCGAGCACCTGCGTCGACTTGGCGTTTTGCCGTTGCCTGCCCAACAGATGTCGATGGCGCCAAGATAGTCTGGGCGCGCGGGCACGCCGTGCCGCACATGTCCGGCAAGACCTCTGCCATGTGCGGCAATCCTATCGGGAAAATGGGGAATGTGGTCACTTTGGATGACGTGGCTGCCTGCGAATATCTGCCAATCTGCGTGCAGTTTCCGAAATTGGCAGGAGGCGTCCCGATGGACTATATTCAGGTGAAAGCTGTCTGCGATCTCTATCGCGCACAGGCGCGCGGCGAAGACGCATTTTATTGTCAAAACAGCCTTGAGGGGCTCTGTCGCCTGCGAATGGCGCTCCGAACGCTTGGAAATGCCTTAACCTCCAGTGCGGGGCGCGCAAAACGCAGGGTCGAATGGACAGGACCATAATCCGATGAATAGGCCTATGCGCGCGGACCCAGAGCACGACTTGATCATGGATGTGATCACGCGAGAGACGGATGCATTCGTCGCCCGCGATATGAAGGATTGGGCGGCCTGTTGGGTGCAAGACGACCGTACCCGCGAGGTCTGTGTGTCGTCGAGTTTTGGCGCAACAGTGCTTGAAGGATGGGATCAAATTCTACGCCACATGCAGACGGTTTTTGACACCGGTTCCGTTTGCGACATCGTGGATTTTCAGCGCAAGAACCTCAACATCACCGTCAGCGGCACGATGGCGCATGTGGTGTTCGAGGGCCTTTCGACCCAAAGCAATATGCGCGTCGAACACACGCTGGAAACCAGAGTGCTGGAAAAATCCGACGGCGTGTGGCGCATCTTGTATTTGTCCTTCGTGCTACGCGGGCACCAGCTTATCGACGCGCAGCGCTTGGCTGTCGACGCAACGGGGCATGTCTTATGCGCGCCCGAGGAGGCACGTGCACTGCTAAAGTCGCATCCGAGCCTACAAATCTCGAACGGCCGTCTCCGGGCGCGTCGACGTGCGTGGGACGTGGAATTGCAAAGAGGCCTTCGGACTGCCGCCCAGCAGCACGGGTATTTCCAGCACTACAGATATACCTCTCAATATGGCCAGAATTTCCGGCTTCCCTTAGTATTGGGCGAAACCGACGATGGTGGCGTTTCAGTCTGCATCCTGTTCGTGCGCGACGATGTGACCTTTGTCGAGGTGCAGAACGCGGCCGATATCGAGGCGCGTTTGAACGTGGCAAAGTCGATCTTTCGGCTGTCGGATGGTCAGATGCGTTTGGCAAGCCGCATCGTGTCGGGCGATGGTCTGACCGCGGCCGCGACGGCGCTTGGCATCAGCAAAAATACAGCGCGGACACATCTGTCGCGCATCTATGTCAAGACCGGAACACATTCGCAAACCGCGCTGGTTAGAACGCTCCTCAGTACAGGTTAGCGCCTGCACGTCACCTTCGGCCTATCCGACGATCAATTGCTTCAGTTGCAGCGCTTCGTGTTCAAGCTCATTGAGGCGGAAGTTGACGACATCGCCGATCGTGATCATGCCGACAATCTTGCCGCTTTCGACCACCGGCATGTGGCGGAATCGTCCCTCCGACATACGCCGCAGGACCTCGATCATCGTATCTTGCGTGCCGCAAGTGACGACGTCACGCGTCATGTTCTCAGCAACGGTTTGCGGCAAGGTCTGTCCGGGTGTTTCGGCCAGCTTGCGGACGATATCGCGTTCGGACAGGATACCTGCCAGGGCGCCCGCCTCGTCAACGACGATCAAAGCGCCAATGCGTTCATCGTGTAGAATTGTCACGGCAGATGCGATGGTATCGTTTTGTTCGATCGTGATCGCGTTCTGGCCCTTCCGATCAAGGAGTTTCTGGACGCGGCCCGCTTCTGTTTGGGCATTCGTCGTCAGAGATTGGCTCGTACTTGACTGCTTGGCTTTGTCTCCAACCATCGGAGCCTGATAGGATATCGGCATGGTGGTAGACCTCCTCTATTCCTTCGCTTGAGCCTTTATGGCCGCGCTATCTTAGCAAAAAATGGATGTGCCGCCGATGTCAATCGATTAGGGCCTTGGGTTTCGCGTTCGTGGATGGGGTGATTTGCCATGCGGAAAGGCGGCATCGCATGGCGTGAGTGCACGACAGGAAAACCGGATGACATATCGCAATCGATGGAAATTTCCCAATATTTCCAGCGCTTTGTGCGGTAAGTACGGAGGGAGCAAATAGCGCGTCACACGACCGACCGCTGCGGTTGAACGGACCCATGTTACCGCAATTTCTCAAGCCAAGCCAACGTCGCCTCGGTCGGTCCATCGGGCTTGTATTCGGCGCCCACGGGCCGGTCCCAGCCAAGCGTTCGCAAGGTCTGCATGACGGCGCAATAGTCGAGCTCACCCCGATCTGGCGGACCGCGATCGGGAACGCCCGCGATCTGCACATGCCCGATATAGGGCCGCAGCGTTTTGAGGCGCGTGGTCACGTCGCCCTCCGTTCGTCCCACATGATAGCAGTCAAACATCAGTTTCAGGTTGGGTGCATCGATCCGGTCGATCAGATCGATCGCCTGATCCGTCGTTTTCAGAAAATAGCCCGGCGCATCATGTCGGTTGAGCGGCTCGATCAGGATGGTTGTCGCGTCGCGCGCGGCTTTGACGCAGGCACGTTCGAGATTTTCAGTGAACGTGCGATCCGCCGCCTGGCCTTCGGCGTAGCCAGCCATGACATGCACAGCTTGGGCGCCGATTTCACGGGTGTAACGCAGCGCCTGATCGATGCCGCGCTGCGCCTCTGCTTCCCGGCCGACCAAGGCAGCCAGACCGTTTTCGCCAGCCGCCACGTCGCCGCGGGCGGTATTCAGGCCCAACATCGGCAGGCCAGTTTCATCCAGCGCATCCCGAACCATCGCGGACGGCACCTCGTAAGGCCAATGGCATTCAACCGCGTCGAAACCAGCCGCCGCTGCGCTGCGGATCGCATCCGGTAGCGTGCGGTCCGTCCAAAGAAACCCCAGATTGGCAGAGAATGTGATCACACGTCCCAATCCACGTCGAACGCCGTAACCACGCGGGACACGTCATGCGGTGTGAGGGTTCGTGCCGCCACACCGCGCAGCATAAGGGCGAGGCGTGCGGAGGCCTCAAGCTCCTCGGTTGCATTGCACGCAGCCTCAAGGTCGCGACCTGCAACAACCGGACCGTGATTGGCAAGCAACACGGCCGAGCGTTTTCCGGCAAGCCCGCGCACCGCGGCGCCCATGGCCGGATCGCCCGGAAGAAAAAACGGCAACAGCTTGACCTTGCCAAGCAGCATGATCGCGTAGGGTGTCAAAGCCGGTAGAACATTGTCGGCGTCGATTTCCGGCAGCATCGACAGCGCAACCGAATGCGCGGAATGCAGATGCACGACGGCGCCGGCTTGGCTGCGCGTGTCGTAAAAAGCAGTATGCAGCGGCATCTCCTTTGTTGGCGCGTCGCCGCCAATATGCGTGCCGTTTGCGTCGAACCGGGCCAACCGGGCAGGGTCCAGGCGGCCAAAACTCGTGCCCGTGGGTGAGACCAGCAGCCCGCCATCCTCGGTCCGCGCAGAGATATTGCCGGTCGAGCCGTGGGTAAGCCCCCGGTCGAACATGGATTTCGCAAGCAGGCACATTTGTTCTCGGAGCTGGTTTTCCGTCATTTTTCCCCTGCAAGCGTGCCGGCGGCTTTCTGGAAAAAATCCACATCGCCAAAATTGCCGGATTTTAGGGCGAGCGTGAGCTCTGGACCGGCCCTGAGCGCTGGCACTCCGGGGTCAATTTCCGGCCCAATGGCCAGTTCGTTAAGTGCGAGCCCTTCGACCACGGCGCCCGAGGTTTCCCCGCCGGCTGTGATCAAACGCGTCACGCCACCCGCCACGACCTGGCGTGCGATCTCGGCAAAGAACTTTTCAAGGGCATCGGCGGTTCGTTCGCGCCCGAATTCCGCTTGGGTCGACGCGACGGTCGCGGGATCGGCAGAGGAATAGGCGAGGGGTATGCCAGGTTCCTGCAACAGCCAATCCGAAACATCACGCGGGCTGAGAGAGCCATCCAAGACCCGCGCCACGTCGATCTCTTGTGCGGGGTTTTGCGCCTTGTGACGGGCGACTTGCGCGCGCGTGGCGGTCGAGCAGGAGCCCGAGAGCGCAGCAGCCCGGCCCTTTTGCGCGCGCCATGCCACGGGCCCAGGAACGCAGCCATAATTCGCCGGAAGCCCCATCGCCACGCCAGAGCCGCCGGTGACCAATTTCAGCGGCCCTGCGGCGGCGCCGATGGCAAAAAGGTCTTCATCGCGGATTGCGTCGACCACGATGAGCCGGTGACCGGCCTTTCGTTCCCGCGAAAGCCCCGCAGCGATTGCGGCGGCACCTGCAAATACCTCTCCGGCCGCCACGTGGCCGACCGTTCCCTGGCTTTGCAAGGCAAGCCATCGGCGAATGTCGGGATCGGTCATAGGGGTGAGCGGGTGCGCCTCCATCCCCGAGGCGCTCAAGAGTTGATCATTGACGAAAAGATGTCCTTGGTAGAGCGACCGACCTGTGCCCGGAAAGGCTGGGCACACAATGACGCATTCGGCGTTCAAAACATCGGCTAAGGCCTCGGCCACAGGGCCGATATTGCCTTGCGGCGTTGAATCGAATGTCGAGCAGTATTTGAAAAAGAACTGCTGGCAGCCTTGCGCCTGGAGCCATGTAAGCGCGGCAAGCGATTGCGCGATGGCGTCTTCCACTGGGATCGACCGGGATTTCAGCGCGACCACACCAGCATCGACCTCTGGGCTGGCCTGGGTATTTGGAGTGCCGACATATTGGACCGACGACATCCCCGCCTTGGCCAGCGTATTTGCCAGGTCGCTCGATCCGGTGAAATCGTCCCCGATACAGCCCAGTTTCATGGCGTGCACCTCAGCACGTCTTGTCGCTCGAGACGGAAATTGACCGTCGCGACCGCTGCGCCATTCACAAGTCCAGGGCCCCGATTGATTGCGGTTTCGCGTTGGCCCAACTCCGTTGCCGCCATTTGCGCATCGAGCCCAGCGGCGGGCTCGATCTCAACGGCGGTGCGACCATCCTTCGGCCATGTCGTCACTGGACTGTGCGCGGACCAATCGCCCGGGATCACGCAGGGCGGGCTTGACCGCGGCAAAGGCATCGGGCGGAACGGCTGACGGGATGCTCTGCCCGCCCGCAGCCGCTGTGTCCGCCTCGCAGAATAGGCCGCATCCCGCTTCCGCACATCGTATATCGTTAAGCGTTTCTCCACCTTGCAGGCCATGTCCGGCGGCACTCTCGCAAAGCCCGGCGCAACCGCTTTTGGCCGAGAGGTGCCGGCAAGGCAATCGGGCGTGAAAAACACGGCTTGGGGCTCGTGGGCGGCTACGGCAACCGCACCGGCTGCATCCGGGATCAAGGCAAACGCCTTTGCGGCGCCCAATGCGCAGCCCTCGGCCTGAACGTGCTGAGCGCCGTCGTCCCGCATCCGGGTCCCATCTGGGCCCGCGGCCGCGTGGTGGCAAGATTGGGCGATCCGATACCCTATATAGCGCAGGCACATGACGGCGACACGATGTGCGGGCATGGCGCGCGTCCCCCCTTTTAGGCCGCGTGTGTTCGCGTACACACTTTTCCCTGGACTATTATGTTTACGTAAACATACGTCAAGCGGGAATTTTCTGCGTCATCCGGCTCGGGAAAGTAAAACATTGATTTCGAGAGCAAAGCATAAGGCGTCGGACGCTGAATACGCGTTCCAGCACCGCCATTGCGGAGGACAGAAAGATGACAAGAGACCTTCGACGGCGCATGTGATCGGAAAAGATCCGGCTGGCATGTCGCTCAGGTTTCGGGAAAAAACTTCTCGATACACCATTGGTGGATCGGGTTTTTTCGATTTCGACGATGACAAAGGATCGAAACTTCGAACGGGCGTATCGTCAACGGCGGCTCGGCGCAGCGCAGGCCAAAATGCTCTGCATGGTGGCGCACCAGTCCAGCCGGCATCGTTGCGATGAAATCGGTCCGCCTGAGAATGGACAATGCAGGAAGAAAGGACGGAATTGCCAGCCGCACCGACCGGCTTCTGCCGCGTTCTTTTAACGCCTGATCCACAATCCCTGACATCGAGCCATCGGTCGACACCAATATGTGTTGCGCGCGTGTATAGCTGTCCAGTGAAAGGTCGTTGTCCCAAATCGGATGGTCTTTCCGCGCCGTGACCAAATAGCTTTCGGTCCGGATCACGGAGGCGTCGATCTCCGGGCCCACATTCGGGAAATACCCGATGGCCAGGTCAAGGTTGCCATCAGTCAGGCCCTGACGCGCCGCGGCGCGGGAGAGCGATTGGATCGACATCTTGAGGCCCGGCGCCTCGTGACCGATGCGTGCAAGGACCTGCGGTATCATTCCGGCAACCTCGCGATCGTTTGCTGCCAGGCGAAGGACCAAATCGGCTGTCCGCGGCGAAAAGGCTGGTGGCCCGGAAAGTGCAGATTGCAGCGCATCAACAGCGCGGCGGATGTCGGGCTCGATACGGATGGCAAAGGCGGTCGGCTCCAGCCCATGGGGTCGGCGCAGGAACAGCTCATCCTCGAACACATCTCTGAGACGTCGGAGAGCATGACTGATCGACGAATTCGTGAGACCGAGCTGGCCCGCAACATCCATTGCTTTGCGGGTCCGCATCAAGCCGAGAAACACAAGCAGCACCGTCGGGTCGAGGCGCCTGAGTTTATTTTCATCTAAATCAGACATGAAGTGAATTCAGTTTAATGATCCGGTGTGCACCCCTACCTGTCTTCTCACAGCCAAGCAATGAGGTGCGGCGATGAAAGTTGGAGTGATCGGTCGCGGGCGGGTCGGGCAGGCTCTGGGGACGGCTTTGTCGGACACGCATGAGCTCCGCTTCGGCGTCCGCGATCCTGATGGCTCCGACGAAGAGAGCATCGCAGCAGCGGCTGCGTGGGCCGACACGATCATTCTTGCGACCCCCTGGGCGGCGGAGGCGCAGATCACCGCCACCATCGGCCCCTATGTGAAGGGCAAAACGGTCATCGATGCCACCAACCCCGTTGGGCTACGCGACGGGCGTCTCGATCTGCTGCGCGATGCCACCACCCCGAGTTTGGCGGAAAGGTTGCCCGATGCGCAGATCGTCAAGGGTTTTAACCAGATCGGTGCGGAGTTTATCGCCGAAACGGATCTCTTAGAGCGTCCGCCCGCAATGTTCTTCGCCGCTGACGCCGAGGATGCCAAGACCATCGCCCTGCAAATCGGAACCGATGCCGGTTTTGTCGCCCTTGACGGGGGCCCGCTGTCAAATGCGCGCCACCTCGAAAGCCTTGCAATGCTTTGGATTTGGTCTGCTGTCCAAGGTCCGCTTGGCCGCAGCTTTGGCTTCACACTGTCACACCGGAAAGACTGAGAAACACATGGAACTATACCACTGGCCAATGTCCCACAACGCACGCAAGGCGCGTGCACTGGCGCGCTATCTTGATTTGGACGTCGCAGAAGTGACGCTTTCGATGCAGGACAAGGACCATAAGGCACCTGATTTCTTGGCGATCAACCCAATGGGGCAGGTCCCTGCCATCAAAGACGGCACGTATAGCGTTTGGCAAGCAAATGCCGTGCTGATCTACCTTGCGGCGCAGTCTAACAATTCCTTGCTGGGGCAAACGCCGCAAGAATGGGGTGCGATCACGCAATGGATGCTCTGGCAGAGCGTGGAATTGTCCCCTGTGGTGGGCCCCATCCATGTCGAAAGTTACTTCAAACGCGCCCGAAATTTGCCTGCTGATACGCACAAATTGGAAACCGCCATGGAGCGACTGCGCCACTTGCTGGGCATTCTCGACGCCGCCCTCGAAGCGCGGCGTTACCTGGTCGGCGCGCGCCTGACGGTCGCGGATTTCGCCGTCGCGGGCGATTTCTCTCACGCGCGTAACGCGGGTTTTCCCATACGCGAATTCCCGAATGTGGACAGCTGGCTGGAAGGTGTCGAGGCGCTTCCAGCTTGGGCGGCCACTGCACCCCCTGAACTCATCTGAGCTGGAGCGATCTCATGACCAAAAACGTCCTTATGCTGGCCGCGAACCCTGCGACGTCACCTGTGACTGGATGGCCGGTTGGGTTCTGGTGGGCCGAGCTGAGCCATGCCTGGCTGGAATTCAACCGCGCCGGATACGATGTCACCATCGCCAGCCCCGACGGCGGCGACCTTGAAGCCGACGGATTTTCCGACCCCGACCACGAAAGCGGGTATTCGGCCTCTGACATCGTCTCCAAAGGTTTCAAGGAGGCGCCTGCGACGCGCGATCTGATCAACGCGACGCCCGCGCTGTCGGATCTGCCACTGGAAACTTTCGATGCGATCTTCGTGGTCGGGGGGCAATCGCCAATGATCACGATGATCGACGACGTACGCGTTCACTCAGCGGTCGCGGCCTTTTATGAGGCTGGCAAAATCACCGCCGCCGTCTGCCACGGCACCGCGGTGCTTCTGAAAACAAAACTGAGTGATGGAACCTTGCTGGTCGAAGGCAAGACCTGGACGGGATTTGCCAATAGCGAAGAGCGCTATGCAGAAGCGGCCGTGAACCAGAAAATCCAACCGTTTTGGATCGAGACCGAGGCGAAAAAGATCGATGGCACGAACTTCGTAACCGGCGGGCTGCTGGCAGAGTTCGCCGTACGCGACGGCGCGTTGATTACCGGGCAGCAGCAGGTCTCCTCCGCGGCGGCCGCCCGCAAAGTCATCTCAGCACTCGGCGCTTGAACCGAAAGGACAGTCTGATGGATTTGAAAGCAGTGCTCTTCGCGGTAGCTCTGACGCTGTCGCCGGTTTGGTCCGAAGCCGACACATATGTCCTGGTGCACGGGGCGTTTCAGGATGCAACAATTTGGTTCCTGGTTGCGGAGCGGCTTGAAGCTGCCGGCCACGATGTCGTGACCGTTGATCTTCCCGGACGGGATGCAACCGGCGCGGCCGCCGAGGTCTCACTCGACGCGTATATCGGCGCGGTCGGTGCGGTCGTGCAGGCGCAAGAGACACCGGTGATCCTGGTTGGCCACAGCTTTGGCGGAATGACGATCACTGGTGTGGCCGACCGCCACCCAGACAACATTGCAAAGCTTATTTTTGTCGCCGCCTATGTCCCGGTAACAGGCGAGTCGATGGAGGACTTGGCCCTTTCGGACAGTGACAACGCGTTCACGCAAGAGACATTTGTGATCGCCGACGACTATTCCCATGCGTCTATTTTGCCGGAAGATCAGGTGCGGGTATTCGCCCAGGATGCAAATGACGCCCAAGCGGCGGCCTTGCAGGCCTCGATGGTTCGAGAGCCGTTCGCGCCAATTGGAACTCCGCTGGCGCTGACAGGTGCGGGTGGCGACGTTCCCATGGCGTATATCAGGACGTTGGCCGATCGCACGGTTTCCACGCCTCTTCAGACGCGCATGATCGAACGGGCCGCCATTGCCACAGTTGCAGATATTGACACCGGTCACGCGCCTTACCTGACGCAGCCGGCCGTCCTGGCGGATTTGATCCTGATGGTATCGGACTAGGCGCGTGCGGACCGGACCGCTGGTTGGACGCATCTCGGGCGATCCGGGGCATCCGCCGTGATGCTGCAAACCCGGGCGCTGTCATCTGCCCAATGAGCCCAATCATTTGAGGATTTAGCCGGGTGATACCACGACGGATCAAGCGAGCCAGCAGGTAGTTGTTCTAATGCGATTACCCTCTGTTGATGTCCATAATCATGATATCGACGGCGGTGCACAGGAACCTCGGCCCGCCGATGCTATCCCGCAGAGCGTGGGGCGTGTATCCGGTATCTTCGACAACTTCAAAAATCTTTTGACAGCCTTCAGTGAATGCCGCGCGATCCCGAGGTTCGATTAACTGGTCCATTGCAACAACCATAGCTTCGCCGATCGCTCGATATTGTTGATGGGCATCTACATTGTTGCCACCTCCGCTTCTCATGCCGATTGTCAAATCGTCTGTTATATAGATGCCGATGCTGCTCGCATGTGTTCCGAGCCAAACCAATGTGCGAGCAAGCGCCCGGATCTCAATCAAATTGAGGCTTTCATCAGGATTGCCGTCATCTCAAAAGAACTCCCAAAGAGTTGCACCGATCGCAGATTCCGCTGCATACCAAAGCCGCTCGTCAGGGTGCCAAAAATTCAAGCAAGAGAAAAAATTGGAATTCTGGAGAGTTTCCATAAGAATGCCGGACAAAATTTGTTCCGTCATTTCGACGCAGTTTTCGCCCCTGGCTTTTTCGGGATCAATGAGATGGAACCCGAGGAACGTCTCAGGTGTCTCAGCTTCCTGCGCCGAAACTGGGTCCGCAAACCCAATGAACCCGAGAGTCACTATCGTAACCCAAGAGAGTGAATTGCAGCGCATGCACAAAACTCCCCAAACTACCATTTGCTGACAAGGCTAGAGTGGCATCGTGCGGTTGTCACTTATCAAGTGGACTTTACGTGCCGCTCCCGTGAGAGAGCAGGTGGTTACTGCCCAACACAGGAGCGCTGTGATGCCGTTTGAGAGGAAAAAACCAAAATGGCCCTGGCGAGATTTTCTCACCGCAGCCGAGGCAAAGACGCTTGCCGATGCTGACGAAGCCAAAGCGGAATGGCAAAAGCTGAACGCTGAGCGGGCCGCAATCACAAATCGAGCGATCCAGCGCGCCAAATACCACGCACGATCGTGCAACTAAGGAGGGGTTTTTTGACGATGCGGCGGCTGGCCGCGGCGCGGCCTGGTGCCAAGCAAGGATTTCTTCTTTGAGGTCTTCGATCCTCCGTGGGAATGCCACGCGCAAGTAGACGCGCGAAAACAGAGCGGATCGGGTGTGTTCAAGTAGGTCGGCGGCATCAATGGAATATCATGGCCCAATTCCTGGATCTCTTGGGCCCCTTCTTGGGCAGACATGCACGCATCCATTCCGGCACGGCTAAACGACAAGGCCGCGAAGACCGCGCACATGCACCACGCCACGCTTTCGACAGATCGCAACGGTTCGATCCGCTCGCACCGCAGGACATTGAAACTCCCGCGTCGCGAGATCGAGACCGACGCCGGCGATATCGTTGCACCTGTGATGTTCTATCCACGACGTAGCTCCATCGGCAAAAAACGGCACACTACCTTGATAGGGCGCTGTGTCGATTATCAGCTCTATGCAAATTTTCGACCGCACCGCCCACACCAATCGCATGATCGGCCAGGGGGCCACACTTGCCGGTTTGCTCTTGGCGCCAAAGGCTTGCCGCAACTGATGTGCACGCCTATAGCAGGCGGCGATACAATCGGAGGGGCCCATGCGCCGCGCCACGGTCAGCCGCAAAACCGCGGAAACAGAAATTTCAGTGACGCTTGATCTCGACGGAACGGGCCTGCGCAAGATGGCCACGGGTGTCGGGTTTTTCGACCATATGCTCGATCAACTGGCGCGGCACTCTATGGTTGATCTGAATGTGACGTGCACGGGTGACACCCATATAGACGACCATCACACCGTCGAGGATTGCGGCATTGCAATCGGCCAGGCCTTGGCCCAAGCGATGGGCGATAAATCGGGCATCCGTCGTTATGGCGCCTGCCTTTTGCCGATGGATGACGCATTGGTGCGCGCGGCATTGGACCTCTCCGGACGGCCCTATTTGGTTTGGCAGCTGGACATGCCGACGGCCAAAATCGGCCATTTTGACACCGAACTTGTGCGGGAGTTTTTCCAGGCCCTGTCGAGCCATGCTGGCATGACGTTGCATGTCGAAGGCCTGGCCGGCATCAACAGCCACCATATTGCAGAAGCCGCGTTCAAGTCGGTGGCGCGTGCCTTGCGGGACGCGGTAGAGCCAGACCCGCGCGCTCAAGGTGCCGTGCCGTCGACCAAAGGCAGCCTGTGACCTGCATTTTGATTGATTACGACAGTGGCAATCTGCATTCGGCGGAAAAGGCCTTTCAGCGCATGGCACAGGACGGCGGGCACGGTCCGGTTCTGGTCACCGACGACCCCGATCAGGTGGCGCGCGCGGACCGGATCGTATTACCGGGAGACGGGGCGTTTCCCGCTTGCCGCAGAGGTCTTCAGGCCATTGACGGGCTCGAAGAGGCGCTGATCGAGGCAGTCGAACACCGTGCGGTTCCCTTCCTTGGCATCTGCGTGGGGATGCAGATGATGGCAACGCGCGGGCTCGAATACGAAGCGGTTGCGGGCTTCGATTGGACCGCCGGTGAGGTGACGCGGATCGCGCCGGATGATCCCAGCTTGAAGGTTCCCCATATGGGCTGGAACGATTTGGTTGTGGATCGCGCACACTCGGTGCTCGATGGGATCGAAACTGGCGATCACGCGTATTTCGTGCATTCCTATCATCTGGAACTGGCGACGCCCGAGGCGCTATTGGCGCATGTCGACTATGGCGGCCCGGTCACGGCAATTGTCGGCCGGGACACGATGATCGGCACGCAGTTTCACCCCGAGAAAAGCCAGCGCGCTGGCCTGAGGCTGATTGCGAATTTTCTCGCCTGGTCGCCATAGGCGCATCCCATTCCGCACGGCCAGAGCCGCGACCGCGGCGATCGCGCCAAGGAAGGCTCCCCCCCAAAAAGGGGGGTGCTGACGCGGCGCGGCCCGCTTTTCTGTCCTTAGTTGATGCGCACCCAAGTCTGACGTGCGCAAATCAACCCACCGGCCACGCAACCACGCAACGTCAATTGATCGCCGTTAAGCTGCATCCGGCCGATATAAATGCGGTCATTTGATGGGCGCCAGACCGAACCTTCATAGCTTCCGTCGCCCTGCGGCACCATGTCGATGACCAATTGCCGACCGATATTGGGCGATTGATATTCACCGGTCGCATCGAAGGTGCGCACAATGCTTCCGCAGATTGCCGCACCGCACATGTCCAGATCGACATAAGCGAAGGAGCCGTCATCAACCTCGGTTTGCCAGGTGCCCAAAGCCGCATCTTGTGCCTGTGCGCCACTGGCCAAACACAGGAGCAATGCCGTTAATGCCCGTTTCATATCTCTTCCTCCCTTGCGACTGGCGCCCATGCTGCGCAACAGACCGCATGCGATCAATTGTGACGTCACGGCCATTGCCGCAACGGCACCCAACTCGGTAAACCCAGTCCCATGACCTCACAGCTCGCACGCCAAGTCGCCGAAATTGCCCGGGCAATGGCGGACCGGACGGACCGCGGCACCGTTGCAAGCTATATCCCGGAATTGGCCAATATCGATCCCGAACAGTTCGCGCTCGCCGTCGCATTGCCCGACGGGACGCTGATTGCCGCCGGCGACGCCGATACACCGTTTTCGATCCAATCGATCTCGAAGGTCTTCACATTGGCCATCGCACTGGGTCGCTTTGGCGATCAATTATGGCAACGTGTCGGGCGCGAGCCATCGGGTTTGCCGTTCAACTCCATCCTGCAATTGGAAACGGAGGCGGGGATCCCGCGCAATCCTTTGATCAATGCCGGTGCCATCGTTGTCACCGATGCGATCCTTGCAGGCCATCAGCCGCGGGAGCTTCTGTGGGAAATTCTCGATTTCGTCCGCGATGCCGCAGGCGATGCGAATATCCACATCAACAAAGCGGTCGCGGCTTCGGAGGCAAAAACCGGCGCGCGCAATCGAGCGTTGGCCGAATTTATGCTGGCGCAGGGCAATCTAGCGCACGCGCCGGACCTGACATTGGGTACGTATTTTCATCAATGCGCCATCGAGATGACGGCAAAACAGCTCGCACGGGCGGGTCTGTTTCTAACCGGGGCGGCAGGCACGCCACACCTGGTTTCTTCTGCGCGCATCCGTAGGATCAATGCGCTGATGATGATGTGTGGGCATTACGATGCCAGTGGGGATTTCGCCTATCGTGTTGGATTGCCTGGAAAATCCGGTGTCGGCGGCGGCATTTTGATGATTGCACCTGGCCGGGCGTCGGTCGCGGTTTGGTCGCCTGGATTAAATGCGCAGGGCAATTCAAAACTCGGCGCCGATGCGGCAGAAGCTCTGGTGCAGGCCACAGGCTGGTCGGTCTTCGGCTGAACCTTGCAGGCGGCATCGCGCCGTGCCACATGCTCTTGATGATCCTATATCCCGCAATTGACCTTAAAGATGGCCAGGCGGTGCGTCTCTTGCGCGGCGAAATGACAGCCGCAACCGTGTTCAACGACGACCCCACGGCACAAGCACAAGCGTTCGTCGCGGCCGGATGCGAATGGTTGCATCTTGTTGATCTGAACGGTGCTTTCGCTGGCGAGCCGGTGAACGGCGTGGTTGTCCGGGACATCCTAGCCGCGACGGATGTTCCGGTTCAGCTTGGCGGCGGCATTCGAGACATGGCGACGATTGAGATGTGGCTCGACCGCGGGATCGCGCGGGTCATTTTGGGCACAGTTGCGGTCGAGGACCCGGATTTGGTGCGTGAAGCCGCGCGGCAGTTTCCGGGCCAAGTGGCTGTGGGCCTTGATGCACGCGATGGGCGGGTCGCAACCCGCGGTTGGGCCGAAGAGACCGATCTTTTGGTCACCGACTTGGCCCACCGCTTCGAAGATGCAGGCGTGGCGGCCATCATCTACACCGATATTAATCGTGACGGCGCCATGGTCGGGCCGAACCTGCGCGCCACCGAGATGCTGGCCCGGGCAACCGCGATCCCTGTCATCGCCTCGGGCGGAGTTTCGTCTTTGGACGACCTTATCGGGTTAAGAGAGACAGGCGTGATCGCGGGCGCAATTTCGGGCCGCGCGCTTTACGACGGCGCGCTTGATCTGCGCGCGGCCCTGGCCGCTTTGGCTTGATTAAAAACGCGACAAACCGGCCTGCCAACGGCCCGCGCCGACATCGAGTCCGAAAAAAGTGCAAAAACCGGCGCGGGGGCGGGAATACCTTACTTTAGGTAAAGCTATCGCCCTGATATGGTATTTTCACGATCAAGGGTTGGGTTTGTTTCTGGTCTCGTTACGATTTTCCCTTCGATCGCCCGTTTCTCGGGCCCCTTTAGGTATCGCTTTTGCTCCGGCATCCCATCTCGCCGGACCTGCGCCGTAACCCTCGTTGCGCAGGTATGTGATCGCTTGTGCCTAAGGGTTGGCGTCTGGGGCCGGTCCGGTTGCTGTGCAGGCCGATGCATGGCAACCGGTGCCCTTGACGGCAAAGTCTGCTTGCACCCCTGAACCAAATGACCCCTGGCCACCCAATTGAGCCTATGTGCAGAAGCCCTGGCCTACCTTGGTATTTCGCCATAGAACCCCGGCTGATTGCGTATTGAGGGCATTAGCATGCTCAAGACCCGGATAATTCCCTGCCTCGACGTGGCTGATGGCCGTGTCGTCAAGGGCGTGAATTTCGTCGATTTGCGCGATGCCGGTGATCCGGTGGAACAAGCGCAAGCCTATGACGCGGCCGGCGCTGATGAGCTTTGCTTTCTCGACATCCAGGCCACGCATGAAAACCGCGACACGATGTATGATCTGGCCACCCGCACGGCCGAACAGTGCTTCATGCCGCTGACGATTGGCGGCGGCGTGCGCAGTCTCGACGATGTCCGCAACCTATTGCTCGCCGGCGCCGACAAAGTGTCCTTCAATTCCGCCGCTGTCGCCGATCCCGACGTTGTTGCGCGCGCGGCGGATAAATTCGGCAGCCAGTGTATCGTCGTGGCAATCGACGCAAAGACTGTCGCGGACGGGAGGTGGGAGATTTTCACCCATGGCGGGCGGCAACCGACCGGCATTGATGCCGTTGAATTCGCACAGAAGGTTGTCCGCAAGGGGGCGGGTGAGATCCTGTTGACATCGATGGATCGCGATGGGACGCGCGCGGGATTCAACATCCCATTGACCCGAGCGATCAGCGACGCAGTGTCTGTACCGGTCATCGCTTCGGGCGGTGTGGGCACGCTTGATCACCTCGTTGAAGGTGTTCGCGACGGCGGTGCCTCGGCGGTTCTAGCCGCGTCGATTTTTCACTTCGGCGACTATACAATCTCCCAGGCCAAAGCGCATATGGCGGCCGCGGGAATTCCCATGAGGCTGACATGAGTTTTTTGGCTGAGCTTGCCAAGACAATTGAAGCGCGCAAGTCCGCCGATCCGGACAGCTCTTGGACCGCGCAGCTTTTGGCGCGGGGTCCCGAGGCATGCGCGCAGAAGTTCGGCGAAGAAGCTGTCGAGGCGATCATCGAGGCTGCAAAGGGGGAACCAGCGCGCTTGACGGAGGAGGCTGCCGATGTGCTCTATCATCTGCTGGTCATGTGCGCGGCATGTGGCGTTCAGCTATCGGATATCGAAGCCGAACTGGCCGCACGGCAGACCCAATCAGGCCTGGCCGAAAAGGCCGCCCGGGGCGAGCCGTAAGCTCGGGTCGCGCATCTGCGCCAATGCATGCGGGGATTGCGCCATCACAGCTTGGAGCTGATGATGCCCGTGGCAAAGCCGCCTTTGCGAAGCTCTCCGAAAAGACGTTGATACTCGATCTTGGGGCATCGGTTTTGGATGACGGTCAAGCCGGCCGCCTCTGCCTGCGCCGCCGCGCCCGCGTGGCGCACGCCGATTTGCATCCAAATCACTGACGGCAATGGGTCCAGCGACAGGGCCT
>JBCDBR010000010.1:0-105712 GCA_039183205.1 Pseudomonadota bacterium | reverse complement strand
TTCTCCAACTGCTTACGCAGTGCTTACGTGAACCTTCGGCCCGTTTGAAGAGCGGTTCCGACATCCGCTCAAGCTGTTGATCCACAATCTCTTTCTCGCGACACTTTCAGCTACCGCCAGACTTGACATCCGCCTTCGGAGCGCCGCGCTCTGTCCAGAGGAACCAGGACCAGTTGAGGCGGTATATCTGGCGCCGTGCGCGGGTGCAATCAGTCAGTTTCGACGCAGGTTCTATGTCCCGCCGCCGGGATTGGCGGCGTCCTGTTCCGCACTATCCTGACGATCAGCGTCACGCACAAGCGCCCGATCACGCGCTAAGCGAACAGGTCATGGGCCAATTCGAGCGCCTCGATCAAGGCATCGACCTCAGCTTTGGTGTTGTACATGCCGAAGGATGCTCGTGCGGTTGCCGGAACGCCCAGATGGTCCATCAACGGTTGCGCGCAATGATGTCCGGCCCGGACGGCCACGCCCTTTTTGTCTAAAATCGTTGAGATATCATGGGCATGCGCGGCACCGTTCATGGTGAATGAAAAGATGGCGCCTTTGCTGTCCGACTGCCCCTGGACCTGCAACCAGTTCAACCCGTCGAGCTTGCTACGCGCGTAATCGCGCAGGCTGCGTTCGTGATCGGCAATCGCCTCCATGCCCACGCCCATCATATAATCAAGGGCTGCACCCAGACCGATTTGCTGGACGATCCCCGGCGTTCCTGCTTCGAACTTCATCGGCGGGTCCGCCCATGTCACGGTGTCGCGATGGACCTCACGGATCATGTCGCCACCGCCCAAAAACGGGCGCATCTCGTGCATGCGGTCGGCCCTGATATGGATCGCACCGGAACCCGATGGCCCATAGAGCTTATGCCCGGTGATCGCGTAGAAATCCGCGCCGATTTCATCCAGAGCGAGCGGCATATGCACCGCCGATTGGCTGCCATCGACGAGGACCGCGACACCCTGCTTGCGTGCCGCCGCGACAATGGCTTTGACATCGACCACCGTGCCCAAAACATTCGACATATGGGTGATCGCAACCAGCTTGGTTTTTGGCCCAATCGCATCGATCACCGCCTGCGGATCAATGTCGCCCTTGCCATCGATTTCGACCCATTTCAGCACCGTGCCCTGGCGTTCCCGCATCAGATGCCACGGCACGATATTGGCGTGATGTTCGGCGACGCTGAGAACAACCTCATCGCCCGGCTCAAACCGGGGCATCGCCCAGCTATAGGCAATCAAATTGATGCCTTGCGTGGTGCCCGTGGTAAAGACGATCTCTTTTTCGTTGGCCACGCCCAAAAAGCGCGCGATCTTCCCTCTTACGGCCTCGTAATTCTCGGTCGCTAGGTTCGAAAGATAATGTAACCCCCTGTGCACATTGGAATATTCCATGGAATAGGCATGGGTAACCGCATCGATCACGGCTTGCGGCTTTTGCGCCGACGCCCCGTTATCGAGATACACAAGCGGCCGCCCGTTCACCTCGCGTGCGAGGATCGGGAAATCGGCGCGTATGCGATCGACATCGTACATCTTAGGGCTCCGGTTCAGAAAGGAGAGACAGATCGAATGCCGCCAAGATCACCACAAGCACCAGCGACATAAAAACCACAACGGCGAGCGTGCCTAGAAATACGGGACCGAGGCGTTTAAACCCGTGCAATTCGGCGGCGAAATTCACCGTGAGCCACAAGAAAAGGCCGATCCAAAGCACCAAAACCAGCAAGATCGCCGCGGGAATTGCAACCGCGACAAAAATGAAAAAGACCTGCACAAAAATGAAAATGAATTGCAGCCAGATCATGAGCGCTAAGGCGCCGTCAAACGTCCCGGTGCCACCAAAGGCGCGCCCGACATAGTAGAGCAAATAAACCGACAGCAACACACTGGCGCCCTGCACTGCGGCGGACGCCAAAACGGAGGTGCTGGGTCCGGCGATCAAAAGCGCTCCGACCTCCCCGGCAAGCACCGTCAACACCAAGACCAATGCGAACATCAGCCACAGAGCTTCGCGCACCGGCACATCGCGCAAGACCGCGGCCGCGCCTTCACGCTGCGCATCGAAAGTCAGGCGGATCAGCGCCGACAATTCGCGCAAAGTGGGCAATTCCGTCACGATGACGCCCACCCCGCTTCGCGCAAATTCGCGCTCCAGTTCCATAGGAAAATAACGCACCACAAAAAGCCCACCGCCGTCAGCGCTGCGCCCGGCCCGATCATGCCGTAAACAAGCCCATGAAGGAGCTTCAGCGGCGTGGCCACCACAAGCGCCCAAAAAAGCGCAAGCCGGGCATCAACGCCGGCCACCTGTCCGCGACAAAGACGAACGATCCAAACGCTGAGCGCACTGAGCCCATAAAAGATCAATGGCAGGATAAAGAGCCAAACCATAAGTTCTGCGGACAAAAACGCTTCAAACTTCGCGTCGATCATGTTTTCCGGAACCGTCATGTCCTCGATCTGACGCACATTGCCGGCCTCGGCCCGGATCGCCGCTTCGAGCTCTGGGTCCGATACATTGGCGCGCCGCGACACGCTCGGCAATTGCGACACAAGACCGAGGATCATCGCCAAAGCCAGATAGGCCAAGGCGATGCGTTCCTTTGAGCCTTGCGCCAATTGACCTGCAAATACATGCCGGGGGCGCCTGTAGGATCGGACGATATCGGTGGTGACCGCCATCGCGTCAGACCTGCCGTCGCCGCTCCAACCAGCGTGTCAGCCGCGACAGGATGTCCTCGCGCAACGCTTCATCATCAATCTCATCGATGGCTTCGGCCACGAAGGCCAAGACCAAAAGGTCCGTCGCTTCGGCCGGCGGCACGCCGCGAGAGCGCAGATAAAACAAGGCCTCTTCGTCGATTGCGCCAGTTGTGGAACCATGCGAACAGGCCACGTCGTCGGCGTAAATCTCAAGCTCCGGCTTGGCTTGGAAGGTGCTGTCATCGTCCAATAGAAGAGCTTGGCTGATTTGATATCCATCGGTTTTCTGCGCGCCCGGTTTGACCAATATCTTACCTTGAAAGACGCCTCTCGCCCCGTTGCGCAACACCTTTTTGAACACCTGGCGGCTTTCACAATCCACCGCATCATGGGTCACAAAGACCGTGTCATCGTGATGAAAATCCGCACTTGCGCCATCGCCGAGTGCCGCGCCCGCGACATGGGCAATCGCCCCGTCACCCGCGATTTCAATGACATGCTCGTTGCGGGTCAGGATACCATTGGCCGTCAGCGTGAAGCTTTTGTAGCGGGCCCCCGCCCCGACACGGGCAAACATGTGGCTAACGCAGCGGCGTTCATGATCGCGTCCCTGTGCGCGCACATGGTGGAACGACCCACCGGGAGCCACATCGATTTCCATGCATTTGTTGAACCGCGCCGCCGCCGGCCCGTTTTCCAGAATGGTCAGCTCGGCGCCGGGTTCAACGCGTACCAGGTGGTGCAAAATCGCGTCCGACGTGTCAGCTTGATGCAAGTAGATCAGGTTGACCGGCCGGGCAGCCTTGCCCGTGGCGCGGATCACCAGCCCGTCGCTGGCAAAGGCGGTATTCAACGCGGCAAGCGGTCGGTCGACCGGGTCTTGGCCAGCCGCCTCGCGTTGCCCGTAAAGATCGCGCGCCCAATGAATATCGCTTGCCGTCGCAGTGCTCAGTCTTGCGATCTCCAAACCGGTCTCGGACAGATCATCGCTTTGCCCGGCATCGAAAACACCGTCGACAAAGACGACCTTTAACCGGTTGATCGCATCGAAAACAGGCCGTTCATCACCGGTATCAATGGTTGCGGCCCGGACAGGGTCTTGGGCGACCAAGTCGTCCGGTTTCGTAAACCGCCAATATTCGTCTCGCGCCGCGGGTAAACCCATTTGCCGCAACCGGGCCAGTGCGTTCGCCCGTGCCTCGGTCGCCCATGCGCGTCCGTCCGGCATGGTCATGCCCGACAAGCGCGCCTCCAAGGCCGTTTGTTTGGTTTGAGCTTGGGCCATCAGGCCGCCTCCCCTTCGAAGGCTGCATAGCCATTTTGCTCAACTTCAAGGGCCAATTCCGGACCACCGGATTTCACGATGCGGCCTGCGGCCATGATATGGACAACGTCCGGTTTGATATGGTCCAACAGCCGCTGATAATGGGTGATCACCAGGAACCCACGTCCCTGATCGCGCAGCGCATTCACGCCTTCTGACACGAGTTTCATCGCATCGACATCAAGGCCGCTATCGGTCTCGTCGAGGATGCACATCTTTGGCTCTAGCATCGCCATCTGTAGGATTTCGTTGCGCTTTTTCTCTCCGCCGGAAAATCCTACATTGACCGGGCGCTTCAGCATATCGGCGTCGATTTTTAACGCTTTGGCCTTCGCGCGGATCTCTTTGAGGAAGTCCCCCGCACTTATTTCCTCCTCGCCGCGGGCGCGACGCTGTGCATTTACCGCCGTACGCAAGAAAGTCATATTGCCCACGCCGGGGATCTCCACGGGGTATTGAAAGGCCAGAAAGAGCCCAGCCGCCGCACGCTCTTCGGCCTCCATCTCAAGCAAATCCTCGCCGTCAAGCGTGGCCGATCCACCGGTGACCTCATAGCCATCGCGACCGGACAGAACATAGCTCAGCGTCGATTTGCCAGAGCCGTTGGGACCCATAATAGCATGGACCTTGCCGGCTTCGATCGAGAGGTCGACGCCGCGCAAAATCTGCTTATCTTCTTCTTCAAGCTTGACGGCCAAATCTTTGATTTCTAGCATCTTTCTTCCTCATGCAATCGTGACGGCAGTGCCCGAGGCACTCACCATCAGCATGTTGTTGATCACTTCGTAGTCAAGATCGACCCCGACGACGGCATTTCCACCCAGATCGCGGGCGCGATCTTCCATTTCTTCTAAGGCGACCGAGCGCGCCTTAGCTAACTCCTGTTCGTACGCGCCCGAGCGGCCCCCGATGATATCGGTGATGCCGGCAAAGATATCGCGAAAGACATTGGCCCCCAGGATCGCCTCACCCACAACCACGCCATGATAGGCGGTGATGGACTGGCCTTCGATCGACGGCGTCGTGGTGACGATCATGTTTCTTCCTCCGGATTTTCATGGCGATCCCTCATCAGCGCAATCAACCAAACCAGGCCCGGCCTCGCCGCAACCTCAACCTTCACGCCCCTTTATCCGTCACCAGCATCGCACATGCCGCAAAACATAGTGCCGGCAAGCAGCCTCGAAAGTGTTGCGACGACATAGACCCCTATCGGCATCAGTTTGTGTTCTCAATCTCTCGCGCCGCCCAACGGGGGCGACGGAATTTTGCAAAAATTCCGGTCCGATTTTTTTGTAAAAAATCGGCTACCCGACCGATCCTTCCAAGCTAATCGCGACCAATTGCTGCGCCTCCATGGCGAACTCCATCGGCAGCGCTTGCAAGACTTCCTTGGCAAAGCCGTTCACGATCAGCGCCACGGCCTCTTCTTCGTCCATACCGCGCTGGCGGCAATAAAACATCTGGTCGTCATCGACCTTGGAGGTTGTGGCTTCATGTTCGACGCGGCTTGAGTTGTTCTTCACCTCGATATACGGCACCGTATGGGCCCCGCATTGATCGCCAATAAGCAGCGAGTCGCATTGCGTGTAATTCCGGCTTTCCTTCGCGCGTGGATGCATCGAGACGAGCCCGCGATACGTGTTCTGCGCGCGCCCTGCGGAGATGCCTTTCGACACGATCCGGGATTTGGTGCGTTTGCCCAAATGAACCATCTTTGTGCCCGTGTCGGCCTGCTGCGCATTGTTGGTGATCGCGATCGAGTAGAACTCACCCTGACTGTCATCACCGCGCAGGATGCAAGAGGGGTATTTCCATGTCACCGCGGATCCGGTTTCGACTTGCGTCCACATCACCTTGGACCGATCGCCCCGGCAATCGGCACGTTTGGTCACAAAATTATAGATGCCGCCCTTGCCGTTTTCATCGCCCGGATACCAATTCTGCACGGTCGAGTATTTGATCTCCGCATCTTCAAGCGCGACCAATTCCACCACCGCCGCGTGCAGCTGATGGGTGTCGCGCATGGGCGCGGTACAGCCCTCTAAGTAGCTGACATAGCTTCCTTTATCGGCGATGATTAGCGTCCGTTCAAATTGACCGGTATTCTCCGCGTTGATACGGAAATAGGTCGACAGCTCCATTGGGCACTTTACGCCGGGCGGGATGTAAACGAACGAGCCATCGGAGAATACGGCCGAATTCAACGTTGCAAAGAAGTTGTCGGTAATCGGCACGACCGAGCCGAGATACTTCTTGACCAAGTCGGGATGCTCTTGAATGGCCTCTGAGATCGGACAGAAGATGACCCCGGCCTTTTCCAGCTCTGCCTTGAAGGTTGTGCCGACCGAGACGCTGTCAAAGACCGCATCGACCGCGACTTTGCGTTCCCCGGCGTCTTCTGCGCCTTCGACACCGGCCAGGAGCATCTGCTCTTTCAGTGGGATGCCGAGCTTTTCGTAGGTGCGCAGCAGTTCCGGATCGACCTCGTCAAGCGATTTCGGCTTTTCGGTCATGCTTTTTGGGCGGGCGTAATAATACTGGTCTTGATAGTCGATCGGCGGGTAATCGACCATGGCCCAGACCGGCTCTTCCATTTGCTTCCAGCGCTTGAACGCTTGCAGGCGCCACTCGGTCATCCAAGACGGCTCATTGTTTTTTTCCGATATCAGTCGGACAATGTCCTCGCTCACGCCTTTGGGCGCGAATTCCATCTCGATCTCGGTATCCCAGCCGTATTTGTACTTTCCACCAAGGTCCTTGACCGTCTCGACCGTTTCGCGGTCGACGCCGTCACGGATGTCTGTATCGAGTGCCGTCATTGTACTTCCCGTCCTTCAGGCCTCCGCGCGCGTACGGAAGCGGTCATGCGCCTTGGTCCAAGCCTCGATAAAGGCACGAACCTCGCCTTCGGTTGTCGTCGGCCCGAGCGATACCCGGATCGCCGACATTGCATCGTCTTCGGTGAAGCCCATCGCGCGCAGCACAGCGCTTGGTTTCACTTTGCCCGAAGAACAGGCCGACCCGCTTGAGATTGCGAACCCGGCCAAATCCATCTGCATCACCTGGGTCTCTCCCTTCCATCCTGGCGTGATGATGCAGGAGGTATTGGGCAGACGCGGCGATGCTTGCCCGACAAAGGTAGTCATGCCGGCGCGCTCTTCCAGTGTTTTTTCTAGAATCTTTCTAAGTTCTTCGACCTGCGCCCAGACGCCATTTTCAATATCTTGTGTTGCAGCCTGCGCGGCAGCACCAAATCCCGCAATCCCGATGATATTCTCAGTCCCGGATCGTCGGCCCATTTCTTGCCCGCCACCCTTGATCTGAGCCGCCACATCCAGACCGCGCCGCAGGATGAGCGCGCCGATTCCCTTTGGCCCGCCAAGCTTGTGGGCCGAAATCAGCGCCATCTCGACGCCGGACCAATCAAACGCCATCGGGCGTTTTCCAAAGGATTGCGTCCAATCGCTGACCGCAAGTTCGGCGGGTAGCTCTTGCAGGATCCCAGTTTCTGAATTCGCGCTTTGCAGCGCCGTGCCCGAGGGGTCTGGGACGGTGACCGCGCCGGACGGCGCCACCGTCAAATCCGGCGTGATCCAGGCCCGCACCGCGTCATGTTCGACATCCGCGCCGACCAAGCCGCGCCCCGCGCAGGCCAGAGCCGCCGCCTCCGTCGCGCCCGACACAAAGACGATATCTGCCGCAAGGGCGCCGATTGCTTCGGCCACCTGCGCGCGCGCCGTCTCAATCAGCGCCTTAGCCGCGCGCCCTTCGCCATGCACGCTTGAAGGGTTGCCGACAAGCTCCATGGCCGCGACCATCGCTGCGCGTGCCTCTGGCCGCAGGGGCATGGTGGCGTTGTGGTCAAGATAGACGCGGCGTTTCACCCGTCATCGACCACTTCGAGGATGCTGGGAACGGCTGGGCATGGGGTAAGATCGTTCGACACCACATCGCTTAGCCTTGTCTGATGCAAAAAGACATAAACATGCGCCGAAAGACCTTCCCAAAGCCGGTTGGTCATCGATTGCGCGCGGCTGCCCGAGACCGCCCCGCTCGCTGCCGCACCCGTATGCATCGCCGATACGGTTTCATCCACGGCGTCAAAGATCTCAACGACGCGAATATCCGCCGCGGACCGCGCCATCCGGTAGCCACCGCCAGGCCCGCGCACGGATGCCACCAAGCCGGCCCGGCGCAGCTTGACGAAAAGCTGCTCCAAATACGGCAGGGAAATGGATTGGCGCTTTGATATTTCCGACAGCGATGTCAGTTGCTCCGGCGCCAGCATGGCCAGATCGGCCATCGCGACCATCGCATATCGTCCTTTGGTGCTGAGTTTCACCGGTTGATGCCTCCGATATGCGACACGAATTGACCTTTCGGGGCGAGACGCTTAACTGCACTGCACCCCGCCGCGCACCGTGCGCGACTTTAGAATTGTTCTAGGTTCGGGCCAGCCGCGCGTCAAGCTCGCTGCGTCGCCCGCCCGCGCAAGGAGACTTGGATGCCCGAGGTCATTTTCCCCGGACCTGAAGGCCGACTTGAAGGCCGCTACCATCCCCAAAAGACCAAAGACGCACCGATTGCGATCATCCTGCATCCGCATCCGCAATTCGGCGGCACAATGAACAATCGCGTCGTCTACAACTTGCACTACGCCTTTTTTAATATCGGCTTTACCGTGCTGCGGTTTAATTTCCGCGGCGTCGGGCGAAGCCAGGGTGAGTACGACCAGGGCATCGGAGAGCTGTCGGATGCCGCATCGGCCTTGGATTATCTGCAATCGCTGAACCCCAATTCAAAGCATTGCTGGGTCGCGGGGTTCAGTTTTGGCGCCTGGATCGGGATGCAACTCTTGATGCGGCGGCCGGAGATCACCGGTTTTATCTCGGTCTCTCCGCCAGCCAATATGTACGACTTTTCTTTCCTGGCCCCCTGCCCGTCTTCGGGCCTGATCATCAACGGCTCTGCCGACCGGGTCGCCAAACCGCATGACACACGCATTTTGGTCGACAAGCTGAAAGAGCAAAAGGGCATCACCATCACGCATCAAGAGATGGAGGGAGCTGGGCATTTCTTTGAGGAACCGGCGATGGACCCGATGATTTCTTCGGTTCAAGACTACGTTAAACGACGCCTCACGGAGACCAGTCGATGAGCGACAAAATCGCAGAACTGGCCGATGCCTTAGCGCGTGACACGATCATCGCGGCCGAAAAGCTGGGCGATGACGAGTTGGTCAATGAAATTGCCACGGTGATCGGCTCCTCCTCGCCCTCAACCGAAGAAGCCTTTCGCACCGCTGCCCGTGTGCGCCTAGCCGAGGCGCGCGCACGCCAGTATTTGGAGAAAAAGCTGGCCGGTGAACAGGTTGCAAAGCCGGTAGACGTCTCTGGCGATGCTGAGGGCACCAATATCGGCGGCGATCACTAACCTCAGATCGGTACCGGCCGCGCTGCGCAACGACGTGGTCGCGACACCGCAGGTCGCAACGTCGCGGATTGCGCGCGCAAAGACGTCGGCGAGCCGGATCATGTCCCGATGGTTGCGACGGCGGCGCAGTGACCGATTTGGGTGGAACACGGTATACAATCGCATACTCACTTCCACGCATCCGATCTTTCCTGTAAGCCTGCGCAAAACGGCCGGCATTTGAAAGGATTGCGCGCATGTCCAAAATCAAGGTGGAACATCCGATCGTCGAGATGGACGGGGATGAAATGACCCGGATCATCTGGCAGTTCATCAAGGACAAGTTGATCCTGCCCTATTTGGACGTGGAGCTTTTATACTACGATCTGGGCATCGAAGCGCGCGACGAAACCGACGATCAAATCACGATCGACGCAGCTGAAAAGACCAAAGAGGTGGGCGTCGCAGTCAAATGCGCAACGATCACGCCAGACGAAGCCCGCGTTGAAGAGTTCGGCCTGAAACAGATGTGGCGCTCGCCAAACGGCACGATCCGCAACATTCTGGGCGGTGTGGTGTTTCGCCAGCCCATCATCTGCAAAAACGTGCCGCGGTTGGTTCCAGGCTGGACGCAGCCGATTGTCATCGGCCGGCACGCTTTTGGCGATCAATACCGCGCGACGGATATGAAATTCCCCGGTCCCGGCAAGCTGACGATGAAATTCGAGGGCGAAGACGGTTCGGTCGATGAACGTGAGGTTTTCCAAGCCCCCGGCGGCGGCGTGTTCATGTCGATGTACAACCTCGACGCGTCGATCTACGACTTTGCGCGCGCCTCTTTGAACTACGCGCTGAACCTCGGTTGGCCATGCTATATGTCGACCAAGAACACCATTCTCAAACAATATGACGGGCGGTTTCTTGAGATCTTTGCCGAAGTCTATGAGGCTGAATTCAAAGAAAAATTCGAAGAAAAGAAGATCTGGTACGAACATCGTTTAATCGACGACATGGTCGCTGCGGCGATGAAGTGGTCGGGCGGGTTTGTCTGGGCGTGCAAAAACTATGACGGCGACGTGCAATCCGATACGGTCGCCCAAGGCTTTGGCTCACTTGGCCTGATGACATCGCAATTGATGACGCCGGACGGCAAAATCGTTGAAGCCGAAGCAGCCCACGGCACCGTAACCCGGCATTACCGTCAGCACCAAAAGGGCGAGCAAACATCGACGAATTCCATCGCGTCGATTTACGCCTGGACAGGCGGGCTTAAGCACCGCGCAAAACTCGACGACAATGCGCCGTTGGCCCATTTTGCCGAAACGCTGGAACGGGTGATCGTGGAAACGGTTGAGTCCGGTGAGATGACCAAAGACCTCGCGCTTTTGGTCGGACCGGACCAGAAATGGCTGACGACGATGGGCTTTTTGGAAAAGATTGACGAAAATCTGAACGCGGCGCTGGCTGGCTGAACAGCGCAGCACCGGCGAAGACACAAAAACGCTGGCCCTTTTTCGCAAGGGCCAGCGTTTTTATTGCTCAACGGGCTGCCTATCCCGCGCTAGGCTATGCCCGGCCCGGCGGGCCAATCATCCGCGGTTTTGCGTCCTGAGGTAAAGCTCAGCCACCATCCGACTTGCGGTCTTTTCGAACAAACATGGGATGATCGCGTGGATTGCTGCTGCGAATGCCGCCGCAAAGAGCTTGCCTGAAAACCGGCTCGCGAAGGCGGCATGTTCGAGATACGTCTCATCGACGGATTTGGGGTGATCAAGGAAGACGCGGGCAATCATGGGAACCTCCGATGCACATTTTCCACAGCATAGCTGATGGGCGTTTGACGGAGTTCCCAAAACGTACGGGATTTTGTAGAGATAAGGTGTGTTTTTCCTAACTCTGGGGCAAATGGCGTGCAAATAGACCAGATAGATCGCCGTATCCTCGCCACTTTGCAACAAGATGCGAGTTTGGGCCTGGAGGAGCTGGGCACCCGTGTCGGCCTGTCGCGCAACGCCTGTTGGCGTCGGGTGCGCGCGCTGGAGGCCGCCGGCGTGATCCGTGGACGCGTGGCGCTGTTGGATGCGGATGCGCTTGGGCTTGGCCTGTCCGTTTTCATCCAGATCCGCGCCGGGCAGCACGCCCCCGATTGGCTTGACGCATTTGCGCGAGTGACCCGCAGCTTTCCGGAAATCCAAGGCGCGTATCGGATGACCGGCGATCTCGATTACCTCATCCACGCGCGGGTGGCCGATATGCGGGACTACGACCGGCTTTATCAGCGGCTGATCCGGCAATTGGCTCTGTCGGACGTATCGGCCAGTTTTGTCATGGAAGAGATTAAAGAGACAACAGCGCTGCCCGTTTAGGTCGCAACAGGGTGTGAAATTCGATGTGGCCCCTTGCCCCTTTCAATCGGGGATGTCACCTCGCGTGCATGGCGGAGCCACACAAGAAACTGGATCATTCCCTGCTCGAAGACGCGATGGCGTTTGCGCTTGGCACAGCACTTGTCGCCTTGGGCTTGCAGTTTTTGACCCATTTGGGTCTGATCACGGGACAAACCGCCGGGTTGGCCGTCCTGATCTCCTACATTACCGACTGGTCCTTCGGGGCGGTGTTTTTTGTTTTAAACCTGCCGTTTTACCTGCTTGGCCTGGTGCAATTGGGCCTGAGGTTCACGGTGAAAACCGCCATCGCTGTGGCCCTCGTGTCGGGCCTGTCGGAGGTTTTCCCGCTTTTGATCTCCTTTGAGAACGTCAATCCGGTTTTGGGCGCGTTGCTGGCCGGCTCCACGATCGGCGTGGGCCTTCTCAGCATTTTTCGCCATGGCGCATCCCTTGGCGGCATCGGCGTGCTGGCCCTTTGGCTGCAAGATCGCCTTGGGGTCCAGGCCGGCTGGGTTCAGTTGGGCTTTGATGCGGTGCTGTTTGCCGCCGCGTTCCTGTGGCTTGACCCGGTTATGGTGGGCTTGTCGCTTTTGGGCGCTGTTGTCGTCAACCTGATTGTCGCGGTCAACCATCGCAGCGATCGGTATATCGGGCGTTAATCCAACGCCTCCACCAAGACCAAATCTCGGTCCGATGCATCTCTCGCATGGCTCAACGCCTCACGATACATATCTGATTCGTAACATGTATTTGCATCTTCAAGGCTTGGGAAAATGGCCACTACGTTACGCGGATGCGGTCGGCCTTCCTTCTGGATCGCCCGGCCACCCCGGGCCAAAAACGTACCACCATGCGCGGCAATCGCTTCGGTTGCGAGCGCTGCGTATTTTGCGTAGGCCGTGTCATCCGTCACCGTGACATGCGCGATCCAATAAGCCTTTGGCATTGCTCAAACTCCTTCCAAAACCGCCTTGACGGCATCAATTGCTTGCGCAGCACCGGCGGCATCGCTGCCGCCGCCTTGCGCGAAATCGGCACGACCGCCGCCACCTTTGCCACCCAAGGCGGGCGTCGCGGCGCGCACGAGTTCGGCGGCGTTGATTTTATCTGCCAAGTCCTTCGACACCCCGGCCGCAACCGCTGCCTTGCCGCCGCTATCGGCGATCAGGAGCACCACGCCAGAGCCCATCCGCGCTTTGTGGGCATCGATCAGCCCAGCAAGGTCCTTGCCGGTGACACCGCTGAGCGTCTGTGCAAGGAACGGAACACCGTTTACATTCTGCGCCGCAGGCCCATCAGAGGCACCGCCGGCCATTGCCAATTGCTGGCGCAGTTGGGCAACCTCATGGGTCAGCGCCTTGCGTTCGTCCAACAAAGCCTTCACCCGCGCGGGCACCTCGGAGGCCGGGGTTTTCATCGCCAAAGCGGTCTGAGCCAAAAGATGGTCTTGGCTCCGCAGGTAATCATGCGCCGCCTGGCCGGTCAGCGCCTCGATCCGGCGCACGCCCGAGGACGACGCGCTATCGCCTAGCGTCACGAATGCCCCAATTTCACCGGTGCGCGCGACATGGGTACCGCCGCAAAGCTCAATCGACCAGGTGTCGCCATTGCTCCCCTTGCCGGTCGCAGCCTGGCCCATGGACACAACACGCACCTCATCACCGTATTTCTCGCCAAACAGCGCCTGGGCGCCAATGGCGCGGGCATCGTCCGGCGTCATAATTCGGGTTTCCACGGAGGAATTTTGACGGATGAAGAAATTCACCTCCCGCTCGACCTCTTCGAGATCTTCAAGGCTCAGCGCCTGTCCATGCGAAAAGTCGAACCTCAGGCGGTCATCGGCATTCAATGAGCCGCGCTGCGCCACGTGATCGCCAAGCCGTCCGCGCAGCGCCTCATGCAAAAGGTGTGTGGCGGAGTGGTTGGCCCGGATCGCTGTGCGGCGCCCATGATCAACGCAAAGCTCCGCGCCTTGGCCCTTGGACAACTCGCCTTCCGTGACCTCCGCGACATGCAAAAACGCGCCTGCGACTTTCTTGGTATCCGTCACGCGCGCCTGACCGGTTTCGGTTTTGATCACACCGGTATCGCCCAGCTGGCCGCCGCTTTCGGCGTAAAACGGGGTCTGGTTGACCAAAACCGTGAGCTTTTCGCCTGTCTTAGCGCTCTCGACAGCGACACCGTCCTGGACCAACGCAATCACCTGGCCCTCGGCCAGTTCCGTGTCGTAGCCAAGAAATTCCGTCACGCCATGCGCGTCCACCAGATCAAACCAGATCGCGGCATCGGTCGCTTCGCCTGAGCCGGCCCAGGCCGCGCGCGCTTTGGCTTTCTGTTCGGCCATCGCGGCCTCGAACCCGTCGACATCCACAGCCCGACCTTTCTCGCGCAGCGCGTCTTGGGTCAGATCCAGCGGAAAGCCGTAGGTGTCGTATAACTTAAATGCCGTGGCGCCGGGCAGATCGCTGCCGTCCTCCAGCTGCGTCAATTCCTCATCTAAAAGCTTCAAACCGCGATCAAGCGTGGTTCGGAAGCGGTCTTCTTCCAGCCTGAGCGTCTCGGTGATCAATGCCTGCGCCTGACCAAGCTCGGGATAGGCTTGGCCCATCTGACTGACCAGCGCGGGCACCAACTTGTACATCATCGGGTCCTTCGTCCCGAGCAGCGCCGCATGGCGCATCGCGCGGCGCATGATCCGCCGCAAAACATAACCCCGGCCTTCATTGGAAGGCATCACCCCATCGGCGATGAGAAAGGAGGTCGAGCGGAGATGATCGGCGATCACCCGGTGGTGCACATTCGTTTGGCCAAACGGATCGACGGAGGCCGCATGGCCGGACGCCTCAATGAGCGCGCGCATCGTATCGGTGTCGTAGTTATCATGGCTGCCTTGGAGCAGCGCGCCGATGCGTTCCAGTCCCATGCCGGTATCGATCGATTGCATATCGAGATCGATCATCGAGCCGTCCTCGAACTGCTCGTTCTGCATAAAGACGATATTCCAGATCTCGATAAAGCGGTCGCCATCTTCCTCCGGGCTGCCTGGCGGGCCGCCCCAGATATGATCGCCGTGATCATAGAATATCTCTGTGCAGGGCCCGCAGGGACCGGTCGGACCCATCTGCCAAAAGTTATCCGACGTGGCGATGCGGATGATCCGGTCTTCGGGCACGCCGACCTTTTTCCAGATCTCGAACGCGTCGTCGTCGGTATGGAAGACGGTTGTGTAAAGCTTATCCTTCGGGATGGCGAAGTCGTTTGTGATCAGGTCCCACGCGAACGGAATGGCCTCGGATTTGAAGTAATCGCCAAAGCTGAAATTGCCGAGCATCTCGAAAAAGGTGTGATGCCGTGCGGTGTAACCGACATTGTCCAAATCGTTGTGCTTGCCGCCGGCGCGCACGCATTTTTGCGATGTCGTGGCGCGGCTATAGTCGCGCCGCTCAATGCCGGTGAACAGGTTTTTGAACTGCACCATGCCGGAATTGACGAACATCAATGTCGGATCGTTGCGCGGGACAAGCGGGCTGGACGGCACGACCTCATGCCCATTGCGGGCAAAATAGCTCAGAAAGGTCGATCGGATCTCGTTGAGACTGGCCATGGGCGAGGCACCTTGCGGATTGTCATCGATGGACAGGTCTATCCGCGCCGCTTGGCAGTGTCTATCCTTCGCAACGCCGGTCGGATCGTGGATTATGCGGGCCCGCATATTGCGATGACCATAGCAGCGAACGACGCGGGCGGACCGTTCTTAAACGGAAAAAGGCGGCCGCGGGGGCCGCCTTTTACACCTTTTTTTCGGAAACGCCCGGATTAGCCGTCCTCGACCATGTCCGCGTCATCCTCCGGCATGTCGAAATCCAACCCATGGGCTCCGCGGATTTTGTCTTCGATTTCGAGCGCGGTTGCGGGATTGTCGCGCAGAAACTGTTTGGCGTTTTCCCGGCCCTGGCCGATGCGTTCATCGCCGTAAGAAAACCAAGAGCCGGACTTTTCGACGATCCCGGCTTTGACGCCCATATCGATCAGCTCGCCCATCTTGGAGATGCCTTCACCATACATGATGTCGAATTCGACCTGCTTGAAGGGCGGTGCAACCTTGTTTTTGACCACCTTCACCCGCGTCTGATTGCCCACGACCTCGTCGCGATCCTTGATCGACCCGATCCGGCGGATATCGAGACGTACCGAGGAATAAAACTTCAGCGCATTGCCCCCGGTTGTGGTTTCAGGACTGCCGAACATTACACCGATCTTCATCCGGATTTGATTGATGAAAATGACCATGCAATTGGAGCGCGCGATCGAGCCCGTGAGCTTGCGCATCGCCTGTGACATCAGCCGCGCATGCACGCCGACCGAGCTGTCGCCCATATCGCCTTCAAGCTCCGACTTTGGTGTCAAGGCGGCCACGGAATCGACAATGACGAGATTAACCGCACCTGAGCGCACGAGTGTGTCGGTAATTTCCAGCGCTTGCTCGCCCGTATCGGGCTGCGAAATCAGCAGCTCATCGAGATCGACACCGAGTTTTTTCGCATAATGCGGATCGAGCGCATGTTCGGCATCGACAAAGGCGCAGACGCCGCCCTTTTTTTGTTCTTCAGCCACGACATGCAAGGTGAGCGTCGTCTTGCCGGAGCTTTCGGGACCGTAGATTTCTACGACCCTGCCTTTTGGCAGACCGCCAATGCCGAGCGCGATATCAAGGCCAAGTGAGCCGGTGGAAGTCGCTTCAATATCCTTAAACGGATTGTCGCCCCCGAGCTTCATGATCGAGCCTTTACCGAACTGGCGTTCGATCTGCGCCAAGGCGCTGTCGAGCGCTTTTTGTTTATCGGACGATGTGCGATCTGTCATATCGAGGAGGTTTGCCGTTCCCATGCTTTTGGTCCTTATTTCACACCGCGGTGGCCGCGGCAATGTTGCCTGATGTTCGCCTCTTGTTCCCCCGTCGATTAGCAAACAAAACGCGAACAATTCAAGTAAAATCTTGTGTGTTCTGCGTAATGGGGGAAGGGTTAATGGAGTGTTGAGAATGCGTTGTGGGGGTCAAGAGATCGCGGCATGTTGTTGTTTTGGAGGGAGAAGCTTGTACTTTTGGCCGTGCCGAAAACGGGCACAACGGCGCTTGAGCAGGCGTTGAAGCCATGGGCGAGCGCCGCGATTCTTGACCCGCCGGGGTTAAAACACACCTCTGCGCGGCGTTACCGCCGGGAAGTGGAGCCCTGGGTGACGCGGGCGGGGCTTTGGCCGCATGAAACCGTGGCCGTCATTCGCGAGCCGGTCGATTGGCTGGGATCGTGGTACCGATATCGTCTGCGTGCACAAATCGGCGGCGAAGACACGTCGACCCAGGGCATCAGTTTCGACGAATTTGTCACCGCCTGGATGCAGCCGACGCGGCCCGCCTTCGCCCAGGTCGGAAGCCAAGCGCGGTTTTTGGCCGGCCCACGTGGGCGGCTTTTGGTCACGCATCTTTTTCGATACGAGGATTACGACCGGCTCTTGGATTTCTTTGCCGACCGATTGGGCCACAGGGTGGCACCGCCCCGCATCAATGTCTCTCCAAAACAAGGCTTGGCGCTGTCGGACACGACCATGCAGGCGTTGCGCGAACATGCAGCCCGGGACTTTGCATTGTGGGACGGCGCGCGGCGCTGATCAGCGCATCTCGCGCCGCACCGTGTCGGTCAGATCGGCAAGCGAAAACGGCTTGGCCAAAAAAACGGCCTGCGGGATATCGGGAAACTTCCCGTAGGCGTCTTCGGCATAGCCCGATGTGAACACCACACCAACCTCGGGGCGGGATTTCAGCGCCTCACGCACCCAATCGGGGCCGCCTTTGCCGGGCATGATCATGTCGGTGACAAAAACATCGATCTCGAGCTCGTCATCTTCCAGCAATTCCAAGGCCTCGTCGCCATTTTCGGCCTCCAGCACAGAATAGCCTTTAAGGCGCAACGCGCGGGAGGCAAATGCGCGCACCGGCGCTTCGTCTTCGACCAACATGATGACCCCGCTGTCATCGCGCGGCATCTCAGACGCGGCCTCTGCGGAGGGATCCGAGACGGTCAGCGACGCCGACTCCGCAGGCCAATCATGGGCCGGGAAGAACAGCGAAAATGTTGTTCCTTCGCCATCGCGGCTGTCGCAGAAGATATAGCCGCCCGACTGCTTCATGATGCCGTAGGCCATAGAGAGCCCGAGGCCCGTCCCCTCCCCGACCTTTTTGGTGGTGAAAAACGGCTCAAAAATCCGGCCGATACGGTCGGCAGGGATACCAATACCCGAGTCCTCAACTTCAATCAAAACATAGGTGCCAGGCGGCACATTGGCGTTGTTTCTTTGCAGACCAGCGCCGAGCCGCGCCATGCGGCTCGTGATGCGGATGGGGCCGCCTTCGGGCATGGCGTCGCGTGCATTCACCACAAGGTTCATCAAGACCTGATCCAAGAGGCGCCGGTCAGCCCAAATCGGCTGTAATGCGGGGTCTTGGCGCAATTCCAACATGACGCGTTCCCCGACCAAACGGTTCAACAAATGGGTCAGATCCGCCATTGTGTCACGCAGATCCAAGAGCTCCGGCCGCATCGTTTGCTTGCGCGAAAATGCCAGAAGCTGACCCACAAGGCTCGCAGCACGGTTTGCATTTTGATGTATCTGCACCAGATCGGCGTAATCTTGGTCGCCCTGATCATGGCGCAGCAGCAGCAAATCGCAATGCCCCGTAATGGCCGTCAGCAAGTTGTTGAAATCATGCGCAACGCCGCCGGCCAATTCTCCAATAGCTTGCATCTTTTGGCTTTGCGCAAATTGCGTGTGCAGGTCTTGCACTTCTGTTGCGTCCTGCAGCACGGCCAAAAGCCGTGGCTCGGATTGGCCGGGCAACGGGGTTACCGTAATCCGCACGGAGCGTTCGTCCGGGCCACGCAACATGCGCACAATCTCTGACCGGTTTGGCGCGCGTTCTTCTATGATATCTTTCATCCATTCGCGCGCGAGCCGGCCCGGACCTTCGACCAAATCGCCGACGACAACCTTCGTCTCGCTACTTTCGATGTTCAGCAATTTGCGCGCCGCGGCATTGTGGCTCTGAACTTCCCCATTGGCCTGCACCAAAAGTGCGGCCACCGGCAATGCTTCGAAAAAAGCGGCGGGGACCGGGCTGGCGCAATCCATTCCGTCTTTTGGGATCGCATAAATCTCGCGCCGGCCGTCGCCGGCCTCAACCTCAACCACGGTGGCCGCCACCGGACCATCCGCGCCGCGCAGCAACATACGAGTGCCCGAGACGACCGGTCCGTCACCAAAAATCCCCGCCAACGATCGCGCGCGTTGGCCCAGCAGCGAGCGCATAGCATCGTTCATCGACAAGATCGTGCCGTTTTGGCTGACAACCAGCATCGGCAGCCCAATGCCGTCGCCGTTGCGCGGCGCCGTCGCAAGGGCATCGTCGATCCGCCAGACCATGCCCAACCCGGCGCGATGCGTCGTCACCCGCAAATGGCCATGGCGCGTGGACACAGTTTCGCGGGAAAAGCCGACATCACTACAGGCGCCTTCTTGGCGAAAGATGACAGCCGCAGCATTGACCATCGTGCGCGACAGCGCTTTGACCGACGGCTCGCCCAATTTGGCGCCCAGGCGCACGGCTGCGGCGTCATTCAGCGCCACGATGACCCCTTGGCCATCTGTGCAGAAACAGGGCGATGGATCATTCATGATCAACTCACCCGCGCCGCCCAAAACCGACGCTGACCTTCGCGCCGTTAGCCAATCACTGAGCGAGGTGATGATGGCAACCAAAAAGACGGTCACCGCGGCGCCGATCAAAACCATTCCAGACAAGCTGGGCGCGAAGTACATGCCAAATCCGGCAAGTGGCAAACCGATAAGGACCAAGATCATCGGTTGCCAGATCTGGCGGTGAAACAGCCAGGGCTTTGGGGAATAAACCACCTGATCAGACACCGGCGCACCTCTTCATCGCGATGCCGCACCATCGCAATACAATGGTTAACCGATGCTTAAACCTTCTGGCGAGAACAATTTTTCTTTCAATTCGTGGACAATTTTTCCATTTCCGCAAAGAAAAAGCCATCCGAGGCGGAAAGCGGGGTAAATTGTTGGTGCTGGTGACAGTGCCAGCCGGCATTGCGCGCCAAAAAGCCCACAACCTGTTCTTCATTCTCGCCCCGCAGCAGCGAGCAGGTCATATAAATGAGCCGACCGCCCGGCGCGACAAAAGCGGCTGCGCGATCAAGGATCTGGGCTTGCTGCGCCATCAGCGACGACAGGGCCGCCTGGGTCAGGCGCCACTTTGCCTCTGGATCGCGCCGCCACGTTCCGCTTCCCGAACAGGGAACATCCGTCAAAACGCGCATGTATTTGTGTCCCGGCTTTGCGATCTGGCGTAGATCGGCATCGGCCCGGCGAGCCCGTACCGGGATATCTGCCATGCGCGCAGGGTCCGCGTCGTGGACATCCACCGCCGCGCCGGTGAGCGCTGCGATAGCGAGTGCCTTGCCGCCACCGCCTGCACAATAATCCAACACCGGACCCGGCCACTCAACCGCCTCAACCGCCATCTGAACAGATAGGTCTTGCGGCTCCACCAAGCCGGATCGATAGGCATGACTGGTCCGCAGCGCACCGGTGGCGCCATCGAGCACCAGCGCGGCGCGGGCACGCTCGTCCGGCAGCGCGACGATCCCATCTTGATGCAACATGTCGATCGCTTGCAGGGCCGTGCACTTCGCAAGATTGACCCGCAGGTACACCGGCGCGCGATCCGCGAAGGCCGCGGCAATTACGGGCAAATCCGCACCCAAACTACGATGCAATGCGTCCAACAGCCATGCTGGAAGGTCGCGCTCTGGGTCGGGGGATATTGGGGTCTGAAACCGCGCCCTTTCGGCCGTCGATAAGGCCGCAGGCGCATAGCGGGCGCCGGAAAAGACCGCGTCTGGGTCCAGACCTTGGCGCCGCGCGAGCCCGAGGATCAAATGCCGGCCGGTTGCTCCGCCTGCCAAATCGGCCAAACTGCCCCGCTGACGCAGGATTGTGTAGACCAGATCGCGCAAATTGCGGCGATCCTTGGCCCCGGCATAGCGCGCGCGTCGCGCCCAGGCGGTCAGTAATTTCTCAATTGGCGCGCCCTGGTTCCAGGCATCCAACAACTCTGCCGCGGTTTGAAATCGGGCCGCGGGGGTCATCTCGGACCATAGGTCCAGGCGCGCGCCGTCATCCGAACCGGTAATTCGGGCTTTCGCGGGTGATCTGCACGTCATGGACATGGCTTTCCCGCAAGCCCGCACCCGAGATTTTCACAAAGCGGCATCCGCCTCGCATCTCCGCCACGGTGGCCGATCCGGTATACCCCATTGCCGCGCGCAGGCCGCCGACAAGCTGGTGGATCACGGTGGCGGCGGAGCCTTTATAGGGCACCTGACCCTCGATCCCTTCAGGCACCAACTTCTCGGAGGCGGCATCTTTCTGGAAATACCGGTCGGCTGAGCCGCGCGCCATCGCACCAAGCGAGCCCATGCCGCGATACGATTTAAAGCTGCGACCCTGATAAAGGATAACCTCGCCAGGGGATTCGTCCGTGCCCGCAATCATCGAGCCGACCATGGCGCAGCTTGCCCCGGCCGCAATCGCCTTTGCGAAATCGCCGGAATATTTGATCCCGCCATCGGCAATGACGGGCGTGCCGGTCGCCTGCGCCGCATCCGCGCAATCCATGATCGCGGTGAGTTGCGGCACGCCGACGCCGGCAACGATCCGGGTTGTACAGATCGAGCCCGGCCCGATCCCAACCTTGATCGCATCGGCGCCGGCATCGATCAGCGCGCGGGTCGCCTCTCCGGTCGCGACATTGCCGGCCACAACCTGCACCTCATTCGACAGCATCTTGGCCCGGGTGACCGCTTCGGCAACGGATTTGGAATGTCCGTGCGCGGTATCGATAACAATGAGATCGCAGCCGGCATCGACCAACGCGGCAGATCGGTCATAGCCGGCATCGCCAACGGTTGTGGCGGCGGCCACCCGCAACCGGCCAAGCTGATCCTTGCAGGCATGCGGGTTGAGCACCGCCTGCTCGGTATCTTTCAGCGTCAGGAGCCCAGTGAGCTTGCCGCGGCTATCGGTGACAAGAAGCTTTTCGATCCGGCGCGCGCGCATCAAGCTTTTGGCCTCGTCGAGATCGGCCGGTTCCGTCATCATCGCCAGCTTTTCCGACGTCATCATCACGTGCACCGGCGTGGCATCGTCCTCGGCAAAGCGCATATCGCGGTTGGTGACGATGCCGAGGACGCGCCTTTCGTCATCAACAACCGGAAAGCCAGTGAAATTATATCTTTCAATCAGAGCCTTGGCGTCTCCGAGCGTCTGATCGGCGCGCAGCGTGACTGGGTTGTAAACAATGCCGGATTCGAACCGTTTGACGCGGCGCACTTCGCGGGCTTGGGTTTCGATATCGAGGTTGCGGTGGATCACACCCATCCCGCCCGCTTGCGCCATGGCGATCGCCATCCGTGCCTCGGTGACCGTGTCCATGGCCGAGCTGAGCAGCGGGATATTGAGCGCGATGGCTTTTGTCACATGCGTGCGGGTGTCGGCGGCCATCGGCAGCACGGCGCTTTCACCGGGAACGAGCAATACATCATCGAAGGTAAGAGCCTCGCGAATCTCCATGGCGTCCTCGTTCGGGTTGGGATCGGTTGGCGTGTCCCTATCTCACGTGGGCCACAGATTGGAAAGGGGGTCGGACCGCCTCGGGCCCAATAAGGGCCACTCGTCGGCCCGAATGTGCTAGCCGCACGGGCTTTTCTGGGGGCACGCCCCCAGACCCCCGGTCTGCTTGGCAATAGAAATCGGCAAGGGGCGTCGATGATTTCAGTCAAGAACGCGCCGACGCCGCGTTGGTTCGCGCCAATCATGTCAAACGGGACATCGGGAACGGCGGGAAATACAGGATCCCGATTGCCATCGCGGACGTCCGGCTTTGTGGCAGACAAAGCAACGCGTGCGCGCCCTGCGGATCCGCATCCGCACCCAGGTGATTTCGACCGTGATCGACGCGATCTTAAAGCCGTCGTTGAAGATCTGAGCCATCTCCGGCGCCCAAAAAGCGTCAGCGGGCGCGTTCCTTCGGCCAACGGCGTAAAGCGCGGATATGTCTCTGTGCGCCCGCTCAGCATGGCGAAGAACGCGGGAACCGCCGCCATCCAACGGCATGGGTCCACCAAGGGGTATTCCGCCCAATCGACCTTGATAGGGCGGGACATCCTTTAAATCGGATTACGATGGAGCGCGACGCGTTGACGGTCTGGCGCAAGCCCGATGATCTGAGCTGCCCGGGTCGCGGGACCGCATGTCATGACCCCAAGGCCCACGGCTCGGCGCATGTCCGCGCGTGCGGTTGGTATACCGTGACAAGCCCGTCGCGCGCAGCCGTCGTTGCCGCCATCTTTTGGCTTCAAGTTGCGGTGTGGGCGCGTCAGGACGGTACCAAATCCAAGCTAGGCATGACGTTGGCGCGACATCACACGCGCTCGGCCGACCGGCTTCGCAGCAAAACGGCCTTCAGCCACGAAAGCCGGTGGCCACGACGAATTTCTCGGAGCTATCGGCCCGGCTTGCGGCGGGTTTGACATTGGCGACCTTGGCAAAGCGCTGCTTGAGGGTCTTTTGCAGCTCTCCCTCAGCGCCGCCGGCAAGGACCTTGGCCACAAATGTCCCGCCATCCTCCAGCACATCAAAGGCGAACTCCGCTGCTGCCTCGCAAAGCGCGATGATGCGCAAATGATCGGTTTGTTTGTGGCCGGACGAGGCTGCGGCCATGTCGCTCAGCACCACATCGGCCGGTCCGCCCAGCCAAGCCCGAACCTGCACATCCGCGCCGTCTTGCATGAAATCGAGCTGATGCAGTTCAGCACCCGCGATCGGTTCCATCTCTTGCAGATCAACGCCGAGAACCGAGCCCTTAGCCTGGCCGGCCATCGTGCCCAATGCGTTCACGCGCGGCACGGCAACCTGGCACCAGCCACCCGGGGCCGCGCCCAGATCCACGACCCGCGCCCCGGGCCGAAAAAAGCGGTATTTGTCGTCGATTTCGAGGATCTTAAATGCCGCCCGCCCGCGATATCCTTCGGCCTTGGCACGTGCAACGAACGGATCATTGAGCTGACGTTCGAGCCAACGGGTGGAGCTGAGCTTGCGTCCCCGCGCGGTCTTCACCTTCACCCGCAAATCGCGCTGCCCGCGCCCGCTCGACCCCGTGCCTTTGGGTGTCTTTGCCATGATTGCCTCCGGCCTGCCTATCGTGCCAAGCTATGCGTAATTGAAGGCAATTCCCATGACCTGAGTATTTTTCAGTTTGCTTTTGGACGTGATCATCGCGAATTGGACTTGGGCGGCGACCCTTGCAGCAGCAGTTCTCGCCATGACAGGCTTGGCCGCAAGTGTTCTCAACCAAGATCGAAAGGAGTCCATCGCACTCTGGCTGATGGGCGCGCAGTCGGAAGAGACTTGGGCCAAGAGCTTCACAGCCCTCTTCGATGCGGTCTTCGGCGAAAATCACCTGTCGCCGAAATGCTTCCTCCGTTCTGCACTTGCCTCGCTTCTGGCGGTGGTGCTGATCTGGGCGCTGATGGGCTGGGGCGGGACCTATGACGCACGGCTGGAAGGGGGCGAAGACCTTTGGCGGCTTCTTGGCCTTGCGCTCATCATCAATATCTTCGCCGATTACGTCTCGCTGTTGGAGACCCGCTGGCTCCTTGGGTGGCTCTCGAGCCGTCGACCCGTCGTGGTTCAAATCCTCGCGCTCATCGCCGACCTTCTCATCTCCGCTGCGATCATCTGGGTCGCGATCTGGGGGATGACCACGGCGCTGCAAATCGAAAACGACACGCTCGCAGAAACGCTCGGCGTCTTCTCCCCCTTTTCGATCCTTTTCTATTCGACCTTCCTGACAAGCCTCTGGAGCTGGGCCTTCATCGCATCGACCTGGATTATCCGTTTGGTGGCGGGCTTGCGGCTAGCTGAGTGGTCCCAACTCCCTGGCGCTCCGCTGCGCTTCCTTGGCCTGATCATGGGCAGCGCGGTCTTTCTGGGCGCTCTCGCGGCGGCAAGCGTCTTTCGACAGGACGAACACGGCGTCACGGTCCTTGATGAGCTGCTCTGCGACGTTTTTCAGGGCGAGGTCTGTTTGGCCGTTATGCGGCTCACCGAAGATGAGGAACGACAATTGGCGTTCTTGCTAGGCGCCTGTCAAGGCGGCCTTACGGAGGAGTGTTTTTCAAGAGCGTTCGCCGCACAGGGTACTTCGGATGAAGAGGCAGGCCGTCTTTATGAGGCGGCCTGCGCGGGCGGAGATGCCCGGGGCTGCACAAATCTCGGCTTCCTCCACAATGCAGGCCTGGGCCGCGCGGTCAATTACGAGGAGGCCGCTCGGTTCTACCAGATGGGATGTGACGGCCGGAATGCCAGGGGCTGCACAAATCTCGGCATCCTCCACGACGAAGGCCTGGGCCGCGCAGTCGATTACGACGAGGCGGCGCGGCTCTACCAGATGGGATGCGACGGCGGGGATGCAATAGGCTGCAGCAATCTTGGAGGCATGAACCGCCGTGGGGATGGCATGCCCGTCAACCTTGAGGAGGCCGCGCGGCTCTATCAGATAGGATGCGACATGGGCCATGAGACCGCATGCACTTGGGCGGATCAAGTTCGCCAACAGCTTGAAGAGCTGCAATAAGGCTCAGAACGGCCCGTCCTCCAGCACCCCGTCCGAGCTCATTTGCGCATAAAGCAGGCCCTCACGGAGGCCTCGGTCAGCCACGCTGAGGCGGTCGGTGGGCCAGGCCCGCAGCAGCGCTTGCAGGATCGCGGCACCCGACATGATCAGGGTCTGGCGGTCGCGGCCGATGCGGGGGTCTTTGCGGCGGCCCTCGGGGCCTAGGGACAGATAGCCTTGGATCACCGTATCGATTTGGTCCGATGTCATGCGCAGCCCATCGACCTTATTGCGGTCATATCGGCGCAGGCCCAAATGCGAGGCCGCCACGGTGGTCACCGTCCCCGACGTCCCGATGATCTGAAAGCCGTCGCGCGCCTGATCGGCCGCATCGACATACGGCGAAAACTCCGCCAGCTGTTCCTCGAAATACCAGCTCATGAGGGCGAAGCGCGCGCTGTCATCGGCCACGTCATCATACATGTCCTTCAGCGTTGCCACGCCGAGCGAGATGGAAATCCAATCGACGACCTTGGCACGGGGAAAGACGCTGTCTTCGTGATCAAAGCCCTGGTGCAGGCGCATGATCGCGCGCGGGCGTTCCAAGGGGGCGACGCGCGAAAGATCGATCCAGACCAATTCGGTCGAGCCGCCACCGATATCGACGACGAGAAGCTGCTCGGTCCGTGCCGAGACCAGCGGGGCGCAGCTGACAACGGCCAGGCGGGCCTCTTCCTCCGGCTCGATGATTTCCAGCTCTAGCCCCGTTTCGCGCTTGACCACCGAGATGAAATCGGCGGCATTGGTGGCGCGTCGGCAGGCTTCGGTCGCCACCAGACGCATCTGCCGAACGCCATGCTGGCTCAGCTTTTTTTGGCAAATCTTCAAAGCCCCAACCGCGCGCGCCATCGAGGGACGGCCCAAGCGACCGGAGGCTTCGAGCCCTTGGCCAAGGCGCACAGATTTCGAGAAAGAATCGACCACATGCAATTGGTTGCCCTTTGGCTGGGCGATCAGCATGCGGCAGGAATTTGTGCCCAGATCGAGCGCGGCGTAAAGGTCGGCCGGGTCGGGGCGCTTGCTGGCGGCCGGATGCGGCTTTTGCGGCGGCGGAGAAGCCGGCGCGATGGGTGCAACGGGCCTGGGATACGGGCCGGCGCCTGGGGGGCGCTTGTGGGACATTGCGGCTTCCTAAAAGCGTCTGTGAAATAGGTAGCGCGTTCCGCTACGGCAGACAATGGGCGGAGCTTGTTTGCAATGCCGATCGACGGGCCCGGATCCACGCGATGATCAATTCGGTCGCGCCAATGACGCCAGATGTCGAAAATAGATGCCAGCCGTGCGGCGTGCTCGCGTAGCGTGGCGCAACGAGTAAGGGAATCACACATGCCGTCCATCACCATTGTCTTCTGGCGCGACATCCCGGCGCAGGTTATCGTTGGCAAGGGGCGTCACGGGGCGAAACGCCCCCTGCCAGAGCGCTTTGAGCAAGCAATCGACCGCTGCGCGATGAAGGTTGGCGCCAAGGATGACGATGCCTATTTGGCCGAATGGCGTAAGGTTGTGACCGGCGAGACAGACGGCGATCCCGATGAGGTCGCCGCGGCAGAGGCCGATCGGATCGACGCTGAATACGACACCGCGCGCCTCAAAGCGCTCATTGATGCCGATGGGCATGACAAAGCCGCCTAAGACCGCCTGGGAGACGCTCATGTCGCTATTGAAATTCCGCCGGCCCGCGCCCGAGACCGCCGCACCTCAAATGCCGGACCTTGCCGCGTTTTTGCAGGATTTCTCCATCGAAGTCATGCCACGCACGGCCGAAAAAATCGACGATTTCCGCGCCCTCCTGCCGGATGGAACGCGCGTCTATATCGCCCATATCGATGGCACCGACATCAGCGACATGCTGGCAACCGCACGGCGTCTGGCTGCCGACGGGTTCCGGGTGATGCCGCATTTCCCGGCTCGGTCCATCCCGGACCGCGCGACGCTTGCCGACTGGATCAATCGGTATCAGGGCGAGGCGGATGTGTCGGAGGCTTTGGTTTTGGCCGGCGGCATCGACAGACCCATCGGTGCGTTCGAGTCCTCGATGCAGCTCTTGGAGACCGGGCTCTTTGATGGGTTCAAGCACATTCATGTCGCGGGCCATCCCGAAGGCAATCGTGATATCGACCCCGATGGCGGCGACACGACCGTTATGGAGGCGCTGCGTTGGAAGGAGGCGTATTCGCGCGGGACAGACGCCAAAATGGCGATCGCGACGCAATTCGCTTTTGAGGCCAAACCGATCATCGCCTGGGCTGACCGCATGGCCGCAGAAGGCATCACGCTGCCGATCCATATCGGCATTGCCGGGCCGGCAAAGCTGCAAACACTGATCAAATTCGCAATCGCCTGCGGCGTGGGCCCCTCACTGAAGGTTCTGCAAAAGCGAGCGATGGACGTCTCAAAGCTGCTTTTGCCGTATGAGCCGACGGAGGTCCTGACCGCGCTTGCGGCACACAAAGCCGCGCACCCCGATTTCAACATCGAGCGGGTTCATTTCTTTCCCTTGGGCGGCATTAAGACCAATGCCAATTGGGCGCGCGACAAAAGCGGCGCCGCGCCGGCCGCTTCCTGATCCGCGGCACCTGATCGGCTATTTTTGCGACTGGTCAGGGCCGGGTCCAACAGATTATTCGATCTGTGCCGCGACCCGGCGAAATTTTTTTTGCACAGTCTTTGAACCTTTCCGCGCGCTCCGGCGTCCTAAGCCCGTAACGCGCCGCTGATCGCGGCCAATCGGAAAGGAAGAAAACGTTGACTTTGCTGAACAAACTAACCTGGGGGCTTGTTGCCCTGACATTGATCGCCTCGCAGCCTGCGCTTGCGCAGGACGCCGGTGGCCGCGGCGATGCCGGCGGACGCGGCGCGGATGCCTCTGACCGATCTGACGGAGACGGGTTCCCGAGCGGACCATTGAACCGGCCCGGATACGAGCCCGAGCCGCGCGAATTTGCGCGCGTGCCGGCAGAACCCGGACCCGGCACCCAAGGGCCGCCGATGTCCGATCTGGAATTGGACATGATCTGCGGCGATGGCGGCTGGCTGGGCACCTGGCTTGAAGACGAAAATAGCAACCCCATCCCGGGCACGTACGAGTATTACTGCCTCGATGAATAAGCCGCCACAGACGTCCCGTTGCGGGATTTCCGCGACGGGACGCACCTGCTTCATAATGAAGCTGAGAAACTTTCACCTCAGCGCTGGTTCCTTTGCAGGAGCCTTGGGCATAGGTGTCTTTTCCTAATGGTCTTTTGTCGCATTAGGCCCTGCATGCATCGCGCATTCGCTGCATGACTGGCCAACGACTTGAACCGTGGCAAGGAAACGCCCATGACCCGCACTGTCCTTGAATCGAAATCGAAATCCGTGGTGATCGGCTTTGACGAACCGTTCTGCGTCATCGGCGAACGGATCAATCCGACCGGGCGCAAGAAACTTGCCGCCGAGTTGGAGGCTGGCGACTATCACACCGTCGAAAAGGACGCGCTTGAACAGGTTGCCTGCGGGGCGATGGTTTTGGATGTCAATGCGGGCGTCGTCTACAATTCGAACCCGGACCCAAACATCACCGAACCCCCCTTGATGCGGCAAATGATTGAGTTGGTTCAAGGCCTTGTGGACGTACCGCTTTGCATCGATAGCTCTGTGCCGGGCGCGCTCGAAGCTGGGCTCGAAGCCGCCGAAGGGCGGCCGCTTTTGAACTCGGTCACCGGCGAGGAAGAACGGCTTGAGATCGTGCTGCCGCTGGTCAAAAAATATAATGTCCCGGTTGTCGCAATTTCCAACGACGACACAGGCATTTCGGAAGACCCCGAGGTTCGGTTCGCCGTGGCCAAGAAAATCGTGGAGCGTGCCGCCGATTACGGCATTCCGGCCCATGACATCGTTGTCGATCCTTTGGTGATGCCGGTGGGCGCAATGGACACAGCCGGGCGCCAGGTCTTTGCCTTGGTGCGCAAATTGCGCGAAGATTTGGGCGTGAACACGACTTGCGGCGCCTCAAATATCTCGTTTGGATTGCCCAACCGCCATGGCATCAACGCGGCGTTTTTGCCGATGGCCATCGGCGCTGGCATGACCAGCGCGATCATGAACCCGGTGCGCCCGGTTGAGATGGAGGCCGTGAACGCGGCCAATATGTTGATGAACCACGACCCCAATGGCGGGACTTGGATTGGCTTTTCCCGCGTGCTCGACGCGGTAAAGGAGGGCGCGACCTTCCCAGACGCTGCACAAGCCCAGGCTGCCGCTGGCTCAGGTCGCGGGGGCCGCCGTCGCCGGCGCGCTTGACGTCTCTCATGCCAGCCCGCAACCGCGGCAGCACGCAAGGAGCAAGACGGACCTGGCGGCCTACGCGTCAGGCCCAAGCCAATGACGAAGCAACGGCCATATCGTCTCGCGCCCGGTTCGCTGCGCCTTTTGCGCCTGGCCCTGCGGGCCGCGGTGATTGTCGGCCTGGCCATTGGCGCGCATTTTGCGATGGATTGGGCGTTGGAGACAGCCGAAACCCTGCCGGGCGTCATCGGCGACCGAATGGCGTTCGCGATCGTGCTGATGGCCTTTTTGGCCTATATTCTGCTTCTCGCCGTGCCGTTTGTACCCGGAGCGGAAATCGGTATCGCGATTTTGGTGCTGCGCGGCGCCGAGGCGGCGCCATTTGTCTATCTGGCGACAATCGCGGGCCTCGCAATTGCCTTTCTCTGCGGCCGAGCGCTAAAGCTGACGGTCATCCGGCGGCTGCTTTTGGATCTGGGATTGGTACGCGCTTGTGCGTTGATCGACCAGATCGCCCCACTTTCAGAACCCGAACGCCTTGCCCTCGTCGCCCAACGCGTCCCCAATTGGGCACTTCGGTCGCGGTACTTGGCGCTGGCAGTGCTGCTCAATGTTCCTGGCAATGCCGTGATCGGCGGCGGCGGTGGGATCTGTCTATTGGCGGGGTTTTCGCGGCTTGTCTCCCCTGCCTTGAGCCTCGCCACGATTGCGCTCGCCGTTCTGCCGGTGCCCTTGCTGGTTTGGGTCTCTGGCGCCGAATTCCTGCGCTGACGCCTATGGACCCGTGTGCGCCGCTTTCAACCTGGCGAGCAAGTTGAGCTGAGGTATAAAAGCAGGCCATGAGCCAAGATCCACTTGTCATATTCACGCCATCGGGCAAGCGCGGGCATTTCCCGGTTGGGACGCCGATCCTAAATGCCGCGCGTAGCTTGGGCGTTGATCTTGACAGTGTCTGTGGCGGGCGTGGGATCTGCTCGAAATGCCAGGTCACGCCGGCCTTCGGCGATTTTCCGAAACACGGCGTCAGCGTGGCCGACGATGCCTTGAGTGCTTGGAACGAGGTGGAGGCACGATACGACCGCGTGCGCGGCCTCAAACCCGGGCGGCGGCTTGGCTGTCAGGCCACCGTGCAGCGCGATATCGTCATCGATGTGCCGCCCGAAAGCCAGGTCCATCGGCAGGTTGTGCGCAAAGCAGCCTCGGACCGTCCGGTTGAGATGGACCCGGCCACGCGGCTGGTGATGGTCGAGGTCGAAGAGCCCGATATGCACGAGCCTTCGGGCGATTTCGAACGTCTCAAAGCGGCCCTCGCAGCGCAATGGGGCATTGTCGATCTGGACGCCGATCTTGGCGTTCTCCGCAAGCTTCAGCCGGCGTTGCGGAAAGGCAAATGGACGGTGAGCGTCGCGCTCTACAAGGCTGTTGGGAAAAAGGAATTCCAGATCGTCGATCTTTGGCCGGGGCTGCATGACGGTGGGCTTTTTGGCTTGGCGATCGATCTGGGCTCCACCACAATCGCGGCCCATCTTACGGATTTGTCGGATGGACGGGTCTTGGCTTCCTCCGGCATCATGAACCCACAGATCCGGTTTGGCGAAGACCTGATGAGCCGGGTCAGCTACGCGATGATGAACCCCGGCGGCGATCAGGAAATGACCACGTCTGTGCGCGAAGCGATGAACACGCTGGCGGCTGAAATCGCGGTTGAGGCGGATATCGACCCCGATCTCATCGTTGAGGCGGTCGTGGTTTGCAACCCGGTGATGCACCATCTGTTTTTGGGCATCGATCCGGTCGAATTGGGCCAAGCGCCGTTTGCGCTGGCAAGCTCTGGCGCGTTGACTGTGCCGGCACGTGAATTGGGCCTGCCGGCGATAAATGCCGGGGCGCAGGTCTATCTGTTGCCCTGCATCGCTGGCCATGTCGGGGCCGATGCGGCAGCCGTCGCGCTTGCGGAGGCGCCGGAGAAATCGGACGATCTCGTGCTGATCGTGGATGTCGGCACCAATGCCGAAATCCTGCTGGGCAATCGGGCCCGTGTGCTGGCCTGTTCGTCGCCCACGGGCCCTGCCTTTGAGGGGGCGCAGATCGCGTCGGGCCAGCGCGCCGCGCCCGGCGCGATCGAACGCATTGAGATTGATCCCACCACGAAAGAGCCGCGGTTTCGCGTCATCGGTTGCGATCTTTGGTCCGACGCGCCGGGATTTACCGAGGCAACAGCCGCCACGGGGGTCACCGGCATTTGCGGGTCGGGCATAATCGAAGCGGTTGCCGAGATGCGCATGGCGGGGCTTGTTGACGCCTCCGGCCTGATCGGCTCTGCCGCACAAACCGGAACGCACCGGGCAGAGCCCGAAGGCCGCACGCATGCTTATCTCATCCATGATGGGACTGCGACCGGTGGGCCCAGGATTACCGTGACCCAAGGCGACATTCGCGCAATCCAACTGGCCAAATCGGCGCTTTATGCCGGCGCGCGGCTCCTGATGGATCATCTTGCCGTCGATCGCGTCGACCGTATCGTTCTGGCCGGCGCATTCGGCGCGCATATCTCGCCCAAACATGCGATGGTGCTGGGCATGATCCCCGATGCCGCGCTTGGGAACGTGGCCAGCGCCGGCAATGCAGCCGGGCATGGCGCGCGTGTTGCCTTGTGCAGCCGAGCCGCCCGCGCCCAGATCGAAGAAACCGTGCAACGCATCCACAAGGTCGAAACCGCGGTTGAGCCCAAGTTCCAAGACCATTTCGTGGCGGCCAATGCGATGCCCCATGCCACGGACCCGTTCCCAGAATTGAGCCAGATCGTCGCCCTGCCAGACGTGAGCTTTGGCGCTGCTGGCGATAGCGGTGCGCGACGTCGGCGCCGGCGCGGGTAAGCGCGGTCAATAACGCAAACGGCCTCACCGAAATGAGGCCGCTAAAACGCGCGGGCACAGCGTCGACGATCCGCTATCGGGGCCCGCTTTGCTCCCAGCAACGGGACATTACGGCAACAAGACCTGGTCGATGACGTGGATCACGCCATTGGTTGCATCGACATCGGCCGCGATGACCGTGGCATCATTGACGCTGACGCCGCCGCCGGTGCCATTCACCGCCAGACGCCCACCTTGCACGGTCAACACCTGCAACCGGCTGCCGACGATATCCTCGGCAAAAACCTCTGCCGGTACAACGTGATAGGTCAGGATTTCAACAAGCTGATCGCGGTTTTCCGGCAACAACAAGTCTTCAACCGTTCCCTCGGGCAGGGCGGCAAAGGCGGCATCGTTCGGGGCAAAAATCGTGAACGGGCCCGGCGACTGCAAAGTGTCCACAAGACCTGCGGCTTCGGCGGCCGCCAAGAGCGTGCCAAAATCACCGGCCGACGCCGCAGTGGCGACGATATCGGTCTGAGCGTTCGCTGCGGTGGTGTGGCCCAGCAGCACAAGCGCTGTGGCGGCGGTAGCAAGAATAGTGCGCATGTTCGTCTCCTCATGTTAGGCGTGGGATTTTTTCCCACGAACCGCGAATTGGTGCGCCTTTACCGCATTTCAAGAAATTCGTGGAATTTTTTTCCACACTTCCATAATGACGCCAGAATCAAAGGGTCACAAAAACGCTACACTTGGTCCCACCCGTCAACGCTGCGTGGATTTTTGTACCACGCAACTTATATTGCCGCCGATGAACGACACCGATCCGACAACTCAAAGCAGCGCGTTCGCGCGCGTGCTGGACAGCTTGCTGAGACCGTTGGTGCGCGCCTTGATCGCACAGGGTGTAACGGCGCCGGCTTTGTATGTCCGGCTGAAGCGGCTTTATGTCGAGGTGGCTGAGGAGTCGTTTCAAATTGGCGGCGAGCGGCAAACAGACAGCCGGATCAGCATGTTAACCGGGGTCCACCGGCGCGATGTACGCGAGTTCCGCGGCGCGGATATGGCCTCTCGGACGGAAGCACGGGAAAAAGTGACATCGCTTGCATCGGTGATCGGGCGCTGGCTTGCCGATCCGAAAACCAGCGACGCAGCGGGCAATCCAAAGCCCCTGCCCCGATCCGGCAGCGATCCGTTCAGTTTCGAAAGCTTGGTCCGATTGGTTAGCACCGATATCCGCCCCAAAACCGTCCTTGATGAGCTTGAACGCCAAGGGATGGTCGAGGTCGCAGACGGGGCTGTGCATCTGAAAACCGATGCCTTCATCGGCCCCAACAACCTCGATCAGAAAACGCATTTCTTCGCCGAAAACGTCGGAGATCACATTTCAGCGGCCGTCGAGAACCTTTTAGCCGAAGAAGACCCGCCGTTTTTGGAACGCGCGGTCTTTTACAACCGTTTGACCCCGGCCTCGGTGGATGACTTGCAAGCGCAAGCCGAACGATTGGGCACGGATGTGTTGATCGAATTGAACAAAATGGCGCATGACCGCCAAGCCCAAGACGTCTCTGCCGAAGACGGGATCGAGCGATTTCGTTTCGGCGTGTTCTTTTATAAAGAAGCGGAGCCGCCAATTGATGGCGGGGGAAAGAAGGCCGATGATGCGGAAGATTGACCGACGCAGTACCCTAGCGGGGTTAGGCCTGGGCCTTGTTGGCTGGGGCGTGCCTGGGTTTGGCCAAGAGACCGACCGCCGCCGCCCCGAAGGCGGCATCGGCGGGACCGGCATCGTCGGCACGCTGACCGATTTCGGGAGCATTGTCGTCAACGGGCTGCGCATCGAAACCGACGCGCCTGGGATTGTGACAGACGCCTATGGCGCCTTTGATGTCGCCGATTTGTCCTTGGGCCACAGCTTGACGATCGAGGCTGCTGCGAATGACGCGGGGCTGCTGTCGGCGGCGCGCATCCATGTGACCCAGCCCGTGGTTGGACGTGTGGGCTATGTCGCGCCGGACGGTCGATCGGGGTTGGTGGGCGGCACAAATGTGGTGCTCGAAGCCGGTGCAATCGGCACGCTAGAGCCGGGCCAGCAAGTGGCTGTGTCGGGGTTGTGGCGTGGCCGAACCGTGATTGCGGCGCGCATCGACCTCGCTGACGGCAAAGCAGACGCGCTGGCCGGCGCGGTGGAGACCACAACCGCGACCGAAGCGATCATCGCCGGGCGCCGGGTTGCACTCGGTCGGTTGGCGCGCCCCGTAATCGGGACATTTGCAACCGTCATCGGACGACAAAACGGACCTTTGCTAGAGGCCGCATCCCTAAGCAGCGGGCGCTTTTTTGGCGCGGCCGGCGCGCTCAGCAGCTTGTCAGTTGAAGGCTACCTGCAAGCCCGGAGCGGTGCGCCTTTCTTCGAAGTCTCAGGCCTCGGACACAGCTTTGACCGCGAGGCCGCGTTGCAGGCCTTTGCCGGCCGCCGGACGCTGTTTGATGGCCAGTACGACGGCGATTTCCGCGTTGAAACCGGTCTTTTGCTGCCTGAGGACGTGTCTGCACGGCAAAGATTGGGCCAAGCGATCCTGGCCGGCGGGGAGGTCGCGCGGATCTCGGCCCGGTAAGGCCGGGCCGGGCAAGTGGTTGACCTGGAAATGGCCTTCGCCTACCAACATGCCGCGCAGCGGGTATGATGTAATGGTAGCCTGTCAGCTTCCCAAGCTGAACGCGCGGGTTCGATTCCCGCTACCCGCTCCAATTCGCGACCGGTGGGCTTACACGCTGTCGAGCACACGCGGCATCTGCGCATGGTCAAGCTGCGTGTCCATAGTCGCGGCATAGCTTTGGACGCAGACCCCCCGGCATTCAACCGATAGCAGCGGCACTTGACCTTTGACCGTCCAAACGGAATCGCCGGCACGCCAATTAACGACATCGTCGGAAAAAATGATCAGTTTCATGGCAACTGTGTCCCCTCAGTTCCCCGGCCACCCCAAGTTTGGACCGCGTCGTCATTGATTGCGCTCTGATTTCCAGCAGAGGCTTACCGTCTATTAACAACTCACGCCGAGATGCGGCGTGAGTTAAGCGTGAAAAGTGACGATTGGACCGGTCCGAGACCTGCGATGCGCAGCTATTTTCGGATATTGCCACGCGCGACGGCTGCTTCGAGGCTGCGGGGCGGATCAAGTGTGCCAATCTCCGACCGCTCTTCTCGGACCACATTGTTGCTGGCCCGTTCCGGCACGCCGTTCGGTCGCACCGGCGGCGTGGCCAGGCCACGGACCACCATCAGCGCTGAGAATTCAGCATAGCGTTCAGGTTCCGTCGCTTCGGCGGCATCGGCAATGATCCGAGCCACTTGCGGGGCGGCAACGCTTGTGCCGTTCAGCGGAATGACGGCCACCCCACGGTTTGCGCTCGCCAATACCCCGTCCAGGATACGCGATGTATCGCCGGGCGCGAGCACTTCGGGATTGGACAATGCGTCAAAGCCCGCCGCTGTGTAGATCGTGGGCCCGGTAATATCCCATCGCGCGGCCCCGACGGTCAGGTGATTGTCTTCGTCCGCGCCAGTGCTCTGCCGCGTGGCAATCCCCGAGACCGTCCCATTGCGCCGAACCGAGCTGTCACTGATGTCGCGCACGGCAATATCGGTGAGTGCATCAAATCGGCTGGCCTCATAGGTCGGATCATCGAAATAGCTTTGCCGCCCGCGCATCGGAAAACCTAAATTTGTCTCATCGCGTTGCAACCAGGCATGCATCACGTCGCCGGCCAATGCGCCCGTTGCGGTGCAGGTGACAGACCACAAGCCATGGGGCACGACAGGACGGCCCGCAATCAGGGCCGCCGTCGGTGCCAATGCCAACAGAACCCGCCATCTGCCGGGCACCGCCGCGCCGTCTGCGCGGGGATATTCAGATGGCAGATCCACCGAGACGCGCCCGACAATCGTTGCCGGGTCGAGCCCCGCCCCCGCAGCGGCCAGAACGTAGTCATTGGCGCGCGTCAACGCCCCGGGATCCACAGGATCGGCGGGCAAATCGACCGTGAATTCCCCGTCAAAACCATTGGGTGCCGCGACGTTGAGCGTCACCTTGGTTGAGCCCTGTGGCAACCAGAACTCGACATAGCTTGATGTTTTGTCATCCGGTTGCAAACGCAGTTTCGCCGTCAATTGCGCCGACCCGTTCTCTGGCGTGACCGCCTGGGCATGCGTACGCGACAAGTTCCCGTTGCCGGCGGGTAAAATGGTCACGGCTGGCGGCGGGGCGCTGGACAAATCGGCCGCGACGGCGCGTCGATAGGCGGCCGCCTGGGCGCGCAGAGCACGCTCCACGATGTCGGTGCCGTTGCGCCAACCGCCACCGAAGCCATAGCTGAAATTCAGCACAACGGGGATCGGGACACCGGCCGCGCGACTAAGCGCACGGGCATGATCGAAAATAAATCCGCTTCCGGCGATGATCGCGGCTGTGAGCCCGATCCCTGATGTTTCCTCAGAGGCAAAGACCGGAAGCTGCACGGCCATGATGCGGCGATGCAATCCGGCGGCATCGTCGGGGTCGTAGCCCGCAGCCAGATCGGCGATATGCGTCCCGTGCGAGGCCAACATGCGTAATGGCGTCGGCCAATACGGTGCGCCCGGCGCGGCTACAAGGCCCAAGGCCTGCATCAAGGCATCGTCATCATCGCCGTGGGCGGCGATGGCTGCGTCGATCGCGTGGCGGTGGAGCACATGGCCAAACTGGCGGTAGAGCGGCGGGCGCGGCCCCAATGCGGGCGATCCGCTAAAGACGCCATCCTGGATCCAAGCGGCATCGACGCGCGATCGACCTTCGGCATCGCGAAATCGCATATGCCCAACCTGGATCGCATCGTCCATAACACCGACCACCACCAACTTGCTGGGGTCGAGGCCGGTCGGTAGCTCTAGCGTCACCTCGTCGGGCGCAGGCGCGGCGTCCTCGGCGCCGTCGATCCGCGGCGAGACGCTGGCCTTTCGGATCGGCAGCCTGCCAATATAAAGCCCGTCCAGCGGCGGCGACCCGACGCCAGTAGGTGCCGCGCCTTTCGCCACCAGCGCATCGATTGCCCCGCCGCGATCCTGGCCATCGAGATCCCGATAGGCGATCACAAAGTCAAAATCCTCCGGGTTGCCACCGGGTTCGCGATACTCTTCGGTGAGGTTAAATTGCGCGCCGTGCCGCAGCACCCATTGCGCGTATGCATCATTGATCCGCGCCGGACGGTCAGCCGGCCCTGGGCGCAGATCGACGAGGTAATCTTCGGGATCCTCGAACCATTGCAATGCCATGGATCAAGCGCCCCGCTTTTTCAACTCGTCCGAGGCTTTTTTCCACATGAATGCCAACAGATCGCTGCGGCCAACCGTGACCGGCGCGTCGTCGACACTGACGACCATCTCGCCATCGATCCCTTCCACCGGAACCGGCCCGTCCAATGGATTATTCCCCGACGCGCTAAGATAGGGCGTGACCGTGAAATCAACCGGGACGCCATCTTTGGCGACATGCGCACCGGCAAATTTGGCTGCCGTGATCTCGCCTGTGCCGAATTCTCCGGTCGTGGCGCGGGTCATGACGTATTGACCTAAGGATAGACCCAACATCGCGCCGGCGATGCTATCGGCGGGGAAGTGCACACCGGCCACATGGCGGTTCACAGAAATCCGCGCAGCTTGGCGCATGAGTTGATCGATATGCGTTTTATCATCGTCTCCGGCGCCCATTTCTTCGTTCATCAAATGGGCCAACACCACGGCGGCAGCAAAACTCTCTGTGGCATGGCCACTCGGCAACGTTCCATGACCCGGTGTTGGAATTGCCGGCTGGATCTGCGCGGAAAACGCGTCGGGCCGAAGGCAGGCCAGAAGGTGCTTGACCTTCAACACGATCTGGGTGGCAAACACTTGCGTGATGCCCAGCAATTCAAAGCTGTAATTGCGCCGGCCGGGATGCAGGCCAGCCACGGCCCCCATATAATCCGTAATCCCGCCCGCTTGCGTCAGGATCTCCGGCAGCCGGTCACCGCGCAGGTCGGCATATTCGCGCACAAGGCTGAGTTGCACCTCAAATTTATCGATGTCGGGCCGCGTGAAACTGGCAAGCGGGCTGGCCTCAAGCGGACCGCCTGCGGTCGCACCGACGGCGTAGACAACGGCCTTGCCATCGACAAAGCGGACGGCGGTGTCGGATACCAGCTCTTGCAGCAACGTCTGGACGCGAACCATTTGGCTCCAGTCCTCGAGGTTCTGTGCGTCGTTTTGGTCTCGGGCCTCGGGGTTGAGTGTAACCCCCTGCCAGGGGCCCATAATGCCATCCCTTGCAATAAGAATCCCCGCCGCCGTAGCGCCATCGTAGTTGCCCGCACGCGCGGTCATTCCGGTCATGCCGGTCATCCCGGTCATTCCCGTCATACCGGTCATGCCCGTCATACCGGTCATACCTGTCATGCCGGTCATCCCGGTCATGCCGGTTCCAATTGCTTGCCTGGACATTTGATTTCCCTTTTTGAGCTAAAATATGAGCCCTCAGGTTTCAGGAATACCGGCAAACCGGAGCGCTTCAGCCCAGGATTGCGTTAGGCCTCCACCGCCTGAAGGGTGATTTTGTAAGTAAGAACGAATGGTGAGACCGGGCTCCCACCGTAACAATTGATCGGCAGCGGCGCGCGCCTCTGCCTCCCGGCCCATTGAGGCCAAAGCAATGGTTTTCACCCGATGCGTCGACGTGTGCCGCGGGTTGGCCGAAAGAGACGCGTCGGCGAGTTCCAATGCGCCCTCATAATCACCACAGACCGATTTTGCACAGGCCCGTAGCAAATCGTAAAAATACTGGTGAGGATCGTAGGGTGACAACATGCATGCGCGATCGGCAAAGGCCAATGCTTCTTCGCCGTTGCCCAAAAACATTTGATGACGAGAATAGAGGAGCCAGGCCAAGGCCTGATTGGGATCCGTTTGCAGCGATTGCTCAAACCGATCGACAACGGTGGCATCATCGCTGCCGCTGTGGCTGTGAACCATGCCGTCCACGGCCAAGGAGAAGGCGCATTTTGGATCATGATCCAGCGCGCGCGATGCACTATCGACGGCGAGTTGCTGGGTCCGGCCGGCCGCACTCCAGCCCTGGCTGGCGGCCAAGATATACCACTTTGCCAACCATGCATGCAGCGCCGCCTGGTCCGGCATGCGGGAGATCAGTTCTTCGAGATATGCCTTGGAGCGCAGGAAATCCGGTTTGTGCAACCCATGCATCAAAGTCACCGCCGACATCAAAAGCGCGTGGCTTTGAATGTCTGAGGCGGGTCGGCTTTGTGCCAATTCGACCGAAGCTGTGAGCACCCCATGGCCGATGCGTCGCGATATATCGGCCACCATATTGGTCTGACCGCTCACCAATTCGCGCATCTTGCCGCCGAAATCCTCCGACCAGATCAGTCGCCCTGATTCTGCGTCGGCAAGATCGGCAGCAACGCGAAAAACGCCATCTTCCAGAAAGACACTGCCGTAGACGACGTAGTCGAAACCCAAGGTCTCGCGGATCTCGGTCAAGTCCAAGACACGCGCGTTCAAACGCCGGCTGGACAAGTGGCAAATCACGTCGATCAAGCGCGACCGCGACATGGTCCGACTGATTTCCATCGCCAGGAGATCGGCTAAATGACGCTCATCTTCGGTGCGCATGCGCGGCAGAAACGGCAAGATCGCCAGTTTTGGTGCAACGCCCGCCCGGGCGGCCAGCAACATCGCGCCGCTATCGCGTTTATAATGATGCCGCTTTTGTTTCAGCCAATCGCGAAAACCCGGCTCCGCCAAGCTCAATCCATCAAGAAAGATGCCGTCGGCTGCGTCGCCAATCAGGTCGACATGGTCGAGATTGAGTTGGATGTCGATATTGCTCGTGCGGAACAGGCGGTCAAATTCGGCGCCAAAGAGCTTTCGAAGGTCCGAGAGAGAGCGCCGGAGGCTGGCCCGGCCCAAATCTTCGCCCGACAGCATCCAAAGCGTTTCGCGCACCCAAGCCCGGGTGTGCGTTCCGTTCGGCGCGGTCGCCAAGATCGCAAGAAGCGCACGATGCTTGGCACCGCGCACCTCAAGTGGCTCACCATCGGACCAGCGGCAAAAAAAGCTCCCGAAGAGCTGCAGCTCAAGCTTTCTCGTTTGCCCTGTCATCGATCTGGCTCCCCCATCGAACCAGTCATCAAATCGTCCCTACCATAGGCTGTCCTTCTCAGCCATGTCATTAGAGGTATCAGCGTATCGCTATAAGACAAAAATTTAAACCAAATATCGAGCTACAATTAACCGGCCTTTTCCGTTGCGTGACTTTGGGATGCGATGACGGCGGATTTTCGTTGTGCTGTGGATAGAACACCGTCGCGATGCGCGGCAGTTCCAGATCTGAGACCGCATTCGCGGATCTGCGCTCTCGCAATTTACGCGAACGGCAGATAAGCCAGGCTCAATTGCGCCAAACCGATCACCGCATCGCGCGTAGGGCGGCCACCAACATCTGTGTCGAGCCATCTTTGCCGGTCGCATCTGCACCGTCGAGCAGGGGCGCCAGTTTCAGTGCCAATTCCTTGCCCAATTCCACGCCCCATTGGTCAAAGGAATTGATCCCCAACATCACGCCTTCCACAAAGACGCGATGTTCATAAAGCGCGATGATTTGGCCAAAAACGAACGGCGTCAATTTGGGGTAGATAAGCATCGTCGAGGGCCGATTGCCGGGAAAAACCCGGTGCCGGGCCTGCCGTTCAAGTTCCGCCCCCGACAGCCCCTTAGCCGCCATCAACCCACGCGCTGTTTCAAGGCTGCGGCCCTGCATCAACGCCTCGGCTTGGGCCAGACAATTGGCGACAAGAAGCTTGTGGTGATGCGCCAGATCCGAATCATGCCCTTGGGCTGCAACCATGAATTCGCAGGGGATCACGCGGGTTCCCTGATGGATGAGCTGGTAAAACGCATGCTGCCCGTTGGTGCCCGCCTCGCCCCACACGACCGGACCGGAATGGACCGCAAGATCGGCCCCGTCCATCGACACGCGCTTACCGTTTGATTCCATCTCAAGCTGTTGAAGATAGGCCGGAAGGCGCGCCAGCCGCTGATCATAGGGCAGCACCGCACGCGTTGCATAGCCACAGCCCTGATTGTGCCAAATGCCCACTAAGGCCAGCAAGACCGGCAAGTTGTCGGCCAGATCGGCATCGCGGAAATGGGTGTCCATCGCGCGGCCTCCGGCGAGAAATTCATCGAACGCATCTGGCCCGACCGCCAACATGATGCCCAAGCCAATGGGTCCCCACATCGAATACCGCCCGCCGACCCAATCCTCGAACCCAAAGACGCGGCTGGCATCGATCCCAAAGGCTGCGGTTTTCTCGACCGCCGATGATAGGGCCGCAAATTGGTTGCCCGGGCTTTCGACCGCCGCGCCCATCCAAACCCGGGCTGTCTCTGCGTTGGTCATCGTCTCGATCGTGGTGAAGGTTTTCGAGGCCACAACGACCAAAGTCCGCGTGGGGTCAAGGCCTTGGAGCGTGTCGTGGATATGGGCGCCATCGACATTTGAGACATAATGCACATGCGGGCCATCCGCCCATGGTGCCAATGCAGCGGTCGCCATGGCCGGCCCCAAATCAGAGCCGCCGATCCCGATATTGACCACATCGGTGTAGCGCCCGCCTTGGCCTGAAATCCCCCCGGACCGAACCGCGTTGGCAAATGTCGCCATACGCGTCCGCGTCTCCAAAACGTCGGGCATCACATCGGAGCCATCCGTTTCGACGGGGCCCGACGCGGCGCGCAAAGCGGTGTGCAAAACGGCCCGGTCTTCGGTGCTGTTGATCCGCGCGCCGGCAAACATCGCATTGCGCCGCGCCTCGACGTCGCTGGCCCGGGCCATCTCCAGCAGGATCGACATCGCTGCGGCGTCGATATTGGTCTTGGAATAGTCAAAGACCATATCACCAAGACGCGCCGAAAAGGTATCCGCGCGGGTCGCATCATTGGCAAACAAGCTCGTTATGGCGCGGTCGTTGGTTGCGGTGGCGTGCGCGGCGAGGTCGGTCCAAATGTCCATTTTCAGGAATGCCTTTTTCTTCAATATCTTATGGCGCCCAATGCACAGTGGCACCTGACCAAACGGCGCGGATTGGCGCCGCTGTGGGGCTGAGATGCGCAGCTTGGTCGAGCGCGGCGCGTTTTTCGTCGCCGGTGATGACAATGTGTTTTGACATCGCCCCATTGAGGACCCTGGCGCTTAGCGTCACGCGCGGCTCTGGCTGATCTTCGGGCCGGATTGTCACAAGGTTCGGCGCATCGGCGGCTAAGGCGTCCTCCAGCCCCGGCGCGCTTGGAAAAAGACTTGCCGTATGCATATCGGCCCCCATGCCCAAGAGGAGAACCGAGATCGGCAGATGCGGCTCAAGCGCGGCAGCGCGTTCGGTCACTGCAACCTGCGGTGGCGGTGCGGGCCTGTAATACGGCACGAGCGTTGCGGCCGCAGCCTTTGAAACAAAAAGGCGATCTTTCAATAGTTTGGTGTTCGATCTTTCATGATCTTCGGGCACCCATCTTTCATCGTTTAAAAAGACCACGACCCGATCCCAGTCGATGGCCTGTTCGGACAGGACATCGAAAATCGGACCTGGCGTCGTTCCGCCTGGGACGCAAAAACTTGCGCTTTCATGTCGACGCAGGCAATCGGACAATTCGCTGGTTAGCATGTCAGCGAGGTCGAGCATCATCGCATCACGGTCGGGATAATCTACAAACTGTCTCATCCCGAAAGCTCCCGCCAGCGCCGCCCGTCGCGATGCAACAGCATCAAGGCATCGGCCGGGCCATCTGTGCCCGTGTCATATCCAAGCGGACGATCCCCGCGCGCGGTCCATTCATCGATGATCGGGTCGGTCCAAGACCAAGCCGCTTCGACCTCGTCGCCACGCATGAAAAGGGTCTGGTTGCCGCGAATGACATCCATGATGAGCCTTTCATAGGCATCTGGCGCCTCGCCTGCATCCGGGCCTAACGCATCGGCAAACGTCATGTCCAGCGGCACATCGACCAGGCGCATGCCGCCCGGCCCGGGCTCTTTGATGGTCACGCGCAAATCCATGCCCTCATCGGGCTGCAAACGGATCACCAGCACATTCGGATGCCGACCCGCCTCCTCGTCAAAGATGGAATGCGGAACCTCTCGGAATTGAACGACAATTTCCGACATGCGCGACCGCATCCGCTTACCCGTGCGCAAATAGAACGGGGTGCCCTTCCAGCGCCAATTCGAGATATCGACCCGCATGGCGATAAAGCTCTCTGTGCGGCTATCTGGGTTTTCGGCGTCATCGAGATAAGCCGGCCCATCTTCGGTTGCACGGTACTGGCCGCGCACGATATTTGCGCGCGGCACAGCGTCCAGCGCGCGGATCACCTTGAGCTTCTCATCACGCACCGCATCGGGCTCAAACCGCGTCGGGGCTTCCATTGCGGTCAGGCACAAAAGCTGCATCAGATGGTTTTGGACCATATCGCGCATGGCACCTGATTTATCGTAATAGGCGCCGCGTCCGCCAACACCGACCGTTTCCGCCACCGTGATCTGAACATTATCGATGAACTGGCTGTTCCAAAGCGGCTCGAACAAAATGTTGCCGAACCGTACGGCCATGAGATTTTGAACCGTCTCTTTGCCCAAATAGTGATCGATGCGGTAGATCTGGTGCTCATCGAAATGGGCCGCCAAAGTCGCGTTAAGTTCAATGGCCGATTGGAGATCGCGCCCAAACGGCTTTTCTACAACAATCCGAGCATCTTCTCGAGCGACGTTCAACTTGTGTAAACGCTCCGCCAAAGTGCCGAAGAGCGCCGGTCCAACCGAGAAATAAAAGGCCTGGGTCACGTCCTCGCGCATGGTGTCCGCAAGGGACTGCCAGCCTGCCTCGCCCGTGGCATCGACTTTGACATAGTCCAGCTGCGCCAGAAACCGTGCGACGGCGCTCGGCTCCAGCGTCGATTTGGGTAGGAATTCCTTGAGCGCCCCGTCGATCAATTCGCGGTAGCCGTTGGCGTCCATATCGCCCCGGGCGACACCGATAATGCGCGCGTTTTCCGGCATTTGGCCGGCGACAAACCGGCGGAAAAGACCGGGCAAGATTTTGCGCCGCGCCAAATCGCCCGTGCCACCGAAGATCACGAGATCGAAGGCCTCGACCGGAATGACCCGAGATACCATTACCGTCCCCTTTTTAATCCGCCAGGCCGCCTGCCGGGACAACATCCCGCGCGGGCCGTTTGCGCAAGCTTTCGCAAATTCCTTGGTCCTAAGCCGTTGGCGTGGCCATATCTAACGCGCGTAAGGGTCGGCCGCATCTTAATCGGTCTCCGGCGGGATCATCGCGCAGAGCATCTCAAATATGATCGACGCGCCCAGCCAAGCGGTGCCACCGGAGGGATCAAAGGGCGGTGAGACCTCAACCAAATCAGCCGCCACGATGTCGATGCCGCGGCTCATCCGCACACATTGCACGGCATCGAAGCTATTGGGCCCGCCAATTTCCGGCGTGCCTGTACCCGGCGCGAAGGATGGATCGATAAAGTCGATATCGAAGCTGAAATAAGTTGGTCCAGCAGCGGTTACGTCATGGGCCATCATCATTACCGCGTTCCACCCCAACTCTACACATTTTTCCATCGGCAAGATGGTGACGCCCTTTTCGTGCCCATAATCGAAATCGGAGGTATTGTAGGACGTCCCGCGCATGCCCGCCATAAAACAGCGCTTGGGATCAAGAAGCCCCTCGTCGATCGCTTGGCGAAACGGATTTCCATGGGTTAGCGTCTTGCCGCCGAAATAGGGCGGATAGAGATCGGTATGGCTGTCCAGCAGCAAAAGTCCGAGCGGCGCATCGCGGTGCTTGGCCAAGGCCCGCAAGGTCGTCAGCGTGCACAAGTGATCTCCGCCAACCATGAACGGCGTGATGCCAGAGGCCAAAAGATCCGCAACAGCGGCTTCCGCGGCAGCAAGCGCTTCATCTTGGTCCACGGGGCTCATCGCGACATCCCCCATATCGGCGATGTTTCTATCGTGAAACGGTTTTTGCCCGGTCGTCCGGTTCATTTCGCGGATCATGGTCGAGGCGTCGCGCAACGCCCTCGGCCCGTGTCGCGCACCGGGCCTGTTCGAGGTCGCGCCATCCCAAGGCATGCCAAGCAAGCCTATATCCACGGCTGCCCGTCGCGCATCGCCATGGGGAATATAAGGCAGCCGCATGAAAGACGGCACACCGGCATAGCGCGGCAAATCGGTGCCCGAAGGGGGGAGAAAATCGCTCATGCGGCAGAGCCTACAAGACCGGATCGCGGGTGCAAGCCCAGCCCGAACGCAGCACCGAAAATACTGCGTTTAGGCCTGAAGCTCAGCGTCCCAGTAGAGGAAATCCAACCACGTCTCATGCAGATGGTTGGGCGGGAATTTTCGGCCCATATTGCGCAGTTCTTCCGCTCCGGGTTGCCGGGGTGGCTTGCGCAGGCTCAACCCCGCCTGACGCAAGCTTTTGGACCCCTTCTTAAGGTTGCATTTTGAACACGCTGCCACGACGTTTTCCCAACTGGTCACGCCGCCCCGGGCGCGGGGAACGACATGATCAAAGGTCAGATCGCCGCGCGCGCCGCAATATTGGCAGCTGAATTCGTCGCGCAAAAACAGGTTAAAGCGTGTGAAGGCCACCCGTTTTTGCGGTTTGACATAGTCCTTTAGCACCACAACCGATGGGATGCGGATTTCCGTGGTCGGCGACCGCACGACGGCGTCGTATTCCGCAACGATCTGCACCCGCTCGAGAAACGCAGCCTTCACCGCTTCCTGCCAGGGCCACAAAGACAAAGGATAGTATGACAGCGGCCGGTAGTCGGCATTAAGAACAAGCGCCGGATGCTGCCTCAAACTGCCCGGTTCGCGTACGAAGTTCGTCCTGAAATTGCCGTCCATGTCAGAGACTCCGCTCCCGGCTCGCTTGCCTCACTTTGGCATCAAAGCGGGAGCCCCGCTCCGACCTTAAGGTTACTATATCTTGCCTTGGGCAAGTGACAACCCCCGCTTTCTAGTGGCAGGGTCTGGATTTGGAATATACGCATCGGCTTACAGAATTGTGACGGCGACCTACGGTTCCGCCTTATTCGGTTGCGCGCTAGACTGTGTTCGTTATGCCAACGGGTCCAAATATTCTTGAAGCCGCTTTGTATTGCCCCGACCTTGATGTGGCCGAGGCATTCTATGGCGGCGTATTGGGCTTCGAAAAGGTCCTACGTGTGGGTGCTCGTCACGTGTTTTACCGTGCCGGCCACAGCATCTTGTTGATCTTCAACCCAACCCAGACCGAACATCCCGCGGCACCTGATGCCCTGCCCGTCCCACCCCATGGCGCGCGCGGGCCGGGCCATGTGTGTTTCGCCGCAACCGCAACAGAGCTCTCTGCGTGGCGCGCCAAGCTCGAAGCGGCCGGACTTGCGATCGAGGCCGACTTCACTTGGCCCGGCGGCGCCCGCTCGATCTATTTTCGCGACCCGGCCGGCAATTCCTTGGAATTTGCAGAACCTCATTTGTGGGGCCTATGAAACCGCGTCGGCTTCGAGGTCAAAAATCTTCCGCAAGAAGCCAAGTGCGACGCGAAGTCCATCGGGCGCGATGCCATGGCCCGTGCCGTGCATGATATGGGCATAGACCTCTGACCAGCCTGCCGCCTCAAGCGCCTGCGCGGCGTCAGGCAAGTTCTGCGGCGGCACCACATCGTCTTGGTCGCCATGCACAAGCAGAACCGGCGGGCGCGTCCGAACGTCCTCGGCCAGCCGCTCCGGATAAAGAAGCCGCCCCGAAAATCCGACAACGCCCGCGAACGCCTCGGCGCGGCGGGGCGCGATATGCAAGCTCATCATCGTTCCTTGGCTAAACCCGAACAGCGCCACCGAGGCCGGCGCGACGCCTTCGTGTTGCATCATTTGATCGAGAAACGCATTCAAATCGTCAACCGCCAACGCCATCCCCGCTTCGGCCTGTTCTTCGCTGGAGCCGTCAATCCAAGGGATCGGACACCATTGGAAGCCCATCGGGTTCATCGCCGAGCGCTCGGGCGCATCGGGCGCGATGAAGGCCGTTGCCGGCAGATGCGGCATCATCGGATCGGCCAAGCCCAAAAGGTCCGCCCCATCGGCACCATAGCCGTGCAGCAAAATCACCAACCGGTCCGGATTTTCCGGGCCCTTGCGGCCAAAGTCCAAGCGTCGCATCATTTTATCCCTTCGCGCCCCTTTTCGATCCGGTAGAAGGCCCACAAGGCGCGTGCGGCCACCGCACGCCAGGGCGACCAGGCCTCAGCTTGCACCCGCAACGCCTTTTCCGACGGCCGGTCCGGCAGATCAAACAAGATGCGCGTCGCTTCTTGCAATGCCAAATCACCGGCGGCGAAGACATCGGCATGGCCAAGCGCGAATTTTGCATAGATCTCGGCCGTCCAAACCCCAATTCCAGGCAGGGCCGTTAATTGCGCAACGACATGGTCAGGGGTGGTGTCGCGCAAGGCGTCATAATCGAGATCAGCCTCGGCGAGCGCGCGCGCATAGCGTTGTTTTGGACGCGACAGGCCCGCAGCGCGCAAGGCTGCGTCATCGGCTGCGGCCAACGCTTTGGGCGTGGTCAATCCCGAAGCCTCCATCCGTGCCCAAATTGCCGCGGCCGAGGCGGTCGAGACCTGTTGGCTGACAATCGCGTTTAAGAGCGTCGCAAATCCGTCGGGGCGCAGTCTTAGAGGCAATGTGCCGACATGGTCCAAGACCGGCCCAAAGCGCGGCTCACAGGCGACCAACGCAGCCGCGCCACGGGCCAGATCAGATGCATTTCGGATCCGCACCACAGACAAAACCTCATCAAATTGCGTGCCATGTTTTCCACGGCCCTGGACGGGGCGCAACCAAGCAGCTAGGCCAATGCCATGAGCGATGCGATCTCATCCCCTGCCCCGTCGGCCAACGTGATCCGAAACATTGCGGTGTTGATCGCCGCCCAGGCGATCCTGGGTGCGCAAATGCCGATCCTGTTCGTTGTTGCCGGCTTGGCAGGCCAGATGATTGCCCCCACGCCGCTTTTGGCGACCGCGCCGATCTCGTTGATTGTTTTCGGCTCAATGACAACGTCATGGTGGCTGGCCGCCTTCATGCAGCGTTATGGCCGCCGCGCCGGTTTTGTGCTGGGTGCTTTGGGCGGGTTTTTGGGGGGCACGATTTCCGCTTACGGGCTTTGGGTCGGGCATTTCCCAACCTTCCTGGTCGGCGCCTATTTGAGCGGTATCTATATGTCGGCGCAGGCATTTTACCGGTTTGCCGCTGCCGATAGCGCCTCTGACGCATTCCGACCAAAGGCGATTTCCTACGTCCTGGCCGGCGGACTTTTGTCGGCGTTCATTGGCCCGCAATTGGTCAAGCTGACCGAGACGTCGATGATTGTTCCCTTTGTTGGATGCTTTATTGCCATCGCTGTCCTGAACTTTGTCGGCGTTTGGCTTTTTGCGTTTCTCGATCTTCCGCCGCCGCCCCGCAAAAGCGCGTCCGAAGGGCGCAGTCGGGCAGAGATGCTGCGGGACCCGCGCATTCTCGTCGCCATCATCTGCGGCATGGTCAGCTATTCGTTGATGAACCTGATGATGACATCGACGCCCTTAGCCGTGGTCGGTTGCGGCTTTACCACCGGCAATGCCTCTGACGTCGTCTCAGCCCATGTGATCGCGATGTTTGCGCCGTCCTTTTTCACCGGTCATCTGATCCGCCGGTTCGGGGTGATCCAGATCATGGCGACGGGTCTCTTTTTGCTGGCCTTGGCCGGTGTCGTCGCGCTGTCGGGCGTGGCGCTTCACCAATTCTTCATCGCCTTGGTTTTGCTGGGTCTGGGTTGGAATTTCGGCTTTGTCGGCGCGACAACCCTTTTGGCCTCGTGCCACAGCATTGCGGAACGGGGGCGCATCCAAGGACTGAACGACACCGCCGTTTTCGGCTGCGTCACAATTGCCTCATTGGCGTCGGGGGCGCTGATGGGCACCGGCGGCGGTGCGGAGGCCGGCTGGACCGCGGTTAATATGGCGATGTTGCCGTTTCTGGCCCTGGCCGGCGGCTCGCTCATCTGGCTCTCCCTTCGCCCGCAGACCGAGCCGCAGGGCGGCGCCTAAAGACCGCGCGCAGCCCATAAAAGCGCCATCTGCCGCAAAAACGGCGCCTCTTCGAGACCACCTTTGGGTACGGCCGCCGGGTCGCGGCGCGCCCGTTTGAGGATGCCGCGTGCGCGCCAAGCTGGCAATTCCGCGATCCGTTGCGCCCGTGTCGGGGCTCGACCGGCCGGCGCGGCCAGGGCTGCATCGATCAAATCGGCAAACGCCCGTTCGGTCATGTCTGGCAAGGGGTTGAGGCCGCGCGCCAGAAAATCCGGCACGGCGAGAAAATAATTGGCAAGCCCCGACAAAAGCCCGACCGCTTGGGCGCGCGATGCGATCACCTGAAGGTCTTGATCGCGGTCGAGCGCATGGGCCGCAACCCAGAACAGGCTGCCTGCTGTGTCGGATGCAAAGGTCGCAAGATCCGCGGCGGCGATCAGGGGCTCGCGGCGCGCCTCGCGGCGCCGCGCTTCGATCATGCGTTGCAGGATCGGCACATCGCTCGGGATTAGGACGGCGGCCAAGGGCGTCACCACCTCATGGCGCCGCACCACAGCGCCGGTTTCGACCTCCGCCAGAGCGTCGATCCACCATTGCAGCCGCATCTCTGCAATCAAAGGCTCGGCAGTGACCCATGGAGCGCGCGCCACTTCGACATTAAAGGCATAAAGTGGAAATAACACGCGGCGCGCAGCCACCGGCGCGGCCATCGCGGCGCGAAATCTGTCTGGATCACCCCGCGCCACCACATCTGCGCAGGCTTGCAAGCTCATACTGGCCGCACGACCGACAAAAGATACCCAAATTCATCGCGAGGCGCGCGCCAAAGCTGGGCCTCTTTGGCCTCTTGATCGAGGATTTGAGCCAGGGCTGCATCCGCCCCCGGGCGCAGCTCAGCAATGCGGCGTTCCATCGGCCCGTAATAGCCTTCCCATGCGGCGTCGCTCAGCGCGCGCGCGGCACAGGTTTCAAATCCCGCCGCCCGCACCCGGTCGTCGATCCCCGCTGGATCGGTCATGTCGGGGTATTCCTCCCATTGCGCGGCCACTGCCGGGCTCGGGCGATCGGTAAACCAAACCGCATCGGAAAACGCGATATGCCCACCGGGCTTCAAGGCCGGCATCCATGCCGTCAGACATTCTGTAACACCTTCGAAATAAGCGGCACCTGCGCACCAGATCAGATCAAACGGACCAAGCGATGCCGGGTCCGGCAGGCCATCGTCCTTCGCGATCAAGCGGCCCTGCAAAATCAGTACGCGCGCATCGGTTGCAAACCGTGATGCGGCGTCATCGACAAAGCCCGGATGCAGATCGAACCCTGTCACCCGGCCATGCGGCGCGGCAAAAAGCAAGGCCGGGATATCGGCGCCGGGCCCGCAGGCGGCATCGCAGATTGCGGCGTCGGGCGCCAAGCCAGCCACCTCCGCGGCCCAGGCGACATCCCCCCGCTCCCCCGGGCCCTCACGGGGCAGATCCCGGTGCAGTTTGAAGAAGGCCTTATGATCCAACCGCAAGCCCCTCGCATAGTGAAACACCCAAGGGGGCGGAAATTTCGAGGTCAACGTAGCCGCTGACCGGCACCCCCATCCAACCGGCCAGGTCCAAGAAATACTCTGTGACCTCAAATGCGGGACAATCAGTGTCCAGACTGAAGTAGGTGCCGTCCGCGTTAACAACTGTGGTTTCTATCCGCAAAAACCGAACAGACCCACAATCTCCACGCTCATGATCCGCACCCCCGGTAAGCGCGCGCGGAAGCTGATTGGACGCTGTTTCGAAAACTGTTGAATCATGCCAAGTGGTTCGCTCCCCGGAAATCGGATCGACCAAGTCTATGGAGCTTCGGCTCAAAGTGCCATCAGCGGCAACAAAAAGGCTTGTTTCACTGACGGCGGAAAGCTCATCTACCGCGGTCATGTCAAATGTGGCAGCGATGCAGATGGCCACAGGTTCCGCCGTGACTGGTCCGGTTAGAAAAACCCCGAGCGCCGCTGATTTCACGACAGAAATACCTTTCATATCGGCTTTGCCCCGTCGCGGACCAACTTCCAGGTGATCGCATCAACCAGCGCCTCGAAGCTTGCATCGACGATGTTCGGGCTGACACCAACTGTGGCCCACCGCCGACCCTCGCCATCCTCGCTGTCGATGGTGACCCGGGTCTGCGCCTCGGTCCCGCCTTCGGTGATGCGGACCTTAAAATCGACCAATCGGATATCGTCGATATAGGCCTGATAGGGCCCAAGATCCTTGGCCAGCGCCTTTGACAGCGCATTTACCGGTCCCCGGTCGGTCCCACTTTCATCAAAGCTCTCCGAGACCGACAGCATCTTGTCGGCCCCGATCTGCACCACGATCACAGCCTCGGAGAGGTTGATCATCTGATCGCGCTTGTTTTTGCGCCGCTCAACCGTGACCTTGTAGCGCTTAATCTCGAAAAAGTGCGGCAACTGGCCCAATTCGCGCCGCGCCAACAACTCAAAGCTCGCTTGCGCGGTATCATAGCTGTAGCCGCGGGCCTCGCGCGCCTTGACCTCATCAAGGATGCGCGGCAAGGCGGGATTGTCCTTGGCAACATCAAGCCCCGCTTCGCTGAGGCGTTTGCGCAGGTTCGATTGCCCAGCTTGGTTTGACATCGGCACGATGCGCGCATTGCCGACCGCGGCCGGGTCGATGTGTTCGTAGGTGGTCGGGTCCTTCAGGATCGCACTGGCATGCAGCCCCGCTTTATGGGCAAAGGCCGACCCGCCGACATAAGGCGCTTGGCGCTGTGGCACACGGTTGAGAATGTCGTCCAATGTCCGGCTGATCCGTGTCAGACCTTGCAGCGCCTCCGGAGTGACCCCGATCTCATAACGGCTGGCAAACGGCTCCTTCAGCAACAGGTTCGGGATCAGCGCCGTCAGGTTGGCATTGCCGCAGCGCTCACCCAGCCCATTCAACGTGCCCTGAATTTGGCGCGCGCCGGCCTCCACCGCGGCGAGACTGCCGGCAACAGCCGTTTCGGTGTCGTTATGGGTGTGAATACCCAGCTGCTTGCCCGGGATGCCGCTGGCAATCGCGGCCTCGACAATGCGCGCGATTTCGGCCGGTAATGTCCCGCCATTGGTGTCGCAGAGCACAACCCACCGACACCCCGCCGCAAGCGCTGCGTGAAGGCAGGCCAGGGCATAACCTGGATCAGCCTTGTAGCCGTCAAAGAAATGCTCGGCATCAAAGAGCGCCTCGCGTCCTTGGGACACGATATGCGCAAAACTCTTGGAAATATTGTCCAGGTTCTCGTCCCGCGTGATCCCCAAGGCAGTCTCGACATGAAAAACGTGGGATTTGCCGACAAGACAGACCGCTTGTGTGCCGGCATTCAGGACACCGGCCAAGACTTCGTCGTTTTCGGCTGACCGCCCGGCCCGCTTGGTCATACCAAATGCGGTCATGCGCGCGCGCGTCTGCAATGCGGTCTGAAAAAACGCGCTGTCGGTCGGGTTGGCGCCGGGCCAACCGCCTTCGATATAGTCAAGACCCAAGCGGTCGAGCGCCTCTGCTATGCGGATTTTTTCTGGCGTTGAAAACTGCACACCCTGGGTCTGCTGCCCATCGCGCAGAGTGGTGTCGAAAAGGGAAAGTCGGATTTTCGTCATAGCGGGCACTCGTTCGGGAAACGCGCCGCATCACGCCCCCTGCGGGAGCCCTCCTTGGCGCGGTCGCCCGGTCCGGGCTCCAGGCAGGGGACCGACCGGCAGGACAGTCCGTTCGGGCCCCGCGCCAGCACGCGCAGCGCGGCGCTGTGGTGTCGGCTGCGACGACGGGACGTTCGACAATCAAGCATCACAGCGCGTCCAATTTTGCCGGATCGAAGCCGGCGGCCGGCCGCAATTCGACACCGGACTTGGACATCCGAACTTCAATGCCGGCTTCGGTCAGCGCGGCTTTGAGCCGATCGAGCTCGCCGAAATCCTTCGATGCCATGGCCCGGGCACGCGCTGAGATCAATCGGTCGGTCATTTCGGTGAGATCGGGCTGCGCCGCCCATGCACCCATACCCGGCTCCAATAGGCCCAAAAGCTGGGCCGAGGTCTGCAGGGCTGCGACCTGGCCGTCATTGGCAAGACGGTGCAGCGCGGCGATGGCGCCCGCGGTGTTGAGATCATCAGCCAGCGCATCGATCACCTCGGGCGCGGCGCTTGGCGAGGGTTCGATGCCCTCGACAAGCGCACGCCACTTGCGCAAGGCGGCTTCGGCGGCGCGCACGCGATCGGCCGTCCAGTCCAGCGGCTTTCGATAATTGGTCATCAGAAAGACCATCCGGATCACCTCGCCGGGAATGCCTTGATCCAAAAGGTCCCGCACGGTGAAGAAATTGCCCAAACTCTTGGACATCTTCTTGCCGTCGACTTGCAGCATTTCATTGTGCATCCAAATCCGCGCAAAACCATGGCCAAGCGCACAGCTTTGCGCCACTTCGTTTTCGTGATGCGGAAAGGTCAGATCGCTCCCGCCGCCATGGATATCAAAGCTTTCCCCCAAAAGATCGCGGGCCATGGCCGAGCATTCGATATGCCAACCCGGCCGCCCGCGGCCCCAGGGGCTGTCCCACCCTGGCGTCACCGCATCGGACGGCTTCCAAAGCACAAAATCCATCGGATTTTGCTTATAGGGTGCGATCTCAACGCGTGCGCCGGCGATCATATCATCAACCGAGCGCCCGGAGAGCTTGCCGTACGCGGCATAGCTTTCCACGGAAAACAAAACATGGCCCTCGGCAACATAAGCATGACCCTTTTCGATAAGGGACGTGATCATCGCAATCATCTGGGCGACATAGCCGGTTGCACGCGGGCTATGCGTCGGCTCTTGCACGCCAAGCGCCGCCATGTCGTCGAAATACCACCGGGTGGTTTCCTGCGTGATATCGGCGATGGCGCGGCCGGTTTCTAGCGCACGGGCATTAATTTTGTCTTCGATATCGGTGATGTTGCGCACGAAGGTCACGTTGTCTGGCCCGTAGACGTGGCGCAAAAGCCGAAAGAGAAGGTCAAAGACAACCGCCGAACGCGCATTGCCGATATGGGCCCGATCGTAGACGGTCGGGCCACAGACATACATGCGTGGCTTGCCGGGAATGATGGGATCAAAACGCACCAATTGCTTGGTTTTCGTGTCCCGCAGCTTGATCTCGACCATTGTGTCAGACCCTATTCTTTATACGCGCGCACGGCTGCGGCGGAGGGCCTATCAGGTTCGCATGGAGGAGAAAACAGACGAAAATGACCGACCCGCTGAGCATTCAGCCGGTAATGCAGATCCCAATTATGGCGCAAGTCATCGTCATCATGGATGTGACCTAGCGGATTTGCCGTCGACGATCAATCCTTCCTTTCCGATCGACGACTCTCCGTCACGCGCAAAGGTTGTCATTGCAAATGATCTAATTTGCGCGCAGTGTTCTGGGCATGTTTGCCGCACTTGTGGACCAGCATTGCCGCGCCTTGCCCGGCGCCGCCTCGGAACGACCCTTCGGACCGGACACGCAAGTTTGGACGGTCGGCGGTCGGATGTTCGCGGCCTACACCTTCGATGGCGGAGGCCTGTCCCTGGCCTGCGCGTCAGCCCAGGCAGCGCAGCGAATGGTGCAAGAAGGTCGCGCCATCTCGGCGCCATATCTCAAGCAACCCGGCTGGGTGATGTTTCCCTGGGACCGCAGCACGCCGAACGAGCTGCGCGGACGCATCTCGGAAAGTTATACGCGGGTTCGCCAGGGCTTGCCGCCAGAGATATCGCGAGAGCTGCCGCCGCTGGAAGTAAGCGGACTTCATTAATCGCTCTTGCAGCACCGATCCGGCCATGGTTGTGTCGCGGCCATGCAGGCATCTGATCGGATAACCCATCTCAATCCCGGCGGAGACGATGGCTGGGGCCTCTATCAGCGATCCAAAGCGATGGTGGCGCAGGGCATTCCTGTCGCCGAACTGACAATTGGCGAGCACGATATTGGAACGGATGCGCGCATACTCGATGCGATGGCCGCCGCGGCGGCGGCGGGGAATACCGGTTATGCGCCGGTGCCCGGGATGGACCGGCTCCGCGATGCGATCGCGGCACGGGTGACCGCGCAATCCGGTATCGCCACGACACGGGATAATGTCGCCGTCACGCCCGGTGGACAGGCCGGGTTATTCGCGGCCCATATTGCCACGGTGGATCCGGGCGATGCGGCCTTGATGATCGATCCTTATTACGCGACCTATCCCGGCACGTTGCGGGCCGCAGGCGCAAGACCGGTCATTGTGCCATCCTTTGCCGATGATGGTTTTCAACCCTCTGTTAAGGCGCTCGATACCGCGGCCCGGTCCGGCGCGCGCAGCCTATTGATCAACACCCCCAATAACCCAACCGGAGCGGTCTATAGCCACGCCACACTGGAAGGTGTGGCCAATGTGGTGACGGCCTGGAACATGTGGCTGATCTCGGACGAGGTGTATGACAGCCAGGTCTGGCACGGCACGCATATCAGCCCGCGCGCCTTGCCCGGTATGGCCGAACGCACTTTGGTTGTCGGCTCGCTTTCGAAAAGCCACGCCATGACCGGATCGCGTTTGGGTTGGATCGTCGGGCCGGAAGACACAATTGCCGCGATCCACAATCTCTCCACCGCCACGACCTATGGCGTTGCGGGTTTCATTCAGGAAGCCGGGCTTCACGCGCTGTCCTTGGGTCCGCAATTCGAGGCCGAAATTGCCGCGCCGTTTCGGCGTCGGCGCGACCTATTGCTGGGCAAGCTCGACCACCAACAGGTCCTGCGTGCCGTCCCGCCCGATGGCGCGATGTATGTGATGGTCGATGTCCGCGGGACCGGGCTGACCGGCGAAGCCTTCGCCGAGGCGCTTTTGGAGCATGAGCGCATTGCCGTCATGCCCGGGGCAAGCTTCGGCAAGGCGGCCATCGGCCATATTCGCGTGGCCCTGACGCTGCCGGATGCCGCATTTGACGAAGCGACAGATCGTTTGATCAACTTTGCAATAAAAGTCGCATCGATTTAGGTCTGTGCATTCAGCCCCGTTTGGCCACCACAGCGGCGCGGGGTACCACACGGCGCGGTCAGAATGGCGCCCGCAGGGCCGCGGCATCGGCGGCCAAGGTTTCGATCTTGGCCCAATCGCAAGCTTTGATCGAAGCAGCTGGCGCGACCCAAGACCCGCCGGCACAGATGACGTTGGACAGCGCCAGATAATCCGGCGCGTTCTGCGGATTGACCCCGCCGGTCGGGCAAAACTGCATGTGTGGGATCGGGGCGCCGAGGGCTTTAAGCGCCGCAGCGCCGCCTGAGGCTTCGGCCGGAAAGAACTTGGCCACCGTAAAGTCAAGTTCACTCAACATCATCACTTCGGATGCGGTGGCCGCACCCGGCAAAAGCGGCAAACCGGCCTTTTGGCACGCCGCGATCAACGTCGGTGTCGCGCCAGGTGAGACCCCAAACCGCGCACCCGCAGCCAGTGCGGCATCGACATCGTCGGGCGTCAATAGCGTGCCAGCCCCAACGATGCCCCCCGGCACCTCCGCCATGGCGCGAATGATATCAAGTGCGGCAGGCGTACGCAGGGTAACCTCAAGCATCGGCAGGCCACCAGCGACAAGCGCTTCGGCTAGGGGTCTTGCGGCTTGGACATCCTCAACCACCAGCACAGGCAAAATTGGCGCCTTTTTGCAAAACGCCGTTGCGATTTGGGACATCTCGGCAGGGGTCATGTGATTGCAACCTTCTTGCTGGGTGCGGCCATGGTGTTGCCAGATCAGACCACAACGCCCGCGCCGGTATCAGCCGGCCCGGCGGTTTGCCGAAAGATCTCGAACAATTCGCGCCCGACGCCGTGACCATTGGCGCTGAGGTCCGGCGCGGTGGCTGGGCGGGCCTCAATCCCGGGTGCCACGACCTCAAGGATGCCGCGATTGGCGTCAACCCGGATCAGATCGCCGTCTTGGACTTTGCCGATCAATCCACCGTCCAATGCCTCGGGTGAGACGTGAATGGCAGCCGGCACTTTGCCTGACGCACCGGACATCCGGCCATCGGTGACCAAAGCGACCTTGTGCCCGCGCGCTTGCAGGACCGACAAAACTGGCGTCAATCCGTGTAGCTCCGGCATGCCATTTGATTTCGGGCCTTGGAAGCGCACAACAACCACGACATCTCGGCTCAGATCGCCGGCCTTGAAGGCCGCCTTGACGCTTTCTTGATCTTCGAACACAGCCGCAGGCGCCTCAACCGCGCGGCGTTCGGGATCGACGGCCGACACCTTCATGATGCCGAGGCCGAGATTGCCGCGCAGCTCGGCCAAACCGCCTGTCGGCTGAAACGCCGATGCGACCGGGCGCAGGATTTTATCGTTGAGCGTCTCGCTCGGACCATCTTCATAGATGACCTCTCCGTCCTTCAGCTTGGGCTCTTGCGCGTAATGGCGCAGACCCCGGCCGGCAACCGTGCGAACGTCCTCGTGCATCAAGCCCGCGTCCAAAAGCTCGCCGATCATATATTGCAAACCGCCGGCGGCGTGGAAATGGTTCACATCCGCCAGACCATTTGGATAAACGCGCGCCATCAGCGGGGTCACGGACGAGATATCGGCGAAATCCGCACAGGTAATCTCGACGCCCGCCGCACGGGCCATCGCAACCAGATGCATGACCAAATTGGTCGATCCACCCGTTGCCATCAACCCCACGACGCCGTTCACAAAGGCCTTTTCGTCCAGAACCTGCGCCACCGGCGTGTAGTCGTTCCCCAAGGCCGTGATCTGAATTGCGCGCTTGGTCGCCGCATCCGTCAACGCGTCGCGCAATGGGGTGCCGGGATTGACAAAGCTGGCGCCAGGAAGGTGCAGCCCCATGAATTCCATCAGCATTTGATTGGAGTTGGCGGTGCCGTAAAACGTGCAGGTCCCGGGCCCGTGATACGAGGCCATTTCAGCCGCCATCAGCTTGTCGCGGCCCACCTCGCCAGCCGCAAAAGCTTGCCGCACCTTGGCTTTTTCATCGTTCGGCAAACCTGAGACCATTGGCCCGGCCGGTACGAAAATGCCAGGCAGATAGCCAAATGTGGCCGCGGCGATAACCAAGCCGGGCACGATCTTGTCGCACACTCCGAGATATAGTGCCGCGTCAAACGTGTTGTGCGACAACGCCACACCTGTGGCCAAGGCAATAACATCGCGCGAAAATAGGCTCAGTTCCATCCCAACCTGGCCTTGCGTGACGCCATCGCACATCGCCGGAACACCGCCGGCGACTTGCGCAGTGGCCCCCGCCCGGCGCGCCGCAGCTTTAATCCGGTCGGGATAATCCTTGAACGGCTCATGAGCGCTCAGCATATCGTTATAGGAGGTCACAATACCCAAATTGGCCGCACGTTCGGCCACCAAGTCATCTTTGTCGCGGCCCATCGCGGCGTAAGCATGGGCCTGGTTTGAGCAACTCAAATGCGCCCGCCTTGGTCCGTCTTCGGCCAATCGCGACATCCGATCCAGATATTGCCGGCGACGCTCAGTCGACCGCGCCACGATGCGCGCGGTCACGGCATGGATCTGGTTGTCGAGTGGCATGGAAATCTCCTGGCGGCTCTCACAAAGGGCATATAGGCCGTTAGCGCTAACAACGCCAGAGGCAATTTTGCCGCCGGCATGTCCGCGACGGCTGCGATGGCCGTGTGCTGCCGCCAAGCGAGCCAAGCCCGCGCTACATCGCTAACAAAAGCCTGCCCAAGTCGCGTCAATTTTGCCTGATTTGCGACGATCTTCGCCACATCTTTGCGGTGTGACGCATAGTATAACCCCAACCTTGCCCTGTTCGCGGCCTTCTTTTGAACCGTTCCATTGCCAGCTTCGACCTATCGGAAATCGTTTGCTGCCAGGAGAGAACCGATGAATAGCGATGACCAGACCATGAAGATTGTTGAGGATTTCCTCGGTGAAGAGCTTTACGAATATGACGCCGGCGACGCCGATCTGTTGGACGCAGATTGGGATGGCGAAGACATGTTTGCCAGCCTCGGCTGACCCAGGCCAGGCAGAGCCCCCTGCCGCCGCGCCGGATCGTCTGGCGACCGCTTTCCGCTGAATAACCCGAAGGCCGGGACGCCGCGTTCTGCTTCGCCCAGTCCCGTATTGCTGGCATGCGATGCGTGTTTTGCCACCGCTAATGCGGCTGGACGCCTGGCAAAAAAACCGCATGGCCGCGATGATGCAGGCTGATGCCGTCTTTGAAAACATGCACCTTCGATGGCTCGGACGTCAGCCTTACCTGGCTGCCCTTTAGTCCCTGATGTATCCCCGAGAGCTTGCCGATGATCGGGCTCGCACCTTCCGCCTCGGGCTTAAAGTATAGAAGCGTCACTTCGCCCAACGCCTCTGTGATCTCCACCGTGCCGCCATAGGCATAGTCTTCGGCATCGGTTTCGAACATGTCCTCGGGGCGGATACCGACCTCGACCCGCGCACCCATATCGTCTGGCTCGGACGGGTAATCGGATGCGATGGTACCGCCGCCATGGTCGAGTTTCAGCGTGGTTTGCGCGCCCGTTCCGACGATCTCGCCTGGGATCATGTTCATTGCCGGGCTGCCAATGAAGCGCGCGACAAAGGTGGAATTCGGCCGTTCATAAAGATCAAGCGGCGCGCCGACCTGTGCCACGCCGCCACCGGCCAAAACAACAATCCGCGAGGCCAGTGTCATAGCCTCGACCTGATCATGGGTCACATAGATCATGGTGCTGTCTGGCATCTGCTCTTTCAACTGCGCAATTTCGATACGCGTGGCGACGCGCAGGGCGGCATCGAGGTTCGATAAAGGCTCGTCAAAAAGATACACTTTCGGGTCGCGCACGATGGACCGGCCAATGGCCACCCGCTGACGCTGCCCGCCCGAAAGAGCCTTCGGCAGGCGGTCGAGGAAATTCGTAAGCTGCAATTTGTCGGCTGCGGCATTGACCTTTCGGTCAATCTCCTCCTTAGGGTCGCCCGCGATCTTCAGCGCGAAAGCCATGTTTTCGCGCACCGTCATATGCGGGTAAAGCGCGTAGGATTGGAATACCATCGCAATGCCACGTTCCGAGGGCGGAATGTCATTAACGACTGTGCCGTCGATTTCCAGCTCCCCGTCGGTGATCCGTTCAAGCCCGGCAATCATCCGCAAAAGCGTTGATTTCCCGCATCCCGACGGGCCCACAAAGACGATCAGCTCGCCTTGCGCGATATCGAGGTTGATGTCCGAGAGCACCTTAACGGTCCCGCCATAGACCTTTTCGACATCGGTCAGCTTTAGATTTGCCATCTCATCCCCCTCCTAGTCTGCCGCAGGGTCAGGCTGCGAAACCCCAAAAAAGACCCCATAGGCCGGCAGAGTGACTGTTCCGTCACTGTTTATGTCGGCCGCAAACGGCGTCACCTGGTCGGGACGCCAATCCCCGTCAGGGGGTGTCACGTTTTGCGGCGTATCGCCCAGATTGAAAGCACAGAACACGCGCGCGTCGTTGTGCGCGCGGATAAAGCTCAGAACACCGTCATTCGCCGACACCAACTCGAAACTGCCTTTCGTCATCGGCGGGTGGGATCTCCGAAACCCGATCAGCGCGCGGTATATGTCGAGCGTCGCTGGCGTTTGCGCCGCCTCTTGCTGCGACACGGCGCGGCCCAGATGTTCAACCGCGACGGGCAACCAGGGCTTGGCATCGGAAAACCCGCCATTTTGATTGTCGGAAATCCACGGCATCGGCGTGCGGCAACCGTCTCGGCCGCGGAATTTTGGCCAAAAGCGGATGCCATATGGGTCTTGCAGATCTTCATAGGCCACATAGGCCTCTGTCAGGCCCAGCTCTTCGCCCTGATACAGGCAGATCGAGCCTTTGAGGCTGAGCAACAAGGCTGCATAGACCTTGCACGCCGCCTCGCTCAGGTTCCAACGGCTGGCATGGCGCATGACGTCGTGGTTGGAAAAGGCCCAACAGGCCCAACTCTCTGGTGCTTCTTGATCGAAGCGTGTCATCACACCGGCGACACGTTCGGCCGTGGGAAAAATGCCGGACAGAAAATCAAAGCCGTAGCACATATGCAAAAGCGTATCGCCCAGGGTGTAATCGCGCTGGATTTCCAGCCCGCGCTGCGCTTCACCCACCTCACCGACTGAGGTTACGGCCGGGAATTCGTCCATTAAGGCCCGCAGTCGCGCCAGGAATTCGAGGTTTTCCGGGCGGTTTTTGTCGTAGAGATGGTTTTGAAAGTTATACGGGTTCACCGATGGCGCGGTGCTGTCGTTTATATCCTCAGCCGCCAAGGCAGGATTGTCGCGCAAACCCGCATCATGGACGTAGAAATTCACTGTATCGAGGCGAAACCCATCCACGCCTCTGTCGAGCCAATAGCGCGCGACGTCCAACAGCTCATCCTGGACCTGAGGTTCGTGAAAATTGAGGTCCGGCTGCTCGCTGAGGAAATTGTGCAGATAGTATTGCATCCGCTCGCCGTCCCATTCCCAGGCAGAGCCACCAAAAATCGACAGCCAATTGTTGGGCGGCGTACCGTCGGGTTTCGGATCGGCCCAGACATACCAGTTGGCTTTGGCGTTATCGCGGCTGGTGCGGCTTTCCTTAAACCAAGGATGTTCAGACGACGTGTGGGACAGGACCAGATCGATCAGCACCCGAAGTCCGAGATCATGGGCCCGTTTGATCAGCGCGTCGAAATCGCCCAAACTCCCGAACATGGGATCGACATCGCGATAGTCGCTGACATCGTAGCCAAAGTCCTTCATCGGGGAGCGAAAGAAGGGCGAGATCCAGATTGCATCGACACCCAGATCGGCGACGTAAGGCAGCCGGTTGATGATACCCGCCAGATCTCCGATACCGTCGGAATTGCTATCCTGAAAGCTGCGCGGGTAGATCTGATAGATCACGGCACCGCGCCACCAATCCTTGTCCGGTGCCAGCACCTGATCGGGGGCCATATCCTGCATGAGGTTCATGATCTTGCGCCCCTTTTATTTCACCGAGCCGGCCAAAAGGCCGCGCACCAGGAACCGTTGCATCGCAAAGAACACCAGAAGCGGCACGGCGATGGACACAAATGCCGAAGTGGCCAAGATCTCCCACTCTCCACCGCGTGAGCCCAAGAGGTTCACAAGCCGTCCGGTCAGCACCAAGGTTTCGTCATCGGTGCCCAAAAACACCAGCGCCACAAGCAGGTCGTTCCACGTCCAAAGGAACTGAAAGATTGCAAAGGCGGCAAGCGCTGGAAAAGACAGCGGCAGAACGATCTTTGTAAAGATCTGGAAATCTGTCGCGCCGTCGACCTTGGCCGATTCAATGATGTCGCGCGGCAATCCGACCATGTAGTTTCGCAACAGATAGATCGCCAGCGGCATGCCAAACCCTGTATGGGCCATCCATGTTCCGATATACCCCTTGCCGATGCCAATCGTGTTGTGCATCGACAAAAGCGGGATGAGCGCCAGTTGCAGCGGCACGACCAATAAGGCCACGATAAACGCGACCAGCAACGCGCGGCCGGGAAACTCCATCCATGCCAAAGCATAGGCGGCAAAGGCCGCGATCAGGATTGGGATCACGGTGGCCGGGATGGCAACCGTGGCCGTGTTGATAAAGGCCCGGCCCACGCCTGCATCCGCCGTTCCCGAGAATAGCACGCGTTCATAATTTGCAATTGTGAATTCCGGCGGCACGGTTGCGGTTGTGAAGATGCGCGGCAGACGCTGACCCTCAAAGCTTTCGGGGCCCGTCAGGGTGAAATTGCCGACCGCATCGACGCTCAGCGTGACGCCGTCATCAAGATCGACTATTTCGCCCGGCGCATAAGCCTCGGGTGCCCGCGCGGATGATCCCCAAGCCGACACATCGGCGCTTGTGTCGGCAAAAAGCGCACCTTCAATGACAAACAGTCCGTCCTCGCCTACTTCCTCTTCGCCGGAAATGCGGACCGCTGGCAATTGCCGTTCCTGCGTCGCCAACGACGCCCACCAGCCTGAATTGGTTATTTGATCGCCGGTCCGGAAGGAGGAGACAAAAAGCCCCAAAGTGGGAAAGAGCCACAACAAAACCAGGGCAACAACGGAAATATGCACAGCCCAGACGAGCGTGGACTTTTTGCCTGCGATACTGTCCATCAGCGCATCTCCTTGCGGACGTTGTAGACGTTCCAAACCAGGATCGGCGTGACCAGGAGCATGATGACGATGGCGGCGGCCGAACCGACGCCCCATTCGAAAGCGCGGAACATGCGGTCATACATGTAATTGGCCAACACTTGCGTGCCCCATTGGCCGTTTGTCATCGCCAGGACGATGTCGAAGACTTTCAGCACAACCAAGGTGATCGTGGTCCAAACCACCACAATCGTTGGCATGATCTGCGGCACTTTGATTTTGAAAAAGATCTGAAATGGGTTGGCCCCATCAACGATGGCCGCCTCGACCGTTTCCTCGGGGATGCCGCGCAGCGCGGCGGACAGGATGACCATGGCGAAACCAGTTTGGATCCAAATCAAAACGAGCATCAGTAGAAAAGAATTCATCGGCTCATTGGTCAACCAAGTCTGCGGCTCACCGCCAAGCGACACCCAAATGGCATTCAAAATGCCGATCTGATCAGCCCCTTCAGGCCGGGTGTCGTAGATCAGCTTCCAGATCACCGATGCGCCGACAAAGCTAATTGCCATGGGCATAAAGATCAGCGATTTCGCGATGTTGCCCCAACTGATCCGATCCGTGAGTTGAGCCGCCAACAAACCAAATGCCGTCGAGGCCGCGGGCACAACGATCAACCACAGCATGTTGTTACGGATGGCTTCCCAAAATTTCGGCTCGCTGGCCATCTGCCGGTAATTGGCGAGGCCGACAAACGCGCCATCGGCCGCCCGATCTGTGACCGATAGCCACAAAGTCGCAAAGACCGGATAGGCCAGATAGACCGTCAGAACAAAAAGCGCAGGAAACAGAAACAGCCACGGGCGCACCAAGTTTGCGCGATTGATGTTGCGCCCTGCATTTGCCCCTTTGGCGGGGAAAATCACCCGGTCCAAGATGATGTTTGAGGCGTAGAAATAAGCAACGCAGGCACCGACGCCAACGATGATCGTGATTAGGCCGGTAATTGCCGGATGCATGGACGTGCCTCCCCCTCGAACAAGCGCGCGCGATCAAAGCGCCCAGGGCCGTCGGCCCCAGGCGCTTGATGTGATCGTTAGTCGAGCGCGTCCCAGCTATCCTGGATTTCTTGCGCAACCGTGGCGGCATCTGCACCGCCGACATAGTCGATCATGCCGGTCCAGAACGACCCAGCCCCGACACCCGCCGGCATCAAGTCAGAGCCGTCGAAGCGGAACGTCGTCGCATTTAACAAGATGTCGTTCATCTGCCGCAGGGTCGGATCGCCGAACAGCTCCGTGTTCACGCCGCTATGCGGTGTCAAAAAGCCGGACTGCGCCATCCAAATCTCATGCGCGATCGGCGTCTTCAGGAACTCGATAAAGGCGCGCGAGGCGTCATTGTCATCGGTGATAAAGGCGAGTGTCCCGGCGCCAAGCACCGGATTGCCCAGGTCAACTTCGCTCGATGGCGGGAAGTAGAAGAAGTCGGCATCAATCCCGATCTCGACCTCATCGGGGAAGAACGTCGGAATGAAGGACGCCTGACGGTGCATGAAGCATTGCGGGGGCGAAGCAAACATCCCGTCCGGGCTGTCGCGGAAGTCAATCGATGCCACGCCGTCAGAACCGCCCACGACCATTGCGTCGTTGCGCGCGATCTCGCCGAACTGCTCCATCACCGCCACGACACGTTCGTCCGTGAACGGGATCTCGTTGGCGACCCAGGCGTCGTAGACGTCGGGCGGATGGGCCCGCAGCATCAAGTCTTCCATCCAATCGGTCGCTGGCCAGCCCGTCGCACCACCAGAACCCAGCCCGATGCACCAGGGCGTGCCGCCATCGGCAATGATCTGCTCCTCAAGGGCACGCAAGTCTTCCTGGGTTTCCGGCACGTCATAGCCGAAATCGTCGAAATTGTCCGGCGAGAACCATACCAGAGATTTCACATCTGCCTTGAACGGAAACGCATAAAGTGCCGTGTCGCCGTCCGGTCCGGTAAAGCTGCCGATCCCGGCCCAGCTATCGCCGGCGGCGTAATTGTCGCTCAGCCATGCCGCCGTGTCCTCACCAAGCGGCGCGACATATCCGGCCGTGACCAGGTTCTGGATCAGCCCCGGCTGCGGCAGGATGGCGATGTCGGGTGGGCTGCCGGCCTCGGTATCGATCACAATCTGCTGTTCATAGGTCTCGGACGACGCGTAATTCACCGTGGCACCCGTTGCGGCCTCGAAATACGCCTCCAGATTTTCGAACAATTCCTGGTCATCGCCGCGCCAAGGGCCGAACACGTCCAATGTTTGCCCCGTCAGATCGAAGCTGTCGGCAAAGGTTTGATAGCTGTCCCAATTGAACGCGCCATCGCCCACGTCAAAGACCAAGTGACCATCGGCCTGCGCCACACTTGTCGACAGCGCAAGGGCTGCGACGCTCGCGTAAAGCGAAGTCTTCATGAAATCCTCCCATTCGTTGTGCCACCCTGTTTGGGCAACTCTACCCTATGACGCCAGTTCTTTTTTTCAAAGCGCTTTGAGTCACTGCTAAAGTCCTGCAAGTTGGTTGCAGAGTCAACATGCTTGTCTGACCTTTACAGTACATCACTTTTTTAGCAGCGTTAACAACGATCTCTCAACTCATGGCTTTGACAGCGCGCACATGCGTGGCTACGATCAAAGGAATTCTAAGCGCTTTGGACGTCTTTCCATGAATCTGAAAGAGCTGGCAGCCTCTCTCAATTTGTCTCAGACCACCGTATCGCGTGCGCTGAATGGCTATCCCGAGGTTCGCGCCGAAACCCGCGCCCGCGTGCTCAAAGCCGCGCGCGCGGCACATTACGAACCCAACACCCGTGCGCAGCGCTTAGCCACGGGGCGTTCGATGACAGTCGGCCATGTCATTCCGCTGTCGGACCAGCATCAGATGGTCAACCCGATCTTTTCGGATTTTCTGGCCAGCGCCGGCGAGGTCTATGCGCGTGAAGGCTATGATCTGCTGTTATCGATTGTCGGCGTCGACGAGGTCGAGGCCGCCTATCGTAAGTTGGCCTCGAACGGGTCGGTCGACGGGCTGATGGTGCATGGGCCCCGTGTCACCGATGCGCGCATCCCACTTCTGAAATCGCTCGGTCTTCCGTTTATCGTTCATGGCCGCAGCGCAGGGTCAGAGACATGTTCCTGGCTCGACATTCAAAACCGAGCCGCGTTCGAACACGCCACCAACTTTTTGATCGATCTGGGTCATTGTCGTATCGGCCTGATCAACGGGCTTGAAGTGTTCGATTTCGCGCATCGTCGTCGTCAAGGTTACGACGCGGCCTTGCAGGCGCGCGGGGTCAGCCCCAACCCTGCCTGGGTGACCTGCGATGAGATGACAGAAGAATTTGGCTATCGCAGCGCCAATGCCATGCTCGATCTAGACGATGCGCCCACAGCTTTTCTGACCTCATCGATCCTCTCCGCGATCGGCGTGCGGCGCGCAGTGGCGCATCGCGGCTTAACGCTTGGCCGCGAGGTTTCTTTGATTACCCATGACGATGTTTTGTCCTACCTGCGAAATGGTGGGGACGGCCTGGCCTTTACCGCCACACGCAGCCCGATCCGAGACGCCGGCCGACGCGCGGCGGAAATGTTGATGAGCTTGATCGACGCGCCGCAGCAGGGCCCGCTGCAAGAGCTGTGGCCCGTGGAGCTGACACTTGGTCGCACAACCGGCCCGGCCGTATAAGGACAACATCGATGGCATTATCCCGGCAGGACTTTCCGACCGATTTTCTATTCGGTGTTGCAACCTCGGCCTACCAAATCGAAGGTCATGCCCAAGGCGGCGCGGGGCTGACGCATTGGGACAGTTTTGCCGCCACGCCCGGCAACGTCGTGCGGGCCGAAAATGGTGATTTGGCGTGCGATCATCTGAACCGGCTTGAAGAAGACCTAGACCTTATCGCCGCGCTTGGCGCCGATGCCTACCGGTTTTCCACATCTTGGGCGCGGGTGCTGCCCGAAGGCACAGGCGCCGTAAACGGCGCCGGTTTGGATTTCTACGATCGTTTGGTCGACGGGCTGCTCGCGCGCGGGATAAAGCCAGCCGCCACACTTTATCATTGGGAATTGCCGCAGCCTTTGGCCGATTTGGGCGGCTGGCGAAATGCCGATATGCCACATTGGTTTGCCGATTTCACGCATGCCGTGATGGCGCGGATCGGCGATAGGGTTTGGTCGGTCGCTCCGATAAATGAGCCTTGGTGCGTTGCGTGGCTCAGCCATTTCGACGGCCACCACGCCCCCGGTTTGCGCGACATTCGCGCCACCGCACGCGCAATGCATCATGTGCTGCTGAGCCATGGGCGCGCGATTGAGGTGATGCGCGGCTTGGGCATGAAAAACCTGGGCGCGGTGTGCAATCTCGAATGGGCCGCACCCGCCGATGAAAGTGCGGCGTCAATCGCGGCCGCGGCGCGCTATGATGCAATCTATAACCATGCGTTTCTGTCTGGGCTCTTTCTCGGGCGCTATCCGGACTTGGTCCTCGACGGGCTCGCGCCGCATCTGCCAAAAGGCTGGCAGGATGACTTTACCACGATCACCGCGCCGCTCGATTGGCTGGGTCTAAATTACTACACGCGCAAGTTGCTGGTCCATGCCGACGGTCCTTGGCCGAACTACCGCGAAGTGACCGGGCCACTGCCGAAAACGCAAATGGACTGGGAGATCTATCCCGAGGGCTTGGGCGATTTTCTGCGTCGAACCGCGGCTCTTTATTCCGGCGATTTGCCGATCTACGTCACCGAAAATGGCATGGCCTCGGCCAACGCGGCGCAGGACCAAGACCGGATCGAGTATCTCAACCGACATCTCGGATCGGTCCGAGAGGCAATCGCACAGGGTATCCCTGTCAACGGCTATTTCGTATGGTCCCTATTGGACAATTACGAATGGGCCCTGGGGTATGACAAACGCTTCGGACTTGTTCATGTCGATTTCGAAACCCTGGCGCGCACGCCAAAAGCTTCGTATCACGCATTGGCCGATTGGTGGCAGAAAGGCAAAGGACCTGGCCGATGACTGATTTGGTGCTTGTTGCCGATATCGGCGGCACCAACACCCGCGTTGCCTTGGCACGAAGCCGCGCGCTCGATACCAGTTCGATCCGCCGTTATGCCAATGCGCAGGCGGCGGGGTTTGGCGAGGTTCTTCAGCGGTACCTCTCCGAGATTGATCTGGACCGGGCCGCTTTATCGGGCGCATGCGCGGCGGGGGCGGGTCCGGTTCGGCACGGCTCGGTGACGCTGACGAACCTGGATTGGAAGATCAGCCCGGACTTGCTGCGCGACACGCTCAGCGTCCCGCGCGTGAGTGTCCTGAACGATTTGCAGGCGCAAGGCCATGCCATCGGCTTCGCCGCGGCCAATCAGGTTGTTGAGGTTGTACCGCATCCGCCGGCAGCACCGGACGCCACCAAACTGGTTGTCGGCGTGGGCACCGGGTTTAACGCGGCCCCCGTGATCGAAACAGAGGCCGGGCGCGTTGTGATGCCCTCTGAGGCTGGGCATATCAGTTTGCCCTCAGTGGGCGCCGCGGCAGATCGCGTGATCGCGTATCTGACCAAGACATTCGGCTTTGCCGATGTCGAAGAGGCCCTGTCGGGCCGCGGCATTTCGCAAGTACATGCGGCGCTGCATGGTACGCCAAAGCCGGCACAAGAGGTGATGGCCGCGCTGGATGCAGGCGATGGCGAGGCGCAAGAAACCGTGCGAATGGTCGTCCAACTCTTGGGCGCCGTGGTGGGAGATTTGGCCTTAATCACTCTGCCCAAAGGCGGCATCTACCTGGTCGGCGGCGTGACCCGCAACCTCGCACCCTGGCTCGAACCTTTCGGCTTTGCCGAAGCGATGGCCGCCAAAGGCCGGTTCGGCAAATTCGTGGCGCAATTTGGCGTCTCGCTCGTTGCCGATGACTACGCGGCACTTGCCGGCTGCGCAGCGCATTTGGCGGAAATCGCCTAAAGCCCAGCCTCTCGCACCGCCTGCATCGCAACATGGGTCGATGTCTGGACCACATGCGGAAGATTGGAAATCGACGTGCCAAGGACGCGCCGGTAGCTTTGAATGTCGGCCGTGCGAACCTTCAACAGGTAATCAAAAGCCCCGGCAATGAGATGGCATTGCTCGATCTCGGGGATCGCCTGCACACGCGCATTAAAGGCCGACAAGGCCGCCTCGCGGGTATCGCCGAGGCGCACTTCGACAAAGGCGACATGGTCGCGGTTCAACTTGGCCGGATTGAGCACAGCGCGGTAGCCAAAAATATAGCCATCCGTCTCCAGCCGCCGGACCCGCACCTGCGTTGGACTTTTCGAAAGACCGACGCGGCGGGCAAGTTCGGTCACCGGCAGGCGACCATCTGCGGCAAGCTCTGCGAGAATTCTCTGATCGAATGCGTCGAGTTCTAGCACGCGGTCAGGAATATTGGCTGAATTTTCATCCATATCCGCGACATCGGCCTGCGACGGCCACAAGTCAAGGGAATATTCCTGCGCCAATCCCGCTATTCTATGCGGATGAAGCACGCAAACCCGACCCGCGCGCAGATCGCGGCCGCGCATATCCTGCCAGAAGCCGAAGTTTTGCGCGCGTTGATCGACCGCGCCGGGCCAGATGCGGCATTGCGCCAGCACGCTGTGGCCCGAGGGGCGGACTGGATCGCGCGCATTCGCGGCCAAGGCAAGCCGGGGCTGATGGAGGCGTTTTTGGCCGAATACGGGCTATCAACACGCGAAGGCATTGCGCTGATGTGCCTCGCCGAAGCGCTGCTACGTGTGCCCGATGCCGACACGATCGATGCCCTGATCGAAGACAAAATCGCCCCATCTGCCTGGGGCGCGCATTTAGGCGGCTCGTCCTCGGTCTTGGTCAATGCCTCAACTTGGGCGCTGATGCTGACGGGCCGCGTGCTGCAAGATGGCGAAGGCGTGGCCGGCACGTTGCGCGGCGTTCTGCGCCGGCTTGGTGAGCCGGTGATCCGCGCCGCCGTCGCCCGTGCCATGCGCGAGATGGGCAGTCATTTTGTGCTTGGCGAGACGATTGGCGATGCCAGCACACGGGCCGCCGAATGGGAGGCAAAAGGCTACACGTATTCCTACGACATGCTGGGCGAGGCCGCTTTGACGCAGGCTGATGCGGATGCATTCCATTCCGCCTATAGCGATGCCATCGCAGCCTTGGCGCCGCTTTGCCGATCGAAAGATATCCGCGAGAACCCTGGAATTTCAATCAAACTCTCGGCCCTGCATCCACGCTATGAAGAACCGCAGCGCGCGCGGCTAGGTGAATTGATCGAACGGGTTCTGCCCTTGGCGCGTGCCGCCAAAGCCGCGGGGATGGGCTTAAACATCGATGCCGAAGAAGCGGAACGGCTGATGCCGTCGCTTGATGTGATCGCGGCGCTTTTGGCCGATCCCACCTTAGCCGGATGGACCGGCCTTGGTGTCGTTGTCCAGGCCTATGGCAAGCGCGCAGCAGCGGTGATTGATTGGCTGGATGCCCACGCAGAAGCGCAGGATCGTCACGTTATGGTGCGCCTGGTCAAAGGGGCCTATTGGGATCGCGAGATTAAACGCGCCCAGGTCGAAGGTCTGGCGCAGTTTCCGGTCTATACCCGCAAAGCGGCCACCGATGTTGCCTATATCTGTTGCGCGCGCCTCTTGTTGAACCGCAGCGACCGGCTCTATCCGCAATTTGCCACCCATAATGCCCATACGGCGGCCGCGATTTTGGGCATGGCCGGGGACCGCCGTTTCGAATTCCAGCGCTTGCATGGGATGGGCGAGGACCTGCACGCAATTCTGTGCGAAGATGTCGGCGCACGGTGCCGGATTTACGCACCGGTTGGAGCACATCGCGACTTGCTCGCCTATCTGGTGCGCCGGCTTTTGGAAAACGGGGCGAATTCGTCTTTTGTCAATCAAGTCTTGGATGCAAAGGTGCCGCCAGAAACCGTTGCCGCCTGCCCGTTCGCGGCGCTGGAACAGGCGCGCGAGAACCCGGCCGTCACAGCACCTGCCGCGCTTTTCGCGCCGGAACGGGTCAACTCACAAGGATGGGATCTTTGGGACCGCGTGGACCGCCAAAACGCCGAGGCGCTGCGGGATGCGCATATGGACGACACCTGGCAGGCAGGCATTGGGCTTTCGGGCGAGACCCGCGATATTCGCAACCCCGCTGATCCAAACGATATCGTCGGCCAACTGACCGAGGCTGGGCCGGATGACCTTGCGGCGGCGTTGAAGCGTGCGGCCCCGGCGCCCGGTCTTGCGGCGGCGCTTACACGGGCTGCCGACCTTTATGAACAAAATGCCGGCAGCTTCTTTGCGCTTCTCACGCGTGAGGCCGGTAAAACGCTTTTGGATGCCGTTGCCGAGTTACGCGAGGCTGTGGATTTCTTGCGGTATTACGCCGCGCAAAGCGCGCATCTCACGACGCCGGGCTTGGGCGTTGTCACCTGCATCAGCCCGTGGAATTTCCCGCTGGCCATCTTTACCGGACAGATCAGCGCTGCATTGGCGGCCGGCAATGCGGTCCTGGCAAAACCGGCCGAAGCGACGCCGCTGATCGCAGCCAAGGCGGTGATGCTTTTGCACAAAGCCGGCGTGCCGGACACCGCATTGCAGCTTTTGCCTGGGCCCGGCGCGACAATTGGGGCCGGTCTAACCTGCGATCCACGCATTGCGGGGGTGGCCTTCACAGGCTCGACCGCGACGGCACAGACCATCCATCGCGCAATGGCCCAGCACCTGCCGCCCGCCGCACCATTGATCGCTGAAACGGGCGGGTTGAACGCGATGGTCGTCGACTCAACGGCCCTGCCCGAACAAGCCGTCCGCGACATCATGGCCTCTGCGTTTCAATCGGCTGGGCAACGCTGTTCGGCCTTGCGCATGCTCTATCTGCAAGACGATATCGCTGCGCCGTTTTTGGAGATGCTGAAGGGCGCGATGGACGAACTCGTCGTCGGTGCCCCGCAGGATGCCGCGTGCGATGTCGGCCCGGTGATCTCCGAAACGGCCCAAAGCGATATCGCCCGCCATATCGACGCGGCACGCAAGGACGGGCGCGTGATCAAGAGCCTTTGCGCCCCCGCTGGCGGCCATTTCATCGGCCCCACATTGATCGATCTGCCGGGAGGCATTGGCGCGTTGGAACGGGAGGTCTTTGGCCCTGTCTTGCACGTAGCGACCTTTCGCGCAGCCGCGTTGCCAGAGGTCTTAGACGCCATCAATCAGCGCGGCTTCGGTCTGACTTTCGGGCTGCATTCGCGCATTGACGATCGGGTAGAGATGGTGACGCGCGATGTGCGCGCGGGCAATATCTACGTCAACCGGAACCAGATTGGCGCGGTCGTGGGCAGCCAACCTTTTGGCGGCGAAGGTTTATCCGGCACCGGGCCCAAAGCGGGCGGGCCGCATTACCTGCCGCGCTTTACCCAAAGCGCGCAGGGCCGCGCAGATGTGCCGCATGACGCGAACCCAAAGGTGCCGCTGAATGCGCCTGCGCTTTGTCAAAAATTACAAACCCTTGCGCCGCCTCTGGCGGCACCCCGCCGCGAAACCGCTATGCCTGGCCCCACGGGCGAGGCCAATACCTTGTGGGTTTATCCCAGGGGCCGCGTCCTGTGTTTGGGGCCCGGTGCGGAGGCCGCCGCGCGGCAGGCCGATCTGGCAAAAACCGCCGGCTGTGCAGCCCTTGCGATCGCAGAGCCCGTCGACCTCGCGGGGCTTCGTGACGCCGGCAATCTCGATGCCGTCCTGTGGTGGGGCGATGACAGCTTTGCGCGATCCATAAGGGTCGCGCTCAGCGCGCGGCCGGGCGCAATCATCCCCTTGATCACGGCAGCGGACCCGGGACCATTCCTGGTGCTGGAGCGTCACTTATGCGTCGACACCACGGCGGCCGGCGGGAATGCAGCGCTTTTGGCAGCCGCCGGTTGACGCGCACGCCGATCAGGCGCTGAGTGGCAGGCATGGCCGAACTCAGGGAAAAGCTTCGCGCAGTTTTGGGTAACCAGCGGCTTGAACTGCAAGCCACGCCACGCCCGGACGCGAACGCCACGGCTGGATGGCAGGCGCTCGATATCGAGTTCAGCGACGGCGCGCACAGCAAAGCTTGGATGATCGCGCCGGATCATCCCGCCCCGGCCGTGCTTTATTGCCATGCGCATGGCAACACCTACACCGTCGGCTGCGATGAATTGCGGCGAGGACGGCCGGCCTTGCAAGGACCTTACGGCCCAGACCTGGCTAAGGCCGGATTTGCCGCCTTTTGCCTGGACATGCCCTGTTTCGGCAGCCGCCAAGACATCGGCGAAAGTGCCGCGGCCAAGGCCGGGCTCTGGTCGGGGAAACCGCTTTTCGGTCGCATGCTGGCGGAGCTTTCGGCCGGGTTTCACTGGCTCAAAGCGCTGCCCAAGATCGGCCCGGTCGCAACGCTCGGTCTGTCGATGGGGGCCACACAGGCCTATTGGCTCGCCGCGTTAGAGCCGGAGATCGCCGCCACCGCGCATATCGCGTGTTTCGCGGATTTGGCCGCGCTCATAGAGGCGGACGCGCATGATCTGCATGGTGCCTACATGACTGTTCCCGGGCTGTTGCCATTGGCCCGCACGGGCCAGATTGCAGGCTTGGTCGCACCGCGGCCGCAAATGATCTGTGCCGGGCGGCGCGATCCGTTGACGCCGATGCGCGCGCTGGAAATCGGCTTGGCTGACGTCACCGCCGCCTACAGCTCCGCGCCGGATCGGCTGACGACGCTGATTGCGCCAGGTCTGGGTCATGCCGAAAGTCCCGACATGCGGCGCGGCGTTTTGGAATTTCTAACCAAAGCCTTGCACTAGCGTCCGTCACCTGCCCCTATCGCTGCAGGAGGATGCGATGACTCGGCAAGCGGCACTGATCGGGACAGGCATGGTGGCACGTACCCATGTTTTGGCCTTGCGCGATGCCAGCGGCGTGGCGCTATCGGCGGTCGCAGCCCGCAGGCCGGAGCGCGCCCAGAGCTTTGCCGAAGAGGCGGGCGGCCTTTTAGGCACCGCGCCGCGCGTCTTGGCCGATGCCGCAGCCATTGCCGCCGATCCTGAGATTGATTTTGCAATCATTGCCACGCCGCCCGATGCGCGGCTGGGGCTGATCGAGCCGCTAGCGGCGGCGGGAAAACCCATCCTCTTGGAAAAGCCCGTGGCGCGTGACAGCGCGGAGGCCGAACACGTCGTTACCCTGTGCGAGGCCGCCAACGTGCCCTTGGGCATCGTGTTCCAGCATCGCTGCCGCGCCGCATCTCAGAAGGCTACGGAGCTTGTCGCAAGCGGCACGCTCGGCCCGTTGCGGCTGGCCGAGATCTGCGTGCCGTGGTGGCGCGAGCAAGACTATTACGACGAACCCGGTCGTGGCAGCTATGCCCGGGACGGCGGAGGCGTTTTGATCAGCCAGGCCATCCACACCATCGATCTGGCCCTGTCGCTCACCGGGCCTGTCAGCGAGGTCAACGCGATGACCGCCACGACCCGGTTCCACCAGATGGAGGCCGAGGATGTCGCCGCAGCGGGGCTGACCTTCGAAACCGGCGCCGTGGGTTGGTTGACGGCCTCAACTGCGAGCTTTCCCGGCGGGCCGGAAACGATCACGTTGCATTTCGAAGCCGGAAGCCTGCGCTTGGGCGAAGGGATGTGCCAGGTCCATTGGCAAGACGGGCGCCAGGCGTCCTATGGCGCCAATGCCGCAACCGGGGGCGGCGCCGATCCGATGGCTTTCACCCATGCCTGGCATCAGGGCATCTTGGAGGACTTTTTAGATGCGCTTGATCATGATCGCCCGCCAATGGTAACCGGACGCGCCGCGCTCATGGCACACGCGCTTATCGATGCGATTGTCCTGTCGGCCAGGCATGGCCACACAATGCCTGTGGAGACCCCATGACCCTACGATTTGCCGCCCTTGGTCTCGATCATCGCCACATTTATGGCATGGCGCAGAACCTCGCGAATGCGGGGGCGGAGTTCGCGGGCTGGTGGACCGAAGGCGAGCCCGGGACCCTTGCCGGCTTTGTCGAGCGCTTTCCCGACGTGCCGCGCCTGGACCGAGACGCGATGCTGGCCGATCCGAGCATCGACATCATTTTGATCGCTGCGATCCCGCGCGACCGGGCCGGTTTGGCAATTGATGCAATGGAGGCGGGCAAACATGTCATGGTGGACAAGCCAGGCTGCACCACGACCGAGCAATTGGCTCAATTGCGCCTGGTCCAAGCCCGTACGCGGCGCATATGGGCGGTCGACTTTTCTGAACGTTTTGAAGTTCCTGCGGTTACGCGTGCAAGTGAATTGGTGGCCGAAGGCGCCATTGGTAAGGTCGTGCAAACGGTCGGGCTGGGCCCACATCGGCTGAACCGCAAGACCCGGCCGGACTGGTTTTTCGACCGCATGGCTTATGGTGGTATCCTGACCGACATCGCCAGCCATCAGATCGATCAGTTTTTGCATTTCACCGGTGCCGAGGCGGCTGAGATCACCTTGGCCAGCGTTGGCAATTTCGCAAATCCCGAGGCGCCGGGATTGCAGGATTTCGGCGAGATCGCCCTGAGCGCGCCGGAAGGGCGTGGCTATATCCGCGTCGATTGGTACACGCCCGATGCCTTGCCCAATTGGGGCGATGGCCGGCTGACGATCCTCGGCACCGAAGGGTATATCGAGCTGCGAAAATACGTCGATGTCGGCGGGCGCCCGGGCACCGACCATCTGATCCTCGTCAATGGCCAGCGGTGCGAGAACATCGATGCTTCGGATGCCGGTCTGCCGTGGTTTCGGGATTTTTTGGACGATGTCGAAGATGGCATGGCCAGCTTGCCGACCCAGGCGCATTATTTCACGGTGATGGACTTGGCGTTACGCGCGCAAGAATGGGCCGAGGCAGGTGCCTCGTGATCCCGGTCGCGGTGCTGGGCGCGGGCATTGGCCGCGAACATCTTGCCGGATATCGTGCATTGCCCGGTCGCTTCACGGTTAAATGGGTGATCGATCTCGACACCGCGCGCGCCTACACGATCCTGGATGGCGATACCGGTCCACAGGTCTCCGATGATGTGGCCGTCGCGCTGTCAGACCCAGAAATTGCGTTGATCGATATCTGTTTGCCACCCCATCTTCATGTGCCAATTGCCATTCGCGCGCTTGAAACGGGCAAGCATGTCATCGTCGAAAAGCCGATGGCGGCCTCACTTGCCGATTGCGACGCCCTGGCTGCGGCCGAAGCCAAGGGCACGGCACGGGTGTTTCCGGTGTTCCAATACCGGTTCGGCCCGGCGACCGCTGCGTTGGATGCGCTGATCGAGGCGGGTCTGGTCGGCACCCCGCAAGTCGCATCGGTGGAGACGCATTGGAACCGTGGGCTCGACTATTACGCCGTTCCCTGGCGGGGGACCTGGAAAGGTGAGATGGGCGGCGCGGTTCTGGGTCATGCGATCCACAACCACGATCTCTTGATGCGCTATTTCGGCGATGTGGCGCATGTTCAGGCGGTCATCGACACCCGCATCAACCCGATCGAGACCGAGGATTGTGCGGCCATCTCGCTGCGGTTCGCCAATGGCGCCTTGGCGAGCTCCTCGGTCACCTTGGGCGCGGCGGCCAATACCAGCCGGCTGAACTTTGTCTTTGAGGGCCTGACCGCAACAAGCGGGTCCGAACCCTATGCCCCGGCCACGGGCGGCTGGACCTTCACCGCCCGCGACCCCGCCGATCAAGGCCAGGTCGATTGGGTGGTCGCGCGTCAGTCGCGCGCATCCGTGGGGTTTGCCGGCTACTTGTCATCGGTTGCCGATGCGATTGCCGGCGACACAACCAATGCGGTGACGCTCCAGGATGGACGCCGTTCGGTCGAACTGGTTTCAGCCATTTACGCCGCCGCCTCGCGCGGCGCAGGTCTCTCTTTACCGCTTGCCCCAGACGTTGCAATCTACAAAGGTTGGCAACCGGAGTAACCAGGGGCCTTTGGCCGTTTTGGTGGCAAAGTGATACACAAGTGCTTTACCACACTCCGAGAACACGGCACTGTGTCGGTGTCTGGCGGCCCAGGCCCTGGGCCAATTCGATAAAACCCTGCAAATGCAGGAAAATACTTGGGAGGAAAACAAAGTGATGCAGAAGAGATTCGCCTCGACTGCCCTGGCCACGACGCTGGCTGCAGCAATCACTGCACCTGCGATGGCACAGGAAATCCGCTTCATGTGCTACTCGGACGGCAATGAATGCGAAGTTTACGAAGATGTGCTGAGCCGGTTCGAAGCGGCAAATGACGGTGTCGATGTCGTCGTTGACGTGGTGCCGTTCCAAGCCATCGGGGAAAACCTGCCGGTTCAGCTTGCCGCAGGGACGGGTCCGGACCTTGCAAAAGTCGTCGATTTGGGCGGCCTGAACGAATATTACCTCGATCTCACACCCTATATCGACACAGCCTATTGGGACGAAAGCTTTGGCGAGACGCTGAATTGGTACCGCGCCGGCGACCGGCAGGGGTATTATGGCATGCACAGCCAGCTCACGATCACGGGGCCGTTCGTCAATGCCACGCTCTTTGAACAGGCCGGTGTGGACTTGCCCGGCGAAGGCGCAACTTGGGACGATTGGGCGGCTGCCGCTGTTGCCGTGGCAGAAGCCACCGACGCGGACTTCCCGATGGCAATCGACCGCTCCGGCCACCGCGTAGCCGGCCCGGCCGTGTCCTACGGCGCGGCACTTAACGGCCCCGACGGCCCGACGTTGAGCGATGAAGGCTTTGCGGCGTTTGTCGAACAATTCGTCGCCTGGCATGAGGACGGCACCATCGCGCGCGATGTATGGGCCGGCCAAGGCGGATCGAGCTATCAAGACGCGGCCGCTGAATTTATCAACGGTGAGATTGTGTTCTACTATTCCGGTTCATGGCAGGTCGGCCGGATGGATGAACAAGTCGGAGACTTCTTCGACTGGCGCGTCGTGGGCTCGCCCTGCGGCCCGGCAGGGCCGTGCTCCGGCATGCCCGGCGGTGCCGGCATCGTCGGTTTTGAGCAAACCGAGCACCCCGAGGTTGTGGCGGCGCTGATCGACTTTCTCGCGCAGGAAGACATCTATGCCGAAGTGACCGCGCGCACGCGGAACTTGCCGGCCCATTTGGGCGTTGCAGGCGCCGGCGTGGAATTCGAAGGCGCGTCCGAGGCAGCGCAAGCCGCGCTCAACGGGTTTGCCGGCGCGCTTCCGGCGGTTGATCCGGCCGCGTTTTGGTACCAGGGCTATCCCGGGAACCGGGCCATGTTCGGCATCACGGTCGAGCGGGTGAGCCAAGCGATCGTAGGTGAATTGTCGGTCAGCGAAGCTGTTGCCCGGATGGAGGAAGACCTCGCCGCAGCGATGGCCGAAAGCCAATAACGCTTATCGCTCCGGGCGGTTTCAGCGACCGCCCGGGGCCGTTCCTGCAATGCTAGCGATCCTCAATCCCATTATGCGGGTGGTCGAGATCATTCTCGCCCCCATCCAGCGCGGTTTCGGGCTTAAAGGCATGGCCTGGGCCTTTCTTGCGCCGAACCTCCTTCTCTTCGGCCTTTTTGCGTTTTTGCCGGTGATCTTAAACGTGTCCTACGCCATGACCGGCGGCGACAACGTGCTTTTGGCAGATCGGCCGGATGTGGGATTTCGAAATTTCGCGACGCTGACCGATTGCGGCAGCTATCTTGATCCAAATACATGCCGCGAAGACAAGTTTTGGCGGGCGGTCTGGAACACCGCATGGTTTGTGACCTTGCAGGTTGGGTTCATGGTCGGCTTCGCCTTGATGACAGCCTTGATCCTAAACCGCGAGATTAGGGCGCGCGGCTTTTTTCGGTCGGTTTTTTTCTTCCCGGTTCTTTTGTCCCCTGTGGTTGTGGCGCTGATCTGGAAATGGATCCTTCAGCGCGAAGGCGTGCTTAATGCGCTGCTCGACTGGGCCGGTCCTGGCGGGATCAATTGGCTTGTCGAGGCCGATTGGGCCTTTGGATGGTCCGTATTCATCTCCGTTTGGGCGAATATGGGGTTCTACACGCTCATTCTACTGGCCGGCCTCCAGGCCATTCCGCGCGATGTCTACGAAGCGGCCATCATGGACCGCGCATCGGCCTGGCGCGTCTTTTCACGCATCACGATGCCGCTTTTATCGCCGACGATGCTGGTCGTGCTGGTTTTGGCGCTTATCCGCGGCGTACAGACCTTCGATGAGGTCTATGCCTTTACCGGTGGCGGGCCGGGCACGGCCACGACCTTCATCATTCAATATATCTACGAAGAAGGTTTCGCCGGGGCGCCGCGCCTCTTCGGCCTGGCCGCCGCCGCCTCGCTGATGGTGGCCATTGTTTTGGTGATGCTGACCTTGGTGCAGCTTTGGGTCAACCGGAGGAACGTCGATGGCTGATATCTCCGACGGCGGCCTGCGCGGTGTCTGGGGCTTTTTGACCGCGACCCGAGGCAAAGGCCGGCTGCATTGGACCGACTGGGTCAGCTATGGCTATCTCACGCTTGGCATCTTTTTGATGTTCGGGCCGGTGGTGTGGCTCGTGTTGTCGAGCTTCAAGACCCAAAACGAGTTGGACCGGTTTCCGCCGCGTTTTTTGCCGTATGAACAGCAAACGGTCGACGTGACGGGTTTTGAAGAACCTCTCGTGCTATTTACGGTGTCGGAGGCATCGGAGTCGGAGGTTGCCGGCGAGATCGTGGCGCAGACCCGACGTGGTGCGGGCCGGGCTGAGGTGGTGCGCCCGGATGATCCGGAAACCCGCATCCGCCTGCCAGCCGAGGATCTCGCGCCGATTGAAAGCGTGGCATTCGCAACCAACAACTATGCTGAGCTGTTCGAGCGATTTAACTTCCTGCGGTTTTTTTGGAATTCCACTTTCATCACCGTCACCGCAACGCTTTTGATGCTGCTCGTGAACTCGATGGCCGCCTTTGCACTGTCGAAATACGAATTCCGAGGACGCACAGTGGTGCTATTGCTTGTCATCGGCACGCTGATGATCCCACAAACGGTGGTTTTGGTGCCGCTATTTTTGATCGTGACCGAACTTGGCATGTTCAATTCGCTTTGGGGCGTGATCATCCCCGGCGCGGCCACGCCGACGGGCGTGTTCCTCCTTCGGCAATATATGATCACAATTCCAGACGAGATCTTGGATGCCGCAAGGATGGACAAGGCCAGCGAATGGAAGATCTTCTGGCGCATCATCGTGCCGCTATCGGCACCGGCCATCGCGGTGCTGGCGATCCTGGCCATCATGTGGCGCTGGAACGATTTCCTCTGGCCGCTGATCGTTTTGACCCGGACAGAGAACTTTACGCTGCAATTGGCGCTCAACTCCTTTCAGGGTGAACTTCAGACCGATTGGACATCGCTTTTGGCGATGACGGTCCTGACGCTCTTGCCGATCGCAATGGTGTTTATGTTCCTGCAAAAATACATCGCCACTGGCATCGCATCTACGGGGGGTAAATGAGGCTACGTGACCTCATCGCTGCACTTGCTGTCGCCTGCGCGCCGGCGGCGGCGCAGAGCTTGCAAGAGCTTGGGGATGGCCGCCTGGAAGCTCTGGAGACCTGGGACGAGCTATGTGAGATCACCGACTGCGCTCTGTTCCCCATGGGCTACAACACCTATGTGCTGGGCTCCGAAGTCTACTACTTTCCGAACGCCCAAACCGTTGCCGCGCACACCGGATCGGGGGCCACCGCAGGCGCCGGTCGGTTCTATGACGGGTCGTCCGCCAATGAACCCTCCGCCCGATCCTTCCAGGACCGCGGGCGCGTGTCGATCTTGTGCTGCGACGCCCTCCTGCGGTTTTACGGTCTGGCGGAAACGATGCCGCCGATGCGGGATCCAGCCGAACCCTATGTGCTCAGCAATACGCGGCTAACGGCGACAAGCAGCGCATATTGGCTAACCCCGGATCACGCTGAGCGACATCTCGGCGATGCGCTTGCCCACGGGCTGGGCGATTACCCACCCTTTGACGCCGTCGAAACCGAACACGCCTATAACGACGATTTTTGGGTTTTGAGCGCAGGAGATGCCGACGCGCAAGGCTTCAGGCCGTTCCGGCTTCTATCAAACCGACCCCTCCTGCACGGCCGGCATGTCTTGACCTCCTGCGGCGCTCCGCTTTGCCCCCATTGCAGCCAACAATGCTCCATCCGCACACTCTCCTTCGCGGGCGACGAAACGGAGCTACGGCCGAATGTCGACATCCGATGGGTGGGATTCACCGCAGGAAACATATTTCCCTGCTCCCTCGACGAGATTGCACATGGCTGCGACCCCTCCCCCGATGCCCTGGACGGCATCCCAGAGGTGCTCGCCGCGATCGAGGATATGTTCGAAGCGGCACAGGTGGTCCCCGAATGACCGCCTCATCTTTCCCCAAATCCGCAGCGTCGCTACTTTCTGCGGGCAAGACAGACGAGAGAAGACCCCATGGCTTCCATTGAGCTCAAGGATGTGCGCAAATCCTATGGTGCGGCCCATGTGATCAAAGGGATTGATCTCGAGATCGCGCATGGAGAATTTTGCGTCTTTGTCGGCCCCTCAGGCTGTGGGAAGTCCACGCTATTGCGCATGATATCGGGGCTAGAGCCGATCACGGGCGGCGATATCGAGATCGGCGGCGAGGTCGTCAACGACATCCCCGCGGCGGATCGGGGATTGGCCATGGTGTTCCAATCCTACGCGCTTTACCCGCACATGACCGTGCGCCAAAATCTCAGCTTCGGGCTTGAGAACATCAATACGCCGCGGATCGAGATTGCCGAGAAGGTCGACCAGGTCTCCAAAATGCTGCAAATCGATATGCTGCTGGATCGACGCCCCAAGGACCTTTCCGGCGGACAGCGTCAACGCGTGGCGATTGGCCGGGCCATCGCCCGCGAACCGAGGGTTTACCTTTTCGACGAGCCGCTGTCGAACCTCGATGCCGAACTGCGCGTGGACATGCGCGGCGAGATCTCTGGCCTGCATAAGCGGCTGGGCAATACGATGATCTATGTCACTCACGACCAGGTCGAAGCGATGACGATGGCCGACAAGATCGCGGTGCTGCGGCTGGGTGAGCTGGAGCAATTCGGCCGCCCGCTTGACCTGTTCAACGCGCCGCGGAACATCTTCGTGGCAGGCTTTATCGGCTCACCTAAGATGAATTTCCTCGAAGGCGTGGTTCATGAGGCCGATCGGTCGCTGATGACGCTGAGCAACGGCGACGAAGTCACCTTGCCGATCGACGGCTTTGGCCATCAGCCCGGCCAAAAAGTGACCTTGGGATTGAGGCCAAACGATCTGCAACCGGCCGCGGCCGGCCCTATCCACATGGAGGTGGCCAGCGTCGAGCAATTGGGCGCCGATAGTTATCTCTATGGCGCATTGGCCGATGGCACGCGCGTGACGGTGCATAATGCCGGCCAGACGAGCGTCGAAGCCGGCGACAAGGTGGCGCTGAGTTATCTCAGCCCATCGGTGCATCTGTTCGACACCGACAGCGCCATGACCCTCCGCGAGGGCGTATGAGGGAAACCTGGCGCTGGTTCGGACCGGCCGACAAGATCTCTTTGCCCGAAATACGCCAAACCGGCGCGGTCGGCATTGTCTCGGCGCTCCATCACGTGCCAGTGGGACAGGTTTGGCCGGTACAAGAGATCACGGAACGCGGCGCCGAGATTGCAGCGGCAGGTCTAAGCTGGGACGTCATCGAAAGCCTGCCGGTCTCTGAGGCGATCAAAACCCAAACCGGGGCCTGGCGCGATCATCTCGACGCTTGGCGGCAATCGCTGCGCAATATCGCCGTGGCAGACGGGCCTCGCGTGATTTGCTATAATTTCATGCCGATCCTGGACTGGACGCGCACGGTCTTGCACAGCCCCCTGTCCCATGGCGGCACAGCGATGCGGTTCGATCTGACCGATTTTGCCGTCTTCGATCTGCACCTTTTGGCACGCCCCGGCGCAGCGGAGGGCTTTCCTGAACCGGTTCGGGAGGCCGCGGCCCGGCGCATGGGCGAGATCACGGATGAGCAAAAGGCGGGGCTTATTGCCAATATCATTGCCGGTCTTCCCGGAACCGATACGAGTTGGTCGCTCGACGATGTGCGCGCGCATTTGGCGACCTACGCGGCGATCTCGCCCGAGAGGCTTAGGCGCCACCTCGCCGACTTCTTGGCAGAGGTCGTTCCAGAGGCCGAGCGGTTGGGCTTGCGGCTCTGTGCCCATCCCGACGATCCGCCCTATCCGCTTTTGGGCCTGCCGCGCATCTTGTCCACCCTGCCGGATTACCAAGCGATGCTGGCCGCGGTCGATAGCCCGGCCAATGGGGTGACCTTTTGCACAGGATCGCTCGGGGTGCGGCCGGAATTTGACCCCGCCGAATTCATCGGTGCGGTCGGCGGACGTATTCACTTTGCCCATTTGCGCAACACTCGTCGGCATCCCGGTCCTGTCGTGCCGCTCCCGAGCTTTGACGAAAGCGATCATTTGGACGGCGATACCGATATGGTCTCGACGATCAGGGCGCTCTTGGCAGAGGAGGTGCAGCGACAATCGGCGGGACGCGCGGATGCGGTCATCCCGTTCCGTCCCGATCACGGCCATGATCTGTTGAGCGATTTAGACCGGCAAGCGCAGCCGGGCTATCCGCTCATTGGGCGGCTGAAAGGGTTGGCCGAACTCCGCGGTGTGATCGCAGCACTGCGCTAGGGCGCGCGCCGCTTCAAGCCCCGTTGGGGCCATCATCGGCGCGCCGTCCGGGCCCGGACAGGGCTTGAGGGGATCGCGATCCCCTCAAACTCCCCGCATCAGGCGACCTCTCGGCCCAAAGCGGCGGTGTAAATCTCGAACCAATCCTCGCGGCTGAGCGTCACGCCCATCGCGTCGCTGATCTGCGCGATCCGGTCGAGGTTGTTGGTGCCCAGAACCGGGATGATCCGCGCGGGATGCGCCAAAAGCCAGGCAACCGCGATGGCATCGACGCCGACACTCTGAGCCGTGGCCATCCGCTCAAGAACCGGGCGGACAGGATTGGCGCCGAAGACGTCGCCGCCGGCCAGAGGCGACCATGCCATCGGCGGTTTGCCATGTTGTTGCAGATACGCGATATCGCCGTTCACGAACGCCTCATGCGCCAAAACGCTGAGCTCGATCTGGTTGGTCACCAAGGGCTGCGTCATGGCAGATTGCAGCAAGGACCAATCCCAGGGACGGAAATTCGACACGCCGATCGCGCGCACTTTGCCCTCGGCAACCATGGCATCCAGCACACTGCCGGTTTCGGCATGATCCATCAACGGGTCAGGTCGGTGGATCAGCAACAGATCGATCACTTCGATGGCCATATTGCGCAACGACGCCTCGACACTGGCGCGGATATGCGCCGCCGATGTGTCGTAGTATTTTACGCGGGCATCGGAATATTTCCCGATCGGTGCGACGATGTCGCATTTGGTCACGATCTCAAGCTGGTCGCGCAGCCCGGGCGAGGCTCTGAGGGCAGCCCCAAGGAGTTGCTCTGCGCCATAATCGCCATAGATGTCGGCCTGGTCCATTGTGGTGATCCCTTGCGCCAAGCAGGCCTCAACCTTGGCTTGGACATGGGCAGGTGATGTGTCGTTGTCATCGCCCAGCCGCCACATGCCATAGACCAGCCTGCTGAGTGTGATCGGCCCTAACTCAATGCGTTCCATCAGCGTCTCTCTCCTAGGCCCAAGGGGGTCGCCGGCACGGTATCGGGCACGCGGCCATAGGCATGCGGCAACGAACAGGTGTTTAGCTCCGGCATGACCAGCCGGCCGAAATGCTTGCATTCGTCCAGATGCGGATAGCCGGAGAAGATAAAGGCGCGGATGCCCATCTTTTGATAGGCTTCGATCTCGCTCAGGACCTGATCGGCAGAGCCCACCAAGGCCGCACCGCAGCCCGAACGCGCCCGGCCGATCCCGGTCCACAGATGCGGCTCGATATAACCGAATTGATCGGCCAATTCGCGCGCCCGCTCCTGATGGCTGACCCCAAGTGAGCCGCTGTCATGCGCCCGTTCCCGAACCAAGCGGCCATATTCGTCGTCCAATTTGGAGACTAGGTATTCGGCGTAGTCGCGCGCCTCTGCCTCGGTATCGCGGACGATCATGTGAACGCGCAGGCCGTAATCCAGCGTTCGGCCGTAGCGCTCTGCGACGGCATGGACCGCGCGCATCCGGTCAGCCAGCGCATCCTTGGGCTCCGGCCACATCAAATAGACGTCGCAATGCTGCCCACACAGGTCGAGCGCGGCCGGAGAATAGCCGCCGAAATACATCAGCGGGCCACCGTTTTGTTGGTACGGCCTGGCCGGATCGGTCCAAACGTCTTTGAACTGATAAATCTCACCGTCATAGGTGATTTCGTCGCGCTCCCAGGCCATGCGCAGGATTTCGACAACCTCGCGAGAGCGCTGGTATCGCAACGCGCTATCGGCCGTTTCGCCGGGAAAATCCGACGAGATGATGTTGATCGTCAAGCGCCCTTCAAGCATGTGATCCAGCGTGGCGATGGTCCGGGCCAGCATGATTGGCTGCATTTCCCCACAGCGCACCGCGGCCAACATATTGATCTTGGAGGTCATCGGCGCACAGCCGGCGACAAAGCTTAGTGTGTCTTGTCCGACCTGATAGCTCGACGGGCAAAGGATGTTGCGAAACCCCTGCGCCTCCGCTTCCTTCAAAATCGACGAACAATGCGCCCAGGATGACCGCAAATCGCCATCGGGAACGCCCAGAAACGCATAATCATCCGAGCATAGGGCCGCAAACCAAGACACCTCTGCCGCATCGAGATCTGGCGAGGTGATCGGAACGATGGTCATGGTGCCTCCCATTGGTGCGTTTTTTCCTTGCGTAGCTTGTCGGAAGCCGTAGATCAATGGTGGATCAATATGGAGAGAGACCATGGCCGATGCCGCCGGGCCAGAGCCTTTGCCGGCCTATCTGCGGATCGCGGAGATGCTGACCCGCGATATCGCAGCCGGCCACTTGCCCGATGGCACGCGCCTGCCACCAGAACGCGATCTGGCGCCGCGGTTCAGCGTCTCGGTCGGCACCTTGCGCAAGGCGCTGGCGGAGTTGGACAGCCGCGGTCTACTGACCCGCCGGCACGGATCGGGCAATTACGTCCGTTTTGATGGGCGTGCGGCCGCGGGCTACTCGATGTTCCGGCTGGAGCTACAAAGCGGCGGCGGGCAGCCGCATGCGGATTTGCTGGATGTCGAAGAAGTTGAAAAACCAGCGGAATTTGCAGGTCTCGGGCCTGGCCGAACCGCCACGCGCATTCGCCGATTGCGTTACTTGTCCAACATTCCGGTAGCGGTCGAAGACATTTGGCTCGATGGCCGGTTTGGTCCGGTCGTGGTCGCGGATGCGCTCGGCCAATCGCTCTACCGGTATTATCAACAGGCCTTCGGGCTTTGGATATTGCGCGCCGAGGATCGCGTTTTTGCCGGACGCGTACCCGATTGGGCACCCAAGGCCTTCCCGCTTGACCCCGGTGCGGATGCAGCGCGGATCGATCGGATCGCCTGGGATCAAGACGGCGCGTTGGCGGAAATGTCAGTCACCCATTTTGACCCAACCCATGCCGCCTATCGTGCGGCCGTTCCATAAGTAAGAGAGAGATTTCCATGCGTTACGGGATCATCGGCTGCGGCATGATGGGTCAGGAACACATCCGCAACATTCAGCTTTTGAATGGCGCGAGCGTCGCGGCGATCTACGAACCGGATGCGGATATGGCGGCCAAGGCGCAGGCCTTGGCACCGCAAGCACAGCTTTGCGACAGCGTCGAGGCTCTCTTGCTGGTGCCGCAGCTCGACACGTTGCTGATCGCCTCGCCAAATGATTGCCATGTGGGTCAACTCGAAGAGATTGCGCGCAGCCGGCCGTTACCTGTTTTGGTCGAAAAGCCGCTGTTTACCGATCCGCGTGATCTGCCGAGACTGGCGGCGCTTGCAAAGGACTATCCTGCGCTCATTTGGGTGGCGATGGAGTATCGCTATATGCCGCCCATCGCGCGGTTTTTGGAAATGGCGGCGGAGGCTACGGGCGGGGTGCAAATGCTCACCATCCGCGAGCACAGATTTCCGTTTTTGCATAAGGTTGGGCATTGGAACCGGTTTAACGCACGCACCGGCGGGACCATGGTCGAAAAGTGTTGCCACTTCTTCGATTTGATGCGCCTTACATTGGGCTCAGAGCCGGTACGCGTCGCGGCCTCGGGCGGACAGGCGGTCAATCACAAGGATGAACGCTATGGCGGCGCGGTACCCGACATATGGGACCACGGCTATGTGATTGCTGATTTTGCCTCCGGTGCCCGCGCAATGCTGGAGCTGTCGATGTTTGCCGAAGGCGCCCGTTATCAAGAGGAAATCAGCGCTGTTGGCGGGGCCGGCAAAATCGAAGCCATGGTCCCGGGGCCGACGCGGTTTTGGCCTGACCATCTGGGTGCCCCGCCGATCCCGCGGGTGGTGATCAGCCCGCGCAGACCGAAAGGCCCGCAGGAGATCGATCTGCCTGTGGACCCCAACCTGCTCGAAGCCGGAGATCACAATGGCTCGACCTTTTACCAGCACGCACGGTTTCTGGACATGGTCCAAAGTGGCGGTCGGCCAGAGGTCAGTTTGCAAGACGGTATTGCGGCGGTGCAATTGGGCCTTGCCGCGCAACAGGCTGCCAGAGAACAAACGGTTGTAACGCTCTAACGCGGCGATCTTTTTGCGCGATGGCGACGCAATCCAGCCGCCGCCAGGGATTTCTGACATCCGCTTGCTAGCGCCCAGCGCACCGCCGGCCTAGATTGGCGACATGACACAGCGCGCTTTTCTTGCCCTGGATGGCGGTGGCTCCGGCTCCCGCGCTGTATTGCGGCGGCCCGGACAGCCAGATGTTGCCGGCACGGGCGGCCCGGCCAATGCGTATTCGGACCTTGCCGGAACGGCGCAAAACCTTGCCGATCTGGCGGCGCAAACCGCAGAGCGTGCGGGCGTTACGATCCCGCCTGTCGTGGCTGGTGTGGCTGGTTGTCGGCTGCCGGAGATTGCCGGCGCGCTTGCCGAGCGCCTGCCCTTTGCCACGCAGATCCATGATGACAGCGTGACGGCCGCCTATGGCGCGCTTGGCGCCGAGGACGGCATCGTGGTCAATTTGGGCACCGGCTCTTTCGTTCTGCGCAAGGTTGGAACGCATATCCGCAGCGTCGGTGGCTGGGGGTTCACTTTAGGTGATGGTGCCTCTGGCGCGTGGTTCGGGCGCGAGGCAGTGGCCGCCGCATTGCGCGCGGAGGATGGGCTGGCCCCCCACGATGCGTTGACCAAGGCCCTGATCGCGCCGCATCCGCTCTTGCGGTTTCGCGATGCCGGTCCGGCCGACTTCGCAGCACTTGCTCCACTGGTTTTTGATCATGCGACAACACCAACAGCGACACGTCTGATTGCCGGTGCGATCACAGAAATTGAATGGGCCATCGCGAGCTTCAAAGCGTCTGCGACCGAACCGATTCTATTGGTTGGCGGCGTGGCGGCGCGCCTGGCAGATCACGCACCGCCCGCGTTGCAAGCCCGGCTGCGTGCGGCAAAAGGCAGCCCTCTTGACGGGGCGGTTTATCTTGCGGAGCGCGCGTCGCGGGTTTGAAGCTGCGTCGGTGCAGGCGCCGTCAAGAGCGATCACCGACAACCTCATCAGGGCCAGCCTCGTTGGACCTGGCCGCTGTGCACCGCACCAGAAAAACCCTAGCTCGGCAGCCCAATCTTGCCCGGGTTCATGATGTTCTTTGGATCGATTGCCGCTTTGATCGCGGCCATCGTGTCCAGGGCAGGCGTACCGAGTTCTGCGGCAAGATACTGGGCCTTGCCCTGCCCGATCCCATGCTCGCCCGTGCACGTGCCGTCCATGGCAATGGCCATTTCGCTGAGATACGCCGTCAGCGCTTCCACGGCTTTGACATCTTCGGGGTTCTTCGCATCGAAGAGTGGGAGCATGTGGAAATTCCCGTCGCCCACATGACCCGCAACCGGCGCCAAAAGCCCCAGCTCGGATGCCTTGTCGCGCGCGCACACAACCGCCTCGGCGAGCCGAGAGACCGGCACGCACACATCCGTCGATAGCGCATCGGCACCCGGTCTTAGGGCACAGACTGCGAAATAGGCATTGTGCCGGGCTGACCAGAGCTTTGACCGGTCCTCTTCTTTGGTTGCCCGGCCCACCATCTTGCCGCCGAATTCAGCCGCGATCTCGCTGAACACATCCGCCTGCTCAGTCACCGATGCCTCGGTGCCGACAAATTCCAGCAGCAGCAGCGGGGCTTCGGGCAGATCGGTTTTCGAATAGGCATTCACCGCCGATACGCTCATCGCATCGAGCAATTCGATCCGCGCCACCGGCAGCCCGTATTGAATACCCATGATCACCGCGTTGCAGGCGGTCTCTTCGTCGTCAAAGCTGCAAACGGCGGCTGAGGTCGCCTCAGGGATACCATGGAGCTTCAGCGTTAGTTCCGTGATCAGCCCAAGTGTGCCTTCGGAGCCAATCATCAAACGGCCAAGATCGTAGCCCGCCGCACTTTTTCGCGCACGCCCCCCAGTGTTGAGAATTTCGCCCGATGGCAAAACCGCCTTTAGGCCCAACACGTTTTCCCGGATCGTGCCGTAGCGAACGGCATTGGTGCCGCTCGCCCGCGTGGCAACCATACCGCCCAAAGACGCGTCCGCGCCGGGATCGACCGGGAAAAACAACCCTGTATCGCGTAAATGCGCGTTCAACGCCTTACGCGTGACACCGGGCTGAACAACCACGTCCATATCTTGCGCATGCACGGCTAAAACTTTGTCCATGCGGGAAAAATCCACCGAAATACCGCCGGCGGGTGCGTTCACATGCCCCTCCAGGGACGATCCGGTGCCGAAGGCCACGATTGGCACGTGATGGGCGCCGCAGATGCGCACAACGTCCTGCACCTCGGATGTGTCTTCGACGAACACAACCGCATCCGGCGGCTGGTTGCGGAGATACGTGGTGGTGTGGGCGTGCTGTTGGCGCAGCGCGCCCGAACGGTCAAGCCGCGGGCCAAATCTCTGCGCCAGAATGTCGATTGCTGTGCTGATGCCAGTTTCGTTTCGCGGAAGATCGGTCAGTTGCGCCATGTCTTGCCTCTCGTCTCTTGCACCAGCGTAATCCGGTGATCTGCGTAGGCAAGGCCCAATCCCAGGGGCAAAAGATCAGGTCGCGACGCACATAGGGTACCATTTGTTGAACGGTGGCTCTGGCGCGGCGCCCGTCGCTGATACCAAAGCGTTCATTCCGCAGCTTCTTGAACCCGCGCGGTTTCGAGCTCGGCCGCCTTTTGTTCGACCTGTTCGACGATGTGATCGATCATTTCCGCGTTTGACATCTTATGGCTTTGCTTGCCGGCCAGATAGACCATACCGGCCCCGGCGCCGCCGCCGGTAAAGCCGACATCGGTCATCAGCGCCTCGCCCGGGCCGTTTACAACGCACCCGATGATCGACAGGCTCATGGGCGTCTTGATATGTTCAAGCCGCTGTTCCAAAGCTTCCACCGTTTTGATCACGTCAAATCCCTGACGCGCGCAAGATGGGCACGAGATGATGTTGACGCCGCGATGGCGCAGGCCCAAAGATTTAAGGATCTCAAAGCCGATTTTTACCTCTTCGACCGGATTTGCGCTGAGCGACACGCGCATGGTATCGCCCAGCCCCATCCAGAGCAGGTTGCCAAGGCCGATCGCCGATTTCACGGTGCCGCCGACAAAGCCGCCGGCCTCGGTAATACCTAGATGCAACGGCGCATCGGTTTGTTCGGCCAATTGCTGATAGGCAGCCATAGTCATGAAGATATCCGAGGCCTTCATCGAGATCTTGAAGTTGAAAAAATCATTGTCCTCTAAGATCTTGATGTGATCGAGACCGCTCTCGACCATGGCGTCTGGCGTGGGTTCGCCGTATTTTTCCAGCAAGTGCTTTTCCAAGCTGCCGGCATTGACGCCGATCCGGATGGAACAATTGTTATCGCGCGCGGCCTTGATGACCTCCTTTACGCGGTCGGGCGATCCGATATTGCCGGGATTGATCCTGAGACAGGCCGCACCGGCCTCTGCCGCCTCAATCCCGCGTTTGTAGTGAAAATGTATGTCCGCCACGATCGGTACGGGGCTTTCCGCAACGATCTCTTTCAGCGCGGTTGAGCTGTTTTGGTCAGGGACGGAAACACGGACGATATCGGCACCGGCTTCGGCGCAGGCTTGCACCTGTTGGATCGTTGCCTTTGCATCTGTGGTCAGCGTGTTGGTCATCGTTTGTACGCTGATCGGCGCGTCGCCTCCGACGGCGACAGGTCCCACCATGATCTGACGGCTCTTGCGACGATCAATGTTTCGCCAGGGGCGTATGGGGTTGTGGCTCATGCGCGCATTCCGATTTGCCTTGCGCTGAACCTAATGGGCAACACGCCAGACGGCAACGGGTTGCACGCGCCAGATCGGTCTATTGGCCCGCCTCGGGATTGAGCTCGGTCGCCTCGCCGGCCAGGATGAGCTGAACGTAACGGACCATTTCCGGTTCGGCAGTTGGGTCGGCCATGGTGAAATCGCGTGTGATGGCCTCAGCCGACAACTCAATGTTGTCCACGATCCCGCCGAATGCGCCAATCGGACCCATCGGCACATCGTTGACCAAAAAGAAAATGCCACCCGCATTGCCGGTCCGCAGAACAGGCGCTTCGGCGGTGCGCGGCAGCGTATAACTGTCGCCCGAATTGAGTGTGCCTTCAAACAAAAGGGCGCCAGACGCGGTCTGGACACGCACCCAAGACGGGCTTGCCGCGAAAAAGACAACCTCGTCTTGCGTCTGTGCGGTCACTTGCACATCAGCGCCCGGCAAGGGCGCGGGTTCGGTGCTTGCGGCGATCTCGGGCGGCGCCGGTGTTGCGAGCGTGCCCACGCGCTCTGGGTCCAGTGTGGCCAGCGGTTGGTCGCGCGGGGTCATGACCGGCGTATCGAGCGCCTGCGGCCGATAGAGCCGATCAATGCGTTGGTCGGTGCCGCCGACAGCGCCGGGCGTGTCTGCCAGACCGGGCGCATCGAACCCGCCTGCTCCGGCCACAGGGTCCAAATCCGCGAAGGTCGTCGGCGCCTCGTCCACCGGGGCAAATTGCAACCGTTGGATGTCGTGCAAAATCGCCCAAGCCCCGTAGCCAATGCCCAACACCACCGCGACCAGCACCAGGATCGAACCCAGGGCGCCCGGCTCAATACGGTCGAACAGACGCTCCCGCTCGGGCGCGAAGCTCACCCGGGCGGCGGTGATCACATCGTTTGGATCGACCCGGCCGGGGGCTTCGGCAAAGCGGCGTTTGGCAGCTTCGGCCTGTTTGGCGGAAATTCCATGTGCGCCGTGAAATCCGCTTTCGCGGGAAAACCGCGCATAGGTCCATTCCGGATCGAGCCCCAGATACCGGGCATAGGACCGCACATAGCCTGCGATGAAGCCGCGGCTGGCGAACGCATCAAGATCGGCGTTTTCAATCGCTGCGATGTACGTGGCCCGGATCTTCAGGTCGCGTTCGACGTCCAACAGCGATTTTCCCAGGGTCGCGCGTTCGCCCCTGAGGAGGTCGCCCAACGGCACGTCGAGCAACTCATATTCCTCATAGGGAATACCCTGCCCGTTCGAATGACCCGTGTTTTGGCCCATAGGCCTGCGTGCCCCGACATCTTCTAGGCGCGTGGGTCCCTGCGCGTCTCGGCTAGGTGACCCTATGCGACATCCCCGTAGTTGGTGATTCCTTTGATCACCACTCTCGGTGTGTTAGCACAAGCGTGAACGCCATGACACGGGTGAATGGGCGATTAAGCCGACATTTCGGCGCGATTCAGCGCACAATGGCTCCAAAGCGTGTCCATTGCGCGGACCAGGGCGTCGATCATTTCCGGGCCGTGAACAGGCGACGGCGTGAACCGCAACCGTTCCGTCCCGCGCGGCACCGTGGGGTAATTGATCGGCTGAACGTAAATTCCGTGATCTTGCAGCAGCATATCCGAGATGCGTTTGGTATGCACCGGATCGCCGACCATCACAGGGACAATGTGGCTGCCATGATCGATAATCGGCAGGCCCATCCCTTTCAGCCGCAGCTTGAGCACCTTGGCGCGGTCTTGATGCAAATCCCGCACGCTTTGGTCGTCTTTAAGATGCGCCACGCTTGCCGCGGCGCCAGCCGCAACGACCGGTGGCAATGACGTTGTGAAGATGAAGCCCGGCGCATAAGACCTTATGGCGTCGCACATTTTTTCACTTGCTGCGATATAGCCACCATGCACGCCATAGGCTTTGCCCAAGGTGCCATTTATGATGTCGATCCGGCCAGAGAGCCCGTCACGTTCCGCGACACCGCCACCGCGAGGCCCGTACATGCCAACCGCATGCACCTCATCGAGATAGGTGAGCGCGCCAAATTCCTCGGCCAGATCGCAGATCGCTTCGATCGGGCCGAAATCGCCATCCATCGAATAGATCGATTCAAAAGCGATCAGTTTCGGCGCGGCGGGATCATCCGATTCCAGCTTTGCCCGCAGGTTCGCCACATCGTTGTGTTTGAAGACACGTTTCTGGCCGCCATTGCGGCGAATGCCTTCAATCATCGACGCGTGATTAAGCGAATCGGAATAAATGATGAGCCCCGGGAAGAGCTTGGGCAGGGTCGATAACGTTGCGTCATTGGCAATGTAGGCCGACGTAAAGAGCAACGCCGCCTCCTTGCGATGCAAATCGCTCAACTCGGCCTCTAGGCGCTTGTGATAAACCGTTGTGCCGGAAATGTTGCGCGTGCCGCCCGACCCCGCGCCGGTCGCGTCAAGCGCCTCGTGCATGGCATTCAAAACGACCGGATGTTGGCCCATGCCCAGATAGTCGTTTCCGCACCATACGGTAATGTCCTGCTCGGTGCCGTCCGGCTTGGTCCAAACCGCCTTCGGAAATTGGCCCTTGCGCCGCTCAACCTCAATAAATGTGCGGTAGCGACCTTCACTGTGCAGTCGATCGATGGCAGTGTGCAGCGCAGTCTCGTAGTCCACGGGCTTCTCCGAAATCTTGGCCCTGGAGGACCATGGATTGGCTAGCAGCGACGCCACCGCGTCGGATCGACGTGTATGTAGCCGCTTGGTCATGACGGGCAACGTACCATTTTGCCGCGCCTTGCCCTTGATTTGGATCAATTGTCGGCAATCACCGTGCGACAGTCCGGCGCGCCGCACCCAGCAAGCGCCGTTTCTTGCGATGGGCCCATACCAAAGGTGCCCGTCGCGTCAGAGATCGCAAAGACGCGCGGCCGGCCGAGCCGCCGGAATTCTGTGCGCAACGCCTCTGCGGCGCCGGCCGACAATTGCAGGACACCGCCTGCTTCCCAACCAGCCGGACGCACCACCAGCACGATCGTGCAGGCCTCGGTCTCAGGGTCGTCGCGCCCGGCCTCGCAGCCCGCGAGCGCCGCGGTGGCCGCGCTGATTTCGTCATGGTAATTGCCCACCGCGACTGTGGTCTGCGGATCGGCCAGCCCACGCTCCGGATCAATCGCAAGCGCACCGTAAAAGACCATCTGCGGCATCAATCCCTGTTCGATCGCGCCGCCAAGCAATTCCACCTCTGGCGCGCTGAGCGAGGGGTGTGGCAAGACCACGCTTTCGACCTCGGCATCGGCCGGATAGATCAGGCGCAACGCCTCACGCCGGCCAAGAAGATCTTGGGCGGCAGCTGGTAAAGCTGTTGCCACGGCTATGATTACACCGATGACGCACCGCATCGCATGATCCCCCATTGGCCTTGTCGTTCTGCGTCTGCTAACGCAAGATGGGGCGCCGTTGCAACCGGACCATCAATCACAGATCTCGACGCAGCCGCCGCCAAAACCGCGTCATCATCAAGATCCCAGCCAAGACAAGTCCTGCGACCAGACCAAGCCAGATGCCATGCGGGCCAAGCCCGAAGGTAAAACCGAACACATAGCTTGCCGGCAGACCCACGGCCCAATAGCTGAAAATCGCGTAAATCATGGGAATTTGCGTGTCCTGAAGTCCGCGCAGCAGCCCTAACGCCATAACCTGCGCGGCGTCAGCAAGCTGAAACAGCGCACCAACGGCCAAAAGCCCGACACCAATGGCCACGATGGTGGCGCGCTGCGGCTCATCGGGGGCCAGAAACATCCCAATCAAGGGACGGGGCAACCCCAAAAAAAGCGCCATTGTGAGGGCGACCATCGCGGCAGACAGGATAAGGCTGGCAATGGCGCCATCGCGCAAGGCAAGGGCATCGCGCTGGCCAAAGGCGCGACCGGCCCGGACGGTTGCGGTCGCGCTTAGTCCGACATGAACCATGAACGTCACCGATGCGATTTGAAGCGCCACGCCATGGGCCGCCAAGGCCGCCGTGCCGAGCCACCCCATCAGCAATGTCGATGCCGTAAAGAGCCCACTTTCTGCCATCGAGGTGAGCCCGATTGGCCAGCCCAAACGAAAAACCTGGATGAAAACCGGCCAGTCCGGCCGCCAAATCCGTTGAAACAGAGCATGCTGACGCAGCCCCTTTGCGCGGGATGCATAGACCGCCAAAACGACAAAAATCAGCAGGTTCGTTGAAAAGGTAGCTATCCCAGCACCGGCCAGACCGAGCTCCGGCGCGCCGAGATTGCCAAAGATGAGCACCCAATTGAGCACGCCGTTCAAGGCCGCGCCGGCCAGCGTCGACCACAGCAGCATGCCGGTCCTCTCAAGCGCAGCCAAATGGCTTTTCAGGACCGCGACCATGATCGACAGCCCCATGCCCGCGCCGGCGATGCGCAGATAGGTTTGCGCCCCTTGCGCCACCTCCGTTTCTTGGCGCAGGGCAATCAAAAGCGGCTCGGCATACCAAAAAACCGGATAGATCAGCACGCCTGTCAGCGCCGCAAGCCAGAGCCCCATCCGCGTCACCCGCCGCACTTGCGCGTCATTGCCCGACGCAGCCTCCCGCGCGACCATTGGCATCACGGCCAAAGCAAAGCCTGATCCGACAATAAAAACGACGAAATAGCAGGTTGCCCCAAGTGCGCCGGCGGCAAGTGCGACAACCCCATACCAACCTAGCATAACGGTGTCGGTGATCGAGATAATCTGCTGCGCCAAATGCCCGCCGATCAAGGGCAATGCAAGCCAAGCGGTGGCCCGAAGATGGTATCTCAAGCCACTTTTCACGTCCTGATTGGCGACCGAATTTTGATCAGGCCGGGCGCCATTGTTTTGCCACGCCAAATCGATTGTCCCCCAAATGATGGGCTATCCGTCACATTTCTGCCCCAATGATTGAGGTATCGTTCCAACGTGTATCTGAATGTGCGGTGTGTGATGAACCTTCTGTCCAACCAATTCCTTCAAGAAGAACGCGGCGCGATCACCGTGGACTGGGTGGTGTTGTCCGCGGCTGCGGTCGCGATGTCAATCGCAGCGACGGACGTGATCCGCGGCGGTTTGGCTGAATTGTCGTCCGATCTTGAGGCACAGCTTCGCACGCAACAAATTTCAGATGCGTTTGTCCAATTCGCATCAAACCATTTCGACGTTTTGTATGACGCGGGCATGCTCACCGAGGAGCAAGCGGAGCAGTTGTTCGCAGACGCCAACGAAATGACGAATGCCGACATTCTGAGCTCACTTGAAACCTACATCGAGAAGATGACCAACGGGACGATCACCGAATCGGAATTGCAGCAGGCATTCGCCGTCGCTTCCGTCGCCTACCAGCGCAACATCGTGGATGATGCGGTGATCGAATACTACTTCACGCCAAATGGTGAAGGGTATGTGAGCACCGATTCCCCGTCGGTATAGAACACCCCACCTTCGATCAGATGTGATGTTCTGAAACCAGCGTCCTTCGCGGCGCTGGTATGTTATTTTTTGCCCAGACAGGTCCGATAGACTTGCGCCGGCCACGCGGCCTGATCACATTGGGTGAAAGCTGTCCGATCGGAGCGCTCTGATGTCTATTCGCCGTTTTATCTATGTCGGGGGTTTTGCCGTTTTGGCCGGCTGTATACCGGTGATCAACGTGATCGACAGCCCCGTCCCAAGCGAAACAAACACCAGCACCCCCGTTCTGCCACCGGTCAGTGCGTTGCCGCCGGCCGATTATGTGTCGGTCAGGCTGGTGGATGGCAGCCCGGGCCTTGCTTTGTGGTGCGATCTGCGCGGCGATTGCATCGAAGCGGCGCGCATTTTGTGCGACAACCGGCAATCGATCCGAAGCGAGTTTGATATCGACCGGAACAGCCCCGGCGCCACCCAATACTTCAATTTGTCGACTGGCGCGCCGCATCGGCTGACGGTAAGCTGTCCGGTCTGATCGGCGAAAGCCAATCGCGCCAAGAAGGCGGATTTTCAGAGAATTTTAAGAAATCCTTGTCAGCCAGGGTGCAAATCTTGGCTTGGCGTCCTTTGGGACCGGGATCGGGATCCGGCAACGCGAATTGAACGGTATCCCTTCCCAGCATCCCCCAAACCTGCCACACTATGTAACGCCGCACACAAGATAGAGCAGAACCATGGCCGATGATCTCCTTTCGGGCCGCGAAGAGCCCCAAGACTATGACGCATCGTCAATCGAGGTGCTCGAAGGGCTTGAGCCGGTGCGTAAGCGCCCGGGTATGTATATCGGCGGCACCGATGAACGCGCTTTGCATCATCTGGTGGCCGAGGTTCTAGACAACTCAATGGACGAAGCTGTCGCCGGACATGCCAGCCGGATCGAAGTGACCCTGCATGACGATTACAGCGTGACCGTCCGAGATAACGGCCGGGGCATTCCAGTCGATCCGCATCCGAAGTTCCCTGAAAAATCTGCGCTGGAGGTGATCTTGTGCACCTTGCATGCCGGCGGGAAGTTTTCCGGCAAGGCGTATCAGACCTCAGGCGGGCTGCACGGGGTCGGGGTCTCTGTCGTCAACGCGCTCTCGGATACGTTGCGGGTCGAGGTTGCACGCAACCGCGAACTTTACGCGCAGGAATTTTCCCGTGGCCTGCCCTTGGGTCCCGTCGAGCATATCGGCGCCGCCCCGAATAAGCGCGGGACAAGCGTGATCTTTCATGCCGACCCCGAAGTCTTCGGCCACCACCGGTTCAAACCGGCGCGGCTGATGAAGATGGTCCGCTCGAAGGCGTATCTTTTCTCTGGTGTCGAAATCCGCTGGCGCTCGGCGATCGATGACGCTGAGACGCCGACCGAGGCCGTTTTTCACTTTCCCGGCGGGCTCAGTGATTACCTGGCCGAAACGCTCGGCGCGGCGGCAACCTATGCCGAGCAACCGTTTTCCGGCAAAGTCGATTTTCAAGAACGCTTTGGCCAGCCCGGTTCCGTGGAATGGGCGATCAACTGGACGCCGGCGCGCGATGGGTTCCTGCAATCCTATTGCAACACCGTGCCCACGCCCGAAGGCGGCACCCATGAGCAAGGATTTTGGGCGGCGATCCTAAAGGGCCTGCGCGCCTACGGAGATTTGGCCGGTCTGAAAAAAGCCGCCAACATCACCCGTGAAGACCTGGTCTCGGGCGGGTGCGCCCTGGTCAGCTGTTTCATCCGGGAGCCGGAATTCGTCGGCCAGACAAAGGATCGATTGGCCACGACCGAAGCCGCAAAGCTTGTCGAGGCGGCAGTGCGGGATCGGTTCGATAGCTGGCTCGGCAATGATCCAAAATCGGCGGGCGCGATCCTCGACTTTCTAATCCTGCGCGCCGAAGAACGATTGCGCCGCCGCGCCGAGAAAGAGACGGCCCGAAAATCGGCAACGAAAAAGCTGCGCCTGCCGGGAAAGCTGGTGGATTGCGCCCAACAGGCCCGCGATGGGACGGAGCTTTTCATCGTTGAGGGCGACAGCGCTGGCGGTTCGGCAAAAATGGCGCGCGATCGCAAGACACAGGCCTTGCTGCCCTTGCGCGGCAAAATCCTGAACGTGCTGGGCGCGGCAAGCTCGAAGCTGGGGCAAAACGCCGAGATTTCGGATCTCTGCCAAGCTCTGGGCGTGCAGATGGGGACCAAATTCAACATCGAAGACCTGCGCTATGACAAGGTCATCATCATGACCGATGCCGATGTGGACGGGGCCCATATCGCGGCGCTTTTGATGACGTTTTTCTTCACCCAGATGCGCCCGCTGATTGACCAGGGCCATCTCTTTCTTGCCTGCCCGCCGCTTTACCGTCTGACCCAAGGTGCAGCCCGCGTCTACTGCCTCGATGAGGCCGAGCGCGATGCCTGGCTAGAAAAAGGTCTTGGCGGCAAGGGCAAAATCGATGTCTCGCGGTTCAAGGGCCTGGGCGAGATGGACGCAAAGGATTTGAAAGACACCACCATGAACCCCGAAACGCGGAAATTGATCCGCGTGTCGATCGACGAAGACGAGCCCGGAGAAACAGGCGATCTGGTGGAGCGGCTGATGGGCAAAAAGCCCGAGCTACGGTTCCAGTATATTCAGGAAAACGCCCGATTTGTAGAGGAGTTGGATGTTTGACTTTTGAACCTGTGCATTGGACCGAGTGGCTGAAGGCGGTCGGACCCGCCGTTATCGCAGCATTCGTAGCCTATGTCGCTTATCAACAATGGCAAACGAACAAAGCAACACTGCGCGAGAAGCTATTTGACAGGCGGCTTAAGCTATTCGAGAGCACCCAGGAGTTCTTTGGAGAGGTGATCGCGGCTGGCAGGGTCAATGACAAAGCTCTCAGTGCCATCTGGAATGTACCATTGGACGCTCGTTTCCTTTTCGACCAAAAATTAGCCAACCACCTACAAGATATAAAGAAACACGCCCTTGCGGCGAAGAGGTTCAGAACAAGAATAGATCACCCAAAGAACGAGGATGATATTGAGAAGAATAGTGATTTGGAGGACGCTGAGTTAACTTGGTTCGTAAAAGAATCCACCTCCCTCCACAGTCATTTCGAGCCCTACCTTCGGTTCGGAAAATTCTAGGTCGGGCGAGCGCCTGCCCGCGGGTTGGCGCTCCCGGCCTCTAACCGAAGCACTTTATCCCTCAACCCCGCCGAGCATCGCTGCCGACGATCTGCGGGCACCAAAGCGCCAGGCCGCCGGGACGGGCAGGCGCTCGCCCGGCGCGCTTCGCGCTTGTTCCGGACGGGTCGAGAACTAAATCCCTGCGCTTCCATTGCGAATATAGCGCCATTGACGGGCCGCGGTGCGGCGAACCGAACGGCTGTTCTGCCCGCTCTATTCCCGCAACCCCGTACACCATATCACCGTAGCACTCAGCCGTGCCTGGGGGCAGCCCTGCGAGGGCGCGGCGGCTTCGTCTTGTCCCGCGCCGGGGATTCCGCGTCACCGTTCTCACAAACGGCGAGTGCCTGCCCGTGGGGTGACGCTTAGGTCTCTGAGTAGCCAAGTTGATCCCGCAACCCGCGCAACACAGCTCCCCGACGCCGACGGGACCCAATGCGACACCCCGCCAAGGCATCGATCCCGACCTGCGGCTTGAAAACCCAACGACACAACTATTGCGTGCAACCATCGAAAGTTCCCGAAAGCCGCAGATTTCCGCTCCAATTCCGCGACCACTAGGCTATGTGAGATAGGGACCGGGCGAGGCGGTGCGTAGGGGAGACCGCGCCATGAAGGCTGCTATCGCCGCAGTGACGATTGCTTTTCCAATGTTGTTTTCCGGTGGTGACACGCAGGATTGGGCGGCCGGGCCAAGCGATCAGGCACACCTGCGTGCTTGGCCCGCCCCCGCACCGGACATAGCGGTCTATTCCTATGTCGCGCCCGCGGAGCCCCCGGGGCTGTTTGCAGATCTGATTGCGGTACTGCGCGCGCAAATCCGCCTTGCAGAAGAGCAACATGCAGACCTCAGCGCCACGCTGATGCAGGGACTTGAGGTCACATCTGCCGTGCCGGGGATCACCTTTGACCATTCCACCCAGCAACTTGGTCGAGCCTTGAGTTTTGGTGAGACGGTCCCAGAACGGGCTATGTCTCCACGCCCGTCCCTGTCCGGGCTGCCACTCTTCTCAAATAGGGTTGATCTGCGCTTCAGCCCGCCTGCGCGTGTCTTTTTCGCCGCGGAGCCTATCGCGGTGCCATCGGTTTACGCCCCCGTCCCGGTTTCGGCATCATTCGGGTTTTTGGCCGTCTCGACACTTTTTTTGGTCATCTTGCGCCTGCGCGCACGCACCGCGCCGAGCGGGGTTCGCCGTCGACCTCAGATACCGCTTCTATCCCGGACGAAAGCGCCCTAGCCTGCCAAGGTGATGCTACGGACGTTTCTCTTGATCGCGCTCTGCGTGATGATGGCCAGCTGCGGCCGCGCTCTATCGACGGAGGAACGGGCGTTTATGGCGGGGCTCCAAGGCGATAGCTTTGATCCCGCCCCGGTGCGGATCCGACGCAATCCGCTGATCGGACTGAATTCCGTCACCTATGCCGTGCGACCGCGCACCACCTGCCGAGAGCGCATCGTCCCGCCAGCGGACGGCCCGACCGTGACCGGCCGCATTGCGGGCGTGGTGCTGTTTCAGACCATGCATGCCCGGCCGGATTTTTTTCTCGACGACTACATCGCGCGCGACGATGGCGCCCTGAACCTCGTTGCGGCGATGTTCTTCGCCCACGAGATGACGCATATCTGGCAATGGCAGAACCGAGTGGTGACCGATTACCACCCGGCGCGCGCCTTCGCAGAACATCTGCGCACCGACGACCCCTATCTTTTTGATGGCGACAGTGGCTTTGATTTTCTTGAATACGGCTATGAGCAGCAGGCCAGTTTGGTCGAGGAATATGTCTGCTGTCGCGCATTGGACCCGCGCGGGGCGCGGACGGAGCGGCTGAAAAACCTGCTCAGCCCCTATATGTCGATCAGCCCCGAATTCGGGCTATTGGACGAGGTTGATATCTTATTGCCTTGGGATGGCGCAGAAATACAAGGCATCTGTTCCTAGAAAGTGACCGCATGACACATCATGCCTTGATCATGCTTTTGGCCGGCATCGGCATCCCGGTACTGGCCGCTTTGAATGCGCGTTTGGGCGCCAATATCGGCTCCCCCGCGGCGGCGGGCGTGGTCCTGTTCGTCGTCGCCTTGGCCGCGGCCTGTCTTGTCGCCGCGCTCACGGGCGGGGTCGCAGCGCTCGCGGCGCTGCCCTCGCAGCCGAAGCATCTATTTCTAGCCGGCCTGCTCGTGGCCTTTTACGTATTGTCAATCACTTGGATCGCCCCCGTCTTTGGCATTGGAAATGCGGTCTTTTTTGTCTTGCTGGGCCAACTTGTCTCGGCCGCGGTGATCGATCACTTTGGCCTCTTCGGCGCGCGAGTGACCCCACTATCAACCCTGCGCGCCGCAGGTATCTTGGTGATGGCCGGAGGCGTGGCCCTGACGCAATTCGCCGCCCGGGGCTAGTCTTCTGCCTTTTCGGCCAGCGAAAGCCATTCCTCCTCGGCCGCGGTCAGCTTGGCGACCCGATCCGCCAGCGCCGCAGTCGCCTTGGCAAATTTCTCAGGCGCGCGTGCATAGAGATCGGCCTCGGCCAAAAGCCCTTGAAGCTGGTCAATTTCGCCGCTCAGGCGGTCGATGATAGCCGGCAATTCCGCCAGCCTATGGGCCTCGGTAAAGCGCAGGCCGGATTTCTGGGCTTTGGGTTTTGCCGTCTTGGCCGGTTTTGGATTGCCGCGCGCCACTGTCGGCGGCGGCGCTTTGGCGGGGCCGCGCTGCGCGCGATAATCGCTCCATCCGCCGGAATAGACAATCGCTTTGCCATCGCCTTCCATCGCAACCGTCGAGGTCGCGACCCGGTCGAGAAAGTCGCGGTCGTGGCTCACCAAAATCACCGTGCCGGGATAGTCGCCCAGAACATCTTGCAAAAGATCCAAGGTGTCCACGTCAAGGTCGTTGGTCGGCTCGTCAAGCACCAAAAGGTTGGATTGCCGCGCCATGATGCGTGCCAGCAAGAGACGCGCGCGTTCGCCCCCGGATAGCGCGCGCACCTTTGATCGTGCCTGCGCCTCATCGAACAGAAAATCCTTGAGGTAGCCCATCACATGTCGGGCCGTTCCCCGCACCATGACCTGATCCGACCGTCCATTGACCGCCATCGATGGGTCCGAGGTCAGGCTGTCCCACAGCGTCACTTCCGGGTCGAGCACTGCGCGCGTTTGGTCAAAGACGGCCATCTCCAACTTGGTGCCATGCGTGACCGTTCCGCGATCGGGCGCAAGCGCACCTGTCAACATGTTCAACAGCGTGGTTTTCCCGGCACCATTGGGGCCGACAATGGCCAGCCGCTCTCCGCGCAGCACCCGCAAAGAGAATGGCTCTAGGATCGTTCGGCCCGCGTAGGATTTTGAAATGGCTTCCGCCTCGATCACCTTGCGGCCCGATTGCGCGCTGGCATCTAGCGCCAAATCGGCCGTGCCTTGGCGCCGGATCATCGCGGCACGTTCTGCACGCAAATCGCCCAAAGCCCGCAATCGGCCTTGATTGCGCTTGCGCCGGGCAGAGATACCTTCAACAGCCCACCGGGCTTCGGCCTTGATCTTGCGGTCCAATTTGTGACGCGCCGTGTCTTCTTCGGCCCAAACCCTGTCACGCCAGGTTTCAAAACCCTCAAAACCGCGATCAAGGCGGCGGACCGTGCCACGATCAATCCACAAGACGGCGTTGGCCAAAGCGTCAAGGAACCGCCGGTCATGACTGATCAGGATGTATCCAGCTTTGCTTGCGCGCAAATGCGCCTCTAGCCATTCAATCGCACTGATATCAAGATGGTTTGTCGGCTCATCAAGCAGCAAAAGGTCGGCATCCTGCGCCAAAAGACGCGCCAGGGCGGCGCGGCGTCTTTCACCGCCCGACGCCGCAGCGGTTGCTGTCTCAAGGCGCAGCTTTAAGCCTTCCGCGGCCGCGGCGACGCGCCAGTGCTCTGACGGCTCCAAACCTTGCGTCGCGAAATCCTTTAGCTGGGCAAAGCCCGTGAAATCGGGGTCTTGCTCCATATAGGCGACCGTCGCGCCCGGCGGGATCACACGGTCCCCATGATCCGGCTCAATCAGGCCGGCAATCACGCGCAATAGCGTCGACTTGCCCGATCCGTTTCGCCCGACCAGGGCGAACCGATCACCGGTCTGCACGACCAGATCGAGCCCGCCGAACAATACCTGCTGGCCCAGACCAAAGCGGATATCGGAGAGCTGCAAAAGCGGGGTACGTGCCATGGGCCGGGGCTATGGCGGGCGCGCGCCTGCGTCAAGGGTCGGGGGGGCAATCAGCGCCCACATGACGTCGGGGATGCACGGGGGGAGCGGGGGCCCTGCCCCCGCAAAAGGCCGTCGCCCAGACGGCGCACCAAGGAGGGCCCCCAAGGGCGCCGGACGCGGTGCGCGGCCGCCGTGCGTTAAGGGCCCAGCATCCATGCGCCGTCGGGCCAAAACGCCTGGTAGGCGA
>JBCDBR010000009.1:0-111146 GCA_039183205.1 Pseudomonadota bacterium | reverse complement strand
GGGAAATCCAGACGATCCTGGTGGAAGACGACCCCTATGTCTTTAATGCCACGATCCTCATCGAACGGGCGCTGGTTAGTGACGACTGGTCGGATTACGTGCCTGCGGTCGCTTGGAACCACATCAAATGGGACACAGCACCGAACCAGTGATGGCGCGGTTCAAAATCGTAGAGCGTGGCGGTCTTTTTGCCGCCGCGCTTATTCGGATCGGACAAGCGCTGCTGACCGCTTTGGCGGCCAGCGTTTTTGTCTGGGCGCTTTTGCCTTTGGCGCCAGGGGACGTCGCCGAGCGGGTGTTGCTTGCCCGTGGCATGCAAGATTTGACAGCTGCCGAGATCGAAGCTGCGCGAGAACAACTTGGTCTGAACGACCCGCTGGTAGTTCAGTTCATAAATTGGCTTGGCGGCGTTTTTCAGGGCGATTTGGGGCAAAGCTTCACCAGCCAGGCACCGGTTTCGCAAGAGATCATGGAGCGCTTGCCCGCAACTCTGATGCTGCTTGGGCTGGCACTTATTGTCTCAATTACGCTATCGCTTTTGCTGGCCTTAGTCGCGGCGGCCTATCGCGACCGCTGGCCGGATCGTTTGATCCGTCTTTACACCCAAATAGGCGCCGCGTTGCCGACGTTTGTCTTCGCGCTTTTGGCGCTTACGTTTGTTGTCGTCGGGTTCCAAGTCGGCCGCGTTTTGGCGGAACCGTCTTGGTCTGCCGCCTTGATCCCGGCTTTTATCGTTGGGCTCGACCGCGCCGCAAGCTGGACGCAATTGCTGCGCGCAGGGCTCTTGCAAGGAATGGCCAGTGGATATGCCGAGGTGGCCCGATCCAGGGGCGCCTCCGAACGACGCATCCTTCTGCGCCACGCCCTGCCAAATGCGCTGTTGCCGTTTCTGACCGCGATCGGGATGAGCGTCGGCGCCTTAATCGGCGGGACGCCCCTGATTGAGGCAATCTTCACTTGGCCGGGTCTCGGCGCCTATCTGCTCGAAGCGCTAACGGCGCGAAACTATCCTGTAATACAAGGCTACGTCTTGATCGGCGCCCTGTCCTACGTGGTCGCATCGCTTTTGGTTGATCTTGTGGCCATGGTCCTTGATCCAAGATTGCGGAGCCAAAACACATGACCGGCCTTGCTCTCAGCCGGGCAGAGATCGGGCCAATACATGAACGGCGGTTGCTGCTGCGCCTTTGGCGGCATCGGTCTGGCCATACCGGTTTGATCCTCGCGACATTTCTGGTCGCTTTTGCCGTCACAGGTGTGTTTTGGACGCCGCATCCACCGGATGTGCCAAATTATGCAAATGCGCTACAGCCTCCAAGTGTAACCCACCTTTTCGGCACGGATTCGACGGGACGAGATATGTTCAGCCGCGTGATGGACGGCGCGCAACGATCCATCGGAGCAGCCGTGCTGGCCCTGTCGGCGGTCTTCTTCATCGGTCTTTGCTTGGGCACCTTGGCGGGATTGGCGCGCGGCATTACGGATATCGTGATCATGCGCGTTGTCGATGTGGCGATGACAATGCCGCCGCTTGTCTTGGGATTTGCCGTTCTTGGATTGCTCGGTCCAGGCCTCTTCAACCTTTTGATTGCCATGATCATCGCGGAATGGGCGTATTACGCGCGACTAGCGCGCGCGCTGTCGCTTGGCGCCAGCCGATTGCCCCATGTCCTGGCTGCTCAGATGGCGGGCATCCCGCGATGGCGGATCATCTTGGGCCACGTATTGCCAGGGGTGGCCCTTCAGTTGGGCATTTTCGCGACGCTGCAATTGGGCCTTATGATCAGTGTGATTTCAGGCTTTTCCTTCCTGGGCCTCGGGGTCCAACCGCCCCATGCGGAGTGGGGCGCGCTTTTGGCCGATTCGCGCCTGTTCTTCGCCCTCGCTCCGTGGCTGTTGCTGGGACCGGCCGCATTGATTTTTCTGTCGGTTCTGTCGGCCAATTTGTTGGGCAACGCCCTGCGCGATATCGCGGGCGCGGGGACGTAAATGACCCCGGTCCTTGCTTGCGAAAACCTGAGCGTACGGTACGCAAATGGCGCGGCGCCGGTGCAAGCAGTCTCCTTCACGGTTTCGCCCGGCGAGTGCTTTGCCTTGGTCGGAGGATCGGGCGCTGGAAAATCCACCATCGCCAAGGCGCTGGTGGGCCTGCACAACTCTGCCACCCGGGTGACCGGCAAACTCGATATCGCCGGTTCAGAGATGATTGGTGCAGCCCATTCATCCTGGCAGACCATAAGGGGCCGGAAGGTTGGCTTTGTGGCGCAAAACCCATGGGCGAGTTGCGATCCTTTGCGCCCGGTGCGCGATCATATTGGCGAGGCGTGGCGGTGCCATGGCCTTGCTGTGTCTTGGCCGGAAATCGCAGCGCGCTTGGATGGCTTGGGCGTCACTGATGCGCAAAGCCGCATGCGCCAGCACCCCCATACCTGGAGCGGTGGGATGCTGCAAAGGGCCTCGATCGCAGCGGCCGGGGCATTGGTGCCGCCACTCTTGGTCGCGGACGAGCCCACCAGCGCGCTTGACGCAGATCGAGCGCAATCCGTCATGGACGCGCTTCGGTCGCTTGGCTCAGCGGTTGTTCTGATCAGCCACGATATCGGACTGGTGCTGGAGCACGCGGATCGTGTGGGCATTTTGCACGATGGAACACTGGTCGAAAACGACGCACCTGACGTTCTGCGAAACGCTCCGAAACACCCCGAGACAAAGCGCCTTCTTGCCGCTATTGCTCCGCTGCCGGAGCGCGGAAGGCCCGTTGATACCCAGGCATTGTTGCGTATGACCGGTGTTTCGGCAACCTACGACAAGGGGCGTGTGAAGGCTTTGAGCGGCGCAAACCTTGAGATTGCGGCCGGTCAAATCGTGGGCATTCAAGGGCCCTCTGGATGTGGAAAGTCGACCCTTCTTCGCTTGGCGATGGGTATTGAAACCCCTACGGCCGGTCGCGTTTTGCGTGCCGATGCGGCGCGGCGGCCGGGCGCAATCCAACCGGTGTTTCAAGACGCACTCGGTAGCCTCGTGCCGCATTGGCCCATTTGGCGTTCGGTCACGGAGCCGCTTACCGCACCAGGGCAAAAGCGTCGGACCCAAAAACAGCGCAGGCAGGCTGCGGAGATTGCGTTAGAGCAGGTCGGACTTGGTGAGATTGATCCCGACGCAAGGCCGTTGGAGCTTTCGGTAGGCCAATGTCAACGTGTGGCCTTGGCCCGAGCGACGATCGCCGAGCCGGCGATGATTGTGGCTGACGAGCCAACAAGCGCTTTGGATAGTCCCTCGACTTGGTTGGTCAGCAACCTACTTCGCGAAGCCGCAGAGCGTGGGACAGCGGTATTGGTGGTCAGCCATGATCGCGATTTTCTCGACCGTCTCGCCGATCATTTGGTGACGATGAATGCGGGGCGGACACTGGGCGATCGCGTATCTGAACGATAATCCAAATGTCCAGTTTTACCCAAGGCCACCCAGGGAATTCCCGTCAATCGGCTTCTTTTGATCCGCAAACTACTTTGGACAGGGTGACCGCGCAGATATTGATGTGCCAAGTGAGGTATTGCGGGAGCCCAGGCCGAATGTTCGGTCAAGCGCCCTGTCTAGACCTACCTTTCTGGGGCTGAGCCCGCAGACACAATCGAGGCCGGCAAACTGGGCGTCCTTACGCGCTTAGAACCGCGGGTTTGTCCGGTCCCAATCTTCAGTGCGCAACCCTTATCCAGACACGGCATCCGCGTCACAACGCGCATTGCTTCCCGCTCCAAGCGGCCGGCATCTGCGCATTCTCTCCTCCAGAGCGCGGCCCAAATGACCGCTTTAGGCGTCTTCGTACGCCTTAGTGGACATGGTCATGCTGACCCAGATGCACGACGCCCGTCCAAATGATCACCAGACCGACCACGGCAATCAGCGCCGAAGAAAACCAAGGCGCAGCATCGAGAAGCCTGTCGAAGCGCGACGTTTTCGACGACATGACTTTCAAGCCGAAGGCCGCGACCATCCCAATCCCGACAAGTGTCAAAGCCAGGCCGATTGAGAACGCGCTGACAAGTGTGATGCCCAGAGCGAACTGCCCCAAATGTAAACAGAGGATAAAGACAGTGATGGCCGCCGGGCACGGGATCAACCCGCCCGAAAGGCCGAACAAGATCGTTTGCCATGTACCGACTTTGCCGGAGGCAAGCCGCGCTTTAATCTCGGCCGCATGCGCACGGGCATGGGCGTCAAGATGCGGCGCGTCGAGCGCGTCGTGGACATGTTCCCCATCGTGGTGGTGATGGCTGTGTCCGCCAGCGCTATGGCTATGGCCATGCGCCTGTGCGACGTGGTCATGATGATGCTCATGACCGTGATCGTGGTGGTGATGATCGTGGTGGTGTTGGTGGTTGTCGTCGAGGTGATCATGATGGCCATGCGCCGCAGGCCGACCTTGCCAGAACATCCAAGCCGCGAGCGCCAGCACGAGGATGCCCGAGACAATCATGAAATAGGGCTCCAGATGCTCACCGATGAGTTCATCGCCAAAACTCAGTGCAACAATGGCCAAGACCCACACAATGATCGAATGGCTAAACGCCGCCGATACGCCCAAGAGGATCGCTTGGTTGACGGTGCCTTGGATGGCCACGATATAGGCGGCCATCATCGTTTTCGAATGTCCGGGTTCCAACCCATGCAGCGCACCCAACACGAGTGCAAAGACAAAAAGCAGCAGCGGATTTGCGCTGCCGTTTGCAATCATATCAGTCAAGCTCACGATATCGTCCTTTTCAGAGGTACCGCGTGATCTCGCGCAGATCGGCGATTGTCGTGGCGTGGGTCTCGGCGTCTTCGGGACGGTGGCTTAGACAATGATCGATATGGTCTTGGATCAGCGTTTTTTTGGCGGCAACGATAGCGCGCTCTACTGCGTGAAGCTGCTGCGCAAGTTCGGCGCATGGACGCTCATCTTCGAGCATGGCAATTACTTTTTGCAGATGGCCCGCGCTGCGCTTCAAACGGTTGCCAATTTCGGCATGGCTGGCGTGTTTCATGCCTCTAGATATCCCCCTAGGGGGGATATGTAAACGCCCGAAATTGGTCACTTACCGCAATGTGAAACGGCAACGCAGGCCAGCCGGAGACAGGGCGTAGGTCGGTTTCAACGGCGCGCGCTGCGCTGCGCCGACGACTTGTTCGGCGCGCTGTGGGCATTGCCGCTGCGACTCAAGGGGTCGCGGTCTCTTTGATGCCCCAAATGCTCAACGCCATGGTTGTCTGCGGGTTCGTGGAGGACACTGCGCAAGGTGCCAACGAGGCATTCATCGCGCTTTTGCCGCGCGACGCAGGCGCCATTGATCGCGCTCCGCCGTTATGGCCTGGCGCAGCGAAACGGCAGGGGCCCGCTACGCCAGACTACCCAAACAGACACCAGGGCTTTCACCCTAATCTACGATCTTGGCCAAGGCGGCGTCTGGCGTTCGCGAAACGGCACCCCCTAGACAAAAATGAAATCATCGGCTGCGCCGGTCGGAGAACTGCCCAAATTGAGCCCAACGATCAGAGGGTCGTGATCCGACGACCGAAACGGAGAGGTGTCGTAAAGATTGTCGATCTGCGCCTGCGGCTGAAAATTAGTATTGTAGTCCAGGATGGACGCCTCAACCGAATTGATCTGCCATTCCGCGGCTCCGGTGATTTGGCCAGCCAAAGAACTGTTCGCGAGGGCATAGTCTAAGGCCCCGAAATTCTGGACAGAGGGGCTGTTGGTCAAATCGACCGGAAAGCCGAATGAGAATGGGAATTCATCCGCAGGCAAGAAATCGTCGACAAGATCGGTATAACCCTCGCCCTTCAAGAACTGGATCGGTGTTTCCATCGCATATGCATTGAGATCGCCGATGATGAGGATGTCTTCATCCACTGAACCGGTTGGATTTGTGTCGAGCCACGCGTCCAAGGCTTGCGCGGCCTGCGTGCGCGCCTCGTCATTGTTGCCCGAACCGTCGCCGATACCGGCATTATCCCCGAACGGGCTGACCGATCCTTTCGATTTGAAATGGTTCACGGCGACGGTGAAATCCTCATCCGTGGCCAATTCCGTGAACGTCGCCGCCAACGGTGCCCGGCTGGTGCCGGATCCGTCAAAGACCGGATTGCCGAAATCAAGGCCAAGACCGGTCAAGTCAGCATCCGTCAGGATCTCAACGGTTGTGCCTGACGTGATTTCGACCGTGTTGGTGTTGTAAATCAAACCGACCATGATCGCATCCGAACCGCCATAAGCCGTACCGGGGTCAACGAAATCATAGGCCTCGCCGGTTGCCGTGTTCAGCGCGTTGACCAAAACATCGATCGCAAATTCCCCGTCCCCGTTTTGATCGCCGTATTCGTTTTCGATCTCGACAAGGCCGAACACATCGGCGCTCACCTCTGCCAAGGCCGTAATGAGTTTGTCGATCTGACGCGTGAATTCGACGCCGTTATCTGCGCCGCGCGGCGACAGGTCATTTGGACCTGAACCGCCCGTTTCGTCGCCCAGTGTGGTGAAGAAATTTAACAAATTGTAAGAGGCTACGGTGATTGAGCCGCCGACATCCGGCGCGCTGCTGTCACGCGGGTTCGCGTCCACAAATACCGGTTCTTCGGTTGGATTGAGCCGGTAAATCTCATCGCCAGAAGTGCCGGAGCCCCGGCTATAGCGGATAACACCGGTCAGCCCCTCGACCGTGTCGCCAGAGCTTAGGGGATCGGCCGCGTCAAATTCGCCGGCGATGTTGCCGTCTACGCCCGCGATCTCATACGGAATCGAGCTTGGGTTTTGAAAGGAAGACCCGTCATCAAGGATGATAGAGTTCTTGACCGCGTTCTCGCGATACGCCTCAAAGCCTGACACGCTTGGCGCATTGGCTTGAGTGAAGGTTTCAAGAAGACCGCCAGCTTGTAGCCCCATATCGCCAAATCGACCAAAGGTGAAAAGATCGCCGATTGTCATCGTCTCAGGGATCGTCACCCGCATGCCTTCATACGCTTCAAGATCGGCAATCAATTCGCCGTCGGAATTGGTGGTTACATTTGCGACGGGGAAAGAGATCGTCGCCGCGGTCGGCAACGTGTTCCCGCTCGAAATGATCTCGACCGACGTCACGCTGGAGAGCTGCGTTTCGCCGAAGAACTCCGTCACTGTCCCGGTGACCCGAACCAGATCCCCGCTTGCCACGTCAACGGACGGGTTGGGGCCATCGAACACAAAAAGTCCCTCGGACGTGAGAAGATTCTCATCCGCGTCGCTGTCTTCTTCCTGCACGTAAAAGCCGTTAAAATCTCCATCGACACCGGCTGATCCGTCTTGGAAGTCCCCGACGACGATTGCCTCAATTGTGACGGTCTCCGCATTGAGAGGCGACGTCGCGCCAGCGCCTTGGATGGTGGAAATCAGCGTGGGATCGGCGGGCGTTGTTGCCTCTTCGCCAACGAAGAAGTCGTCGATTTGCCACAGCGACGAGGTGCCGCCGCCGGTGCCCGATGACTGGTATTGGAACGCGAAGTAGACCTCCGTGGCCGCGACACCGCTCAGATCGATCTCGCCAGAGAATGCTTCTTCAAAACCGCCCGACGAAAAGCCGAACGGCAAAGGGGTCCAAGTGGCTGAATTCGGGTCGCCAGACCCATCGTAATCTGCCGAAACAAGAAAGGACACTTCCGGGTCCGCCAATCCGGTGTCGTCAAAGTTCTTGGTATTGGCAAAACTCGCAACCGGATTGACCAACCCTGAAATGTCCAACAATGGCGAAATAAGCCAATCATTCGCAGCTTCGCTATCGCCGAATGCATTCACCGCCGCAAAATTGTCGCCGCCGAAGTTGTCGGCGAACCAAGTATTCGCTGCATCGCCATCGACAGAAACAATCTGCCAGCCTTCGGTCAGAATATCGCTCTCGAAATCGAAAGCGTAGGGTGCTGTAAGACCCGAAGACCCCCCGGTGAGGGATGGGTTGATCGCACCGAACGTGCCGATCCCCGCGGTTGGGTCGCTATCGAAATCATCGGCGGAAAAGACGTTGCCGGTTATGTCGATGACCTCGGCGTTGTCGGGGTCGTTGACTGCATACCAAGCACCGATACTCCCATCGCGAAAGATCAACCGCGGCTCGGTGCCGGTGAAGGCAAAATCCTCGCCACCCAGTTGCGCGCCGTATAGCAGCCCTTCGTCGCCGACTGTGTCTGGCACGCCAATGGCGTCAAAGACCGAGCCGAGTGTTGAGAGATCGTCCGCCACGCCATCGTTATCGCTGTCAAGATCGGTACTCGTATCGCCGGTAAAGCCATCGAGCAAAGCCAGCGTGAACGAGGGGTTTTCAAGATCGGAAATGGTCGCCGTGAGCAATCCGTTGGCGTCGAACGTTCCCGAAACCGTGGCGAAGCTATTGATATCACCCGGGTTCGAAGTGCCGGGATCGCTTTCGATCGCGATCAAAACCCCGGAGAACGCAGCCCCTGCTGTGCCGCTCAACTCGATCGTCGTCGTCGAAGGATCGGTGCCGGTGGGGTTTGGAAGAACTTCGGAAATCAAGACCGGGGCCGTCGCCGTCGCGCCGCCGGGTGAGCCGACATCAGCGCCGGAATTTCCCCCCGCCGCACTTGATGTTTGGCCCGCATTGACGGGGGTCGCGCCACCATCTGTGGACAACGCCCAATTGGTCCCGTCATTCAAGTCTGCACTGAGATCGGTCAGGTAAATCGAGGCATTGCCATCATCTGACGGCCAATCGCCTGCATCGTCATAGGCCACGGTCACGACTGTGTTGCTGTGGCTCGTGTTGTCGCCGGAATACGCCGCAAAGCTCTCCCAAAGGCTGACGGTGTCGCCCCCATTGTTGAGCGCCGCCGCGCTCCAGCCGGTGACGGCGATGAGGTTTATCCCGCTGCCCCAAGCCGCCTCGAAATCCGCAGCGGTGAGGTCATCGGCATTGTAAAGGATTGCTGAGCCGCCCGCTGAAACGGACCCGCTGGCGATATTCGCCGAGGATTGCGCGGTGCTGTTGATGTCATCGAAGACCCAACCGCTAAGGTCGATTGCGCCGGTTCCCGAATTGTAAATTTCAACCCATTCCCAGTCGTCTTCGCTTGAGGCGGGATTGTACATGATCTCAGAGATCAGAATCTGCGGCGGCGGTGTCTCTCCGCCGGGTGAGCCAACATCCTCGCCGGAATTGCCGCCGGCGGCAACGGAAGTTTCGCCGTCGTTTACAGGTGTGGCACCGCCATCCGTAGACAGCGCCCAGTTAAGGCCATTATTGGCATCGGCCGACAGGTCTGTCAGGTAAATCGACCCATTCCCATCGTCGGCGGGCCAATCGCCCGCGTCATCATAGGCCACGGTCACGACCGTGTTGGCATGGGTCGCATTGTCGCCGGAATACGCCGCGAAGCTCGACCAAAGGCTTACGGTGTCGCCGCCATTGTTCAGCGCCGCCGCGTTCCAGCCGGTGACGGCGATCAGGTTGATCCCAACGCCCCAGGCGGCCTCAAAGTCTTCGGCCGTGATGTCATCGGCATTGTAAAGGATCGCTGAGCCGCCCGCTGCGACGGACCCGCTGGCGATATTTGCCGAAGATTGCGCGGTGCTGTTGATGTCATCGAAAACCCAGCCCGACAGGTCCTGCGCGTCGGGACCGGTATTGACGATCTCAACCCATTCCCAGTCGTCCTCGCCTGAGGCGGGATTGTACATAATTTCGGAGATAACGATGCTAATTTCGTCGACATCGGCAACCGCGATGGCGATATCGTCGCTATCGACGCCGCCAAAGTCATCCGTAACGGTTACCGTTATGTCATAAACATTGTCTGCTCCGGCATCGAGCGGGGTCTCAAAATCGGGAGATGCAAGAAAGCTGATCGCTCCGGTCAGTTCATCGATGGAGAAGAGCGCCGCATCCACGCCAGAGAGCGAGAACGTAAGATCCGTGCTATCCACATCCGTCGCGGTGATCATCGCGGGAACGGCCGTGGTGTTTTCATCGACCGTGACATTGGCCAAGGCCGTGAGGACCGGGTCATCATTGACACCCGTGATTGTCACTAAGACCGTCGCGCTATCGGTTCCTCCAGCGCCATCATCGACCGTATAGGTGAAGGTGTCGATCTGCTGAACGCCTTCGGCGAGATCGTCGAACGTGTTTCCTGGATCGTAGATAACGGTTGAACCGTCGACAACGACACTGACCCCATCGGTTTCGCTTTCGACGGAGATGATCTCAATTGCGTCGCCGTCGAATTCCTGATCGTTGGCAAGCAGGGTTGCTGCCGCAATTAAGGTCGTCCCATCTTCGGAAGCGGACACAGCGTCGTCCCCGGCAAGAACGGCGTTGTTTTGGCCGTTCAAAAACAGGGTGTAGTCGCTACCCGCGAAAAAAAGCGCCTCAATGCTAAAGAGCAGATCCGTACCGGGGTCGGTCGCGCCGGGATCAGTCGATGTCACCTTGGCAAAGCTGTTTTTCCAACCCCAGGTCTTGAAGGTATAGTCCGAGACCGCGCCGTCATAGACCGCGGTATCAAAGCCCCACCCACCGGAAATAATGTCATTGCCTTCGCCGCCGCGAAGGGTGTCGTCGCCTTTACCGGCATAAAGAGTGTCGTTATCCGCGCCACCGTCGATGTCATCGTCGCCGCGACCGCCGAATACAAGGTCGTTGCCGGCCCCTGCAAAGATCGTGTCATCGCCCCGGAGGCCAAAGATATGGTCGCGCCCGTCTGTGCCGTTGAGCACATTGTCAAAGCGATTTCCAAGGACGGTATTAATTGGCGTGTAGTTACGAAAAAAACGTCCCATCGCGAATCTCCTTGTCGTTCACCGGCAATATTATCGGATTTGAGTGTAACCGGCTTTTTTCGGCAATTGTCACATTTGTAAATCCGAAGGTGGCTTGGCTGGATGTCGCCCAATTACGCTACGTCATTTCCAGGTCTTGAACCCGGAACTCCGTCACAGCACTTGCGTGACACGTCCGACGATTTCACCGAACGGATTGTTTTTGTAGCGGGGCGATCCTGGGCGATATGGCGCCACCATACCGCAGAACCGATCCTATCGACGGACACGTGATCGCAATGCCACGACGCGTCGCAAAGCCCAGTCTTTGGGCCCCTTTTTTTGCCGCGAAACGAGCCAACAACACCAACACGCCGAGGCTGCGCAATTCTTAAAGATACCGGGCTCCAAACGGCGAACCGGCTTCGGCACCAAAACACGTTAAACACCTATCGTGGAGACGTGGCCTCTACGGTCTCGTCACCCTCAGGTGTCAAAAACCCCACGGCGACCGCCGAAAGCGCGACCATAAAGGCCGCTGAGCCCAACATCAGACCAAGTCCGCCGATCTGGTATGTGAGGCCTGACAGCAGCGTGCCCAATAGGCGTCCGCCAGCATTTGCCATATAGTAAAAACCGACATCCATCGTCACCCGCTCCGCCCGGGTAAACGACAAGATCAAGTAAGAATGCAGGGATGAATTCACCGCGAAAATAGCGCCGAAAAGAAGCAGACCCGCGACGAGCGCAAATGTCAGCCAGTGCGCCGGCGCGCCGGCAAGGAGCGATGCCACCGCTAGAGCAGCGGGCACGATTACAAGCGCCCATGCCCAATTGCGCGCGGACGTCATCAACTCTTGCTCCGATCGCGTCGCAGCCCACAGGATGCGCGGCGCGTTAGCCTGAACAAGGCCGTAGAGAATTACCCATCCGGCCATAAACGTACCGATCATGAAAAATGCGGCGCGATTTGACTCAACCGTTCCGTCCGACAGCACAGCGTAGAAATAGATTGGAATTCCAACGACAAACCAAACGTCCCGTGCACCGAACAGGAAAACGCGCGCGCAGGATAGCCAATTCACGTTGGCGGAGTTTGAAAACACCTCCGAGAATTTTGCCTCTTTGCGCCCTTTCGGCAGCCCAGGCGGCATTGCAACCAGCACGGCGATCAAGATCGACGCCAAAACCGCCGCCATGGCCCACACCGCCGATACAAATCCAAACGTCGCAAGCAGCCCTGCGCCCAGCAAAAATCCGGCGCCTTTGACCATGTTTTTTGAGCCGGTCAAAATGGCGACCCAGCGAAAAAGACCGCCCTTTTGGGACGGCGCCAGAAGCTTGACCGCCGATTTGGACGACATTTTCGCAAGGTCCTTTGCAACCCCGCTCATCCCTTGAACAAGCATCACATAGGCAACTGAAAGGCCCATAGCCCAGGACGGATCAAGCTGCGCAAGCGCCATTAACGCCAGCACCTGCAGCCCAAGGCCGGCATAAAGCGTTGAGGTGAGGCCGAACCGCGCCGCAATCCATCCTGCACAAATATTCGTCACAACGCCCGCTATTTCATAAAGAACAAAGAGGTAGGCCAGCTGAATTGGCGAAAAGCCAAGCGTGTGAAAGTGCAAAAGCACCAACATTCGAAGCGCACCATCGGTGAGCATGAACGCCCAATACGCGGCAGTGACGGCGATATACGCCGAAAGGCCGTCCGGTCTTTTGGAGGTGTCGCTCACACGCGAGCTCCCACCATCAGAGCGACATCAACCAACCGGTGCGCATAGCCCATTTCATTATCGTACCAGGCATAGATTTTGACCTGCGTGCCGTTCACAACCATTGTCGATTTCGCGTCGACAATGCTGGACCGCGTATCGTTGGTATAATCCGCCGACACAAGCGGCCGCTCTTCGTAGCCCAAAATACCGCTCAGCGGGCCACCGGCTGCCTCTTTCAAGAGCGCGTTGACCTCAGCGACCGTTGTTTCGCGAGACACTTCGAACACACAATCCGTGAGCGATGCATTTAACAGAGGCACCCGCACCGCATGCCCGTTAAGGCGACCTTTCAACTCCGGATATATCAACGTGATCGCGGTGGCACTGCCGGTGGTCGTTGGGATCAGGGAATTGAGCGCCGAGCGCGCGCGGCGCAGTTCTTTGGCGGGCCGGTCAACAAGCGTTTGTGTATTTGTGACGTCGTGGATGGTTGTGATCGCGCCATGCTTGATGCCGAGACTTTCGTGGATGACCTTAACGATGGGAGCAAGGCAGTTGGTGGTGCAGCTTGCCGCGGTCACAATGCGCTGGCGATCGGAATCGTAGGTCGCATGATTGACACCAAAGACGATGTTTGCCGCATCTCCATCCTTTACGGGCGCTGAGACCACGACCTTTTTCGCGCCCGCGTCGAAATAGGGCGCAAGCTTGGCCGCCGATTTAAAGGCCCCGGTACAATCGATCACGACACCAACATCGGTAAGCGGCAGCTCGGAAATCGCCCTAGCGCCGACAAACGGCAACCGAGTGCCATCGATGCTGACACTATCGGCATCAAAAGCAAAATCCGCCCGCCAGCGGCCGTGGACAGTGTCAAATTCCAGAAGGTGCGCGTGCATTTCAGGATCGCCGACTGCATCATTGATCCAAGCAATACGCGCACCGCGTTCAAGTAGAGGCTTGAGCACAAGCTTGCCGATACGTCCCAAGCCATTGATCGCATAAACCGTCATGACGTTGCGCCGTCTAAGGGTTGCCCAAGTTCATTGGACGCTTTTTGAAAGCTCCTGGAGTTGAGCGCGTCCAAGGGCAACAGGGAGAGCGGTAAAGTCAAGTTCTGCATCGCGCGGTAGGTTTCGTGAAACGCAAAGCGCCTCTCGATGTTTGATCGCTCAAACTTCACTGGATCGAGACGGCCGCAAGGCGCACCAATGGGTTGTCGCTGCCATGCTGAGCAATCCTCCTTTGCAGCCAAATTTCAGACGGTGAATCGAAATCAAAATCTGGAACGACTTAACCATGAAAGTTAGAGACATTGCTTGAGCACAAGCGGCAACACCGCCCCGTATGCGCGATCAGGATAACGAGGCATGGCTAGGCGACAAACGCCAGGCCCTTGCGCGTGCCTCGGGATTGAGAGGCGGTTTGGAAGCGCGTTTTCCATACTTCACGGATATTCGAATTGGGTGTCTCGAAATAGCGAAACTTTTGTGACAGCAGGCAATGAGCACAAGGGGCAAGCGGCCTATCGCGTCGTATCCTTGCCCGGCAAGGCGACCGCGTTCATGGCCTTCTCATGCGTTGCCCAGGCTGACCAAGATGCGCTTGATTTTATTCGCGCCATCGGCGCGTTCGTCGAACTCGCTTGGCGCCATATTGACCTCAATACGTAAAGACCTCAGAAGATCGGAGATATCCTCGCCTGTCGAAAGCTTGACGCAACAGACATTGTGCAGTGGTTGGGGCGGGCATCTGGTACGTTCCGAAATGCTATCCGGCGCGCGCAGGAGCGCGGTGGGATACGGACGAGCAGTCGTGTCGTCGCTAAACCTTCGGTGGAAGCTGCTTCATAGATTGATCTCGACAACGCCACCGCTGTCCCGGGCGCGGGATTGACACAGGATAATCTCGGTTTCGCGTTGTTTTTTTGACAGGACGAAATCGCGATGTTCGACCTCTCCCCCGAGTAGACCGCATTTGCATACGCCGCAGATGCCATCGGCACATTTCACGTCGATCGGGATACCGTTTTCGATCAGAATATCGGCGGCGGATTTACCCACGGGAACATCCAAGGTCTGATCCGAGCTTGCCAAACGCAGCTGAAACGGGTGATCGACGTAGTCGGGCGCCTCAGGCACCGAGAAGAATTCAAGATGTCGCGCGTCTTCCGGGAAGCCTTGGCGCTCCGCGGCCTGCAACACGCTTTGCATGTAGGCGTCCGGACCGCAGGTGTAGACATGATCGCCCGCCGCAGACCGCGACAGGATCGTGTCCAGATCGGCCCGGCTGCCTTCGTCGGAGATGTGAAAGTGCACCTTGTCCGTCCAAGGCAGCGACTGAAGCTCGTCGATAAACGCGGCCTTATCGCGGGAGGGGCATGAGTAGTGCACCTCGAACGCGCTCCCCTGTGCGAATGCCTCATGGGCCATCGCAATCATGGGCGTGATCCCGATGCCGCCGCCCATAAGAAACGCCTTACCTTGTGACGTCTCCAGCGGGAAATGATTGATCGGGTGCGAGACAAAAATCTTTCGGCCTTGTGCGAATATGCGGTGCATCAGCTTCGATCCGCCGCGCCCGTTTTCTTCCCTGAGCACAGCGATCTTGTAGATGCCTCTGTCGGCAGGATCGCCGCAAAGTGAGTATTGCCGGAGGTATTCGGGTGAGACCACCACATCGATATGTGCACCGGCGCTCCAACGCGGCAAGTCGGCACCGTCGAGGGCGCGCAACTCGAATACGGTTATGTCGGGCGTCAAGGTTTCGGCCTTTGATACTTCTACTCGGATAACTGGGGCATCGCCCTCAATCCGATATTCGTGCACGTGATCGGTCTCGCCGCGCTCAAGTTTGGCCTTGTACTGCTCAGCCGTGACCATGGCCTGATACGCCTCGATGCCCTTCTCGCGGTCCATGTGGAACGGAAACGGCCAAGGATGCGGTGCAAGCGGTGCTGGGTAGACGGCCAGCGTCTGATCCTCGTATTTCAAGTCGAGATCCGTTTGCAGCTCACGCATATTCACCGGATGATCGGTCGGCCGGTAACCGCCATCCTCCGTGATTTCGAGATCCCACCACCATTTCTTGACCGGGTTGATGCTGCCATTGCCCACCGCGTCGTCCAGCCGAGCAAGCGCCGGGGCGGCGGCGGGCACGTTCATCGCCGCCCAACGAAACGGCGCTTCGGCGAAAAGGCCCTCAAGGTTCCAGGGACAGGTCTTCATGCAACGCCCACACATCGCACCGCCCAATGTCGTAATGCGGTAGGTCGCGCATTTTTGGCTGTCGGATTTCCAGATCTCGTAGCCGTTGAACATCAGCTTGGGGCCAGCCGTGATCGCGCCCGAGGGGCATTCGCGGGCGCATTTGTTGCAGCTTTCGCAGAACTTCTGCAGCCCGAAATCAATGGGCTTGTCGTGGGCCATTGGCATCGTCGTGGTCACGACGCCTGATTTCAACCGCGGTCCGAGATAGGGGTTCAGGATCACCTCACCGATACGGCTGACCTCGCCAAGACCGCTGAGCAGCAGAAGCGGCGGCTGCAGAACCTCGCCATCAATGACCGTGTGCGCCTTCGCCGCGTAACCCAGATTTCGGATCTGCTGCGCCAAAACGCCGCCCAGCAACGAAAACCGCAGATAGGCCCGCATGGATTGCGCTACACTGATCCAGTCGTCGCCCGATGCGCCCTCCATCGTCTCATAGCCCTGGTCGATGATGATCGAAATCGCCTGGTCATGCGGCGGGTCGATGGGCTCCCCGATTGCGTCATGGGAATACCAGGCCCAGTCCGGACACCGCGAGATGCCCACTGCATCGCAGCCCAGGAAATACGCCGTCGCCTTCACGTTTTCAGCGTTTCTTTGCGCATCGCGCGCGCCGTCGTTGACATCGGGCGACGGGTCACCGTTCTGGATGATGGTAAAGGCGCCAAGCGCACGCCGTTGCGCAGCCGAGGGCGCGGCCTTTCGCACGTAATGACCGTTACGGGCACCTTCCTGGAGGGGTTTGCCCATGTCACCGAACTGGGCCCGCGCGAACATGTCCGTGCGCTTGGGCACGCGGGCCACGCGTGCTTCGTCGATAAAGGTTGTTGGACTGTCCACACGCTTGAGCTTTTCGAACGGATGCGCCCCGTCCGCATAGTTTCGCCGGCTATAGGGATCGCGGTTGAGCGCGCCCTTGGCTGTCCCCTTGCCCAATCGCCATGCCAGCCCATGGGTTTTGCGGCGATCTTGCTGGTCGAGCGGCAAAAGCGCGAGATCCGGGGTGACCTCGAATGTCGTTGTCAGGGCAGCAACGCCGAACCGGTCGCCCAGATAGGGGTTCGTCAAAATGCCGTTTTCCACTGTCGCGAGCCCGGCAGCGACCGTGAGCACATTTAGGTTCACATCGGTCGTTGCCGCTGAATGCGCCCGTGCCTCGTACCCCAAAACCCGCAGGTAGTTTGCCAAAACAACCGCCGTTTCGGAGGCGCGCAGGCAGGCGCGATGGTCTTGTGCTTGCTTAATCCAGTCTGTACCGGGCTCACTTTCGCTGGGGTCCCGCGTCATCTCGTATAAGAACACGATGGCATGGCTGTGGCGGTCGATAGAAGTTGGCGGCGCCTCCATACTCTCCTTCAAATCGGCCATAATGATGTCGATGCCAGAAGCCAGCGTTTTGGTCTGCTTGGTGCGCAGGTCTTCGGCAAGCCGATCGATATCGGGATTGCGTCTTGGTTGGTTCAGACGGGCTTCGGCTGGCACCTTGCAAATCCCGACCATCGAGGCGTCCGAGAAATACCCGAAGGCCTTGAGGTGGTTGGCCCGTTCAAACAGGTCGTCGGGACATTCTGAAACGGTGCGGTTAACGAGGCCGTCTCGGATGGCGTCGAGCATGGCCTGATACTCCGCCATCGCGTTGACGACAGAGGCCGGTGTTTCGGGTCGCCGAAACGACAATTCAGGCATCGGCGGCACGTCCGACAGATCCGGCATGTCTGCGCGCCTGTCGAGACGTTCCAGAGGGTAAGGCCCTAGGTGGACGGGTCGGTTCTTGTCAGAGAACAGGCGCATACCGGACCTCCATCACGTGTGATCACTGCAAGCCATCCGAGCGCATGTTTTCCTGCCTCGACCGATCATTCATTCGCACTCCGCCAAACCGGGGTGTCGGACTGCGCCAGGAGGTCGAGCGCTTCGAAGAGGCCGCGCAATTGAGCCGGGGTCAATCGATCATGAAGCGGCGCCATGACGGATACCAGCCTTTCGGGCACGGTCGCGCAGAGTTCCGCGCCCGCGTCGGTCAATCCAATGCGAAACGCACGACCATCCTGTTCGTCGTTCTGCCGTTCGATCAGGCCGTCAGCCTCCATTTGCCGGAGGATGCGTGACACGGCTGTTCGCTCAATCCCGATATGTCGCGCGATACTTCCGGGTGTATTGAAACCATCGAACCCAATGGACGCCAGCACAGTCCAAGACAATCGCGTGAGCCCGAGCGGCTTGATGACTTGATCGACCGCGGCTTGTACCACCTTGGCCGCGCGGCTGAGCTTGTAGCCCAGCCCGTCCTGGAACCGATGAGGCATCTTCGGCAGAACGGTCGCCCGCATTTGGGTCTTTACACTTTGCCGCATCGCGAACTCCAGACTGCGCCCTGGCTTGCGCCGCCCTTCAACGTCTAGACCAGGGTCTTGGCCGCTGGACACCGGAAAAGAGCAACATAGACAGGACCAATTTTATGTGCCTAAGTTACATATATGGTCACCGGGTCAGATGGAAAAGTCAAATCGACGCCCTGCAAAGTGACAATGTTCGGGTTTGGGAGGACCTCATGAAACACCTCGGCATGGCGCTTGTCGTCGCACTTCTTTTGTCATCCGCCGCAGCGAAGGCTGACGAGTTGCGGTTGGGGCACTTCATGCCGCCACAGCACCCGATGGACCGAATGATCATGACGCCCATGGCGGAGGCCTATAACGCCACCGAAGGTGTAGATTCGCCGATCAGCATCTTCGGCGCCGGTGAGTTGGGGCAAGGTCCACAGCAGCAATATCGCCGCGTGGTGACGGGCGTCATGGATATCGCCTTTATCTTGCCGGGCTTTGCCGAAGCCAACTTCCCTGTGCTGACCAGCTACGAAGTGCCAGGCCGTTTCGCCTCCGGCCCCGAAGCGACCGAAGCGATGTGGGGCGCCATGGATGAACTGTCAGGCGAGATGGAGCGTGTCGTGCCCCTGGCCGTCTGGGCCAACAACCCGACGATCTTGATTACCGTGGATCGCCCGGTGCGAACGCCTGCCGATATGGAAGGGCTCAAAGTGCGTGTCGCAAACTCTCGCGCGGCTGAAATCATCACGGCTTGGGGCGGCCTGCCGGTGAACATGCCGCCAACCGAAGCCTATTTGGCACTCAGCACCGGGGTCGTGGACGCGATCTACATCGACCCGTCGGCCATACGAACCTATAGCCTTCAGGAGGTGACCGGCTATGCGACCGTGAATATCCCGGGCGCGATCTCGACGTTTCTTCTCGCTATGAACAGCGATGCGCATGCGGGGCTGTCCGAAGCGGAACGGAGCGCGCTTTCCGCGGCGTCTGGAGAGGCTCTCAGCATGCAAGCGACGTCTGTCTTCGAAGGAGCGGGACTTGCCGGGTTGGCATTGGCAGAGGAAAGCGGCATGGAGCTGATCACTCTCACCGACGCTGAAATCTCGGCCTTTGACGCTTTGTCGCCATTCTCAGAGAACAATTGAGGCGGCGTGCCAGGGCGCCGATAATGCCGCCGCGACGGCCGCAATTCCAATGATTGTCATCCTGCGGCGTGTCATTCTGTGGGCTGGCGGCCTAATCGGCGGGGTCGCGGTCATCTCTTTGATGTTTTTGACCCTAGCAGATGCTGTGATGCGCACGCTCGGCCGGCCGATCCTCGGCGCGAATGAGATTACCGAAGTTTTGCTGCTAGTGGTCGTCACCACGGCCATTCCGATCAGCATCGTATCGGGCAAGGCCATCGCAATCGAGGGCCTCGTGGCGCGCCTGCCGAGCAGCATCGCAAGCGCGATTATCGTTGCAGGCACGGCCCTGTCTGCCATCTTGATGGCCTTTCTCGCCTATCACAGTTTTCGCACCTCAGCGGATGCACGCGACTTTGGAGAGCGATCGGCGATCCTGCAAATCCCCTATGACGTGCTTTATGTCGCCCTGTCCCTCGGCGCGGGCTGCGCAGCGCTTGCGTTTGTGCTCTTTTGGTTGATCGAACGGCATCGCGGCGACACCAGCGCGGACCTATCCGATCCAGGGCCAGATACGTGACCCCGAACGAGTGGATCGGTGTCGCCGGGTTTGCAGCCCTTATGAGCCTAATCGCACTCAGGGTGCCGGTGGGGATCGCTATGCTGGCGGTCGGGCTGGTTGGGACCGCCGTCTTGAACGCACCTGTGGCCGCAATTTACACAATGACCGGCCAAGCCTTCGAGATCAGTACGCTTTATAGCCTCGCGGTGCTGCCACTCTTTATCCTTATGGGCAACCTCGCCTCCGTCGGAGGGCTCAGCCGAGACCTCTACGACGCTGCACAGGCCCTGGTCGGACGGTTTCGCGGCGGGTTAGCGAGTGCCACGATTGTCGGATGCGCCGGGTTCGCCGCGCTGTCTGGGTCGTCGATTGCGTCGGCTGTTACGATGGGCCGTGTCGCATATCCCGAGATGAAGCGGCGAGGATATGGCGACAGGCTGTCGACCGGCGCCATCGCCGCAGGCGGTACTTTGGGCATTCTGTTGCCGCCATCGACGGGTTTCGTGCTTTATGCAATCCTGACCGAGGAGAGCATCGGACAATTGTTCATGGCCGGTGTCTTGCCTGGGCTCTTGTTGACGGGGCTGTTCCTTATCGTGGTTGCCAGCGTCGTGCGGCTCCGACCATCGGAAATCGGAGACGGCGAGGTCGCGCGCCCAGAAAGCCTGGCACGTGTGTTGTGGCGCGCGGTACCAATCATCTTTGTCGTCGTGATCACAATCGGTGGGATATATTTTGGCATATTAACACCTGTGGAGGCAGCAGGCGCTGGAGCGTTCTTGACGCTGCTTTTCGCTCTTGGGCGTCGAAAACTCTCGCTGATCTCGTTCGGGCGCGCCATCATCTCCACGCTTGAGACAACGGGCTTGTGTTTCGTTATTCTGGTCGGCGCAATGGTTTTCGCGCCCTTCGTGGCCTTATCCGGTCTGCCGAGCCTCGTCTCGACCCAGATCGTCGCCGCGGGTTTCGACGCCTACCTCACGTTGGCGCTTATCCTCGTGGTCTACGCCATTCTGGGTATGGTGATCGAAGGGCTGTCCCTCATGGTGATCACCCTACCCATCGTATTTCCGGTCATCGTGCAACTTGGGTTCGATCCGATCTGGTTCGGCGTCATTATGGTGCTCGTCTTGGAAATGGGCTTGATCAGCCCCCCGGTCGGCGTGAATTGCTTTGTCGTGAAAAGCGTGGCAACGGATGTCCCGCTGTCGCGAATTTTTGCCGGCGTCCTGCCATTTTGGGGCGCCATGATCGTTTGCATTGTCTTGCTTGTTCTATTTCCGCAAATCGCGCTTCTCTTGCCGACGGCTATGTTCTAGAACGGTCGACTGCGTTGCTTTGGTGCGGATTTAAATTGAACCGCCTGGCGACTGTGCCGGTATCTGCGCTAGGGTCGGGTTGGAGGCAGCGCCCCAAGTCAACACGGTGTCCCGCGGCGCTATTTTGGGACCGAATATTGTCACATCCCGCGATTATCGTAGCAAGCCGCATCCCGCGGCTGAGGACGCACGGAACGAGGCCGACGAAGTCCTCAAAATCATGCGGTCAGTCAAAAAGGGCATCGCCAAGAAGCGCGACAGCCTTACCGGATACAACGGCGCTGACAAAGCCCGTGCAGACGACGCGCTGAGGGAGTTGCGCAGCCTGTAACACCAATCACCATGCAGATTTTGCCTTTCTTCCCGCATGGCCGATCTGCCGGTCCCAGCCCAATTCGGGCCGGTGTTATGGGCGTTGGTGATGGCCCCGTGTCCGCTGTCATCGACGCCCGTTTTTCCGGGAAGGATGAACTATGACGACAACGCTGAAGCCCAAGCGGCAGACCAAGAAACCCAAGCCGGGTCTTATCCTGCGCCCGACCTTACCCAAGAAAGACACGATGGGCGGGAACACCTTCGAAGATCACTACCGCCGTTGGCTGTTGCAGGACGCCGCTGAATGCAACAAGCGGATGCGTCAGGCGATGATCGGCGGTTGATGTGCCTCAGGACTGGGCGAAACCTTCATTGCTCCGCTGCCAGACGCTTTTCTTTCTTAAGGAACACGGCGAGATAATCCTCAAGTTCCTCAAGTCCATCCAGCGAAATGCCTTCCGGAAATAGAAAGACAACGTCACCTTCTGAAACCGGAAACACAGCCTTCCTCTGACCCGCTTGGGGTTCAGGATCGGCTGCTGGTCCAGTTGGCGCAACCGGCGGCGGTGGAGCAAATCCGCTGCGCTTCGCTGGCAACACATCACCGGCAATCGCTTCTGCCTCGGGTACCCAGCCCCCAGCATCGATGTCTTCAGGAGGCCCCTGAACCTTGTAGTAAAACGAACCATCTTCGTGCTGGTCTATGGATGTCACCCTGCGCGGTGCTGCCCATTGAACTTGGCCACCGCTTTCCCAATTGATCAAAGCACCTTCTGAGAATTTTGGAGATGGTGAAGTATCTATTTCGTCATTGCCGTCACCTTCGCGACTCTCTTCGTCCTGTTGATCGCTTGGTCCCGCATCGGCGTCGGACAACCCTGAATACTCAATAGTGTTGTCGTAAACCTTCAGAAAGGTGTTGGCCGCGCTGTCAGTGAACGCGTGCTTCAAAATAAGCTCATCAAGGCAGATAGGGTCCGGCGGTCGGTCTGCACCCCAAATTGCCCAGAATTTCTGAAACTGCTTTGGCTCTAAAGCGGCCTCACGCAAAACTCCATCCTTGATGTGCTGCTGCTGTGCGCGCAGGTAAGTTCGCGCACGATCCGTCAAATACGCGGTTCGATCTTTTGCGGTTCCACTATATTCCACAAAGCCAAATGCCTTAAGGGCAGCAAGTAGCTGGGCCGCTTGACTGCTTCCGTCCTTTAATCCCCACGCCAGCCCAGCCTTTGCGGCGGGTGTAGGGTGTCGTCCGAATGTTTGCTCAAAAGCCTCAAGACGCTTGACCGCTTCAGGCAAGGCAATGAACGGGAAGGATGGGCTCCGTTCCTTTTTGGGTTTCTCTGTCATCAGATGCTCCTTGGCTTGCCATCAAAATGACAACAGCCGATCAATACGTCAAGTGATACACCAATAAAATTTTACGCCTGTACCGATTGCGCTGTTGACGGCTGGCTGGCTGCGACCTAAATTAGGCGGAAACAAGACAAGGAATCGAGCATGGCAAGAAGAGGCTTTCCCCGGCGGGGCACCACCCGGGCTTCGGTCTGACCGTCAGGGGAAACAAGAAAGCCGACCCAAGCGGATCGACTTTCGTGGTGGCATTCATCGGGGCGTGGCCCTGTCAGAACCCAACTGTTGCAAGTTCTTATCTGACATGCGCCGCGCCCTTTTTCAAGGGAAACCCTCTCATTCAGGAGACAAGGGCATGAAGGGCGATGTATTCGTGAACGCTTACGAGCGTGTGCGTTTCGGTCGTGTCGAGCATGTCTGTGCCCACTGGCGCAGTCGTCCGACCTAGACCGAGACGCTTACCGGGCGCTGCCTCGCCAAGCGATAGCGGCATAGCAGCGGGATAAAATGTGAAACCTTACTGGGCGGCCTACGGGTCGCCCCTTTTTGTAAGCCCGACAGCCAGAATCGTGCTCGCCCCACATGTGGCAAAAACATCACCGTATTTCCACCCCAAGGCGTACCCCAGCACCCGACAGGCCGTATTTCCACCGAAAGTACCCTTCAGGTGCAGATCGGGTAATATTCTGTTTTCATTTGGTTTTATGGCGGAGACGAAGGGATTCGAACCCTCGAGACGGTTTCCCGCCTACTCCCTTAGCAGGGGAGCGCCTTCGACCACTCGGCCACGTCTCCACCGCCGTCTGTAGCGACCCGTTCCAGCGCGAACAAGCGAAAAGCACCGGTTCTGCGGGCAACGTGCATCAACAGGCCGAGGCGTCAGCGCGGAGGGTGCAACAGGTTGCCGGCGCGTATGCGCAAAATTTCAAGGGGGGATGCGCTTTGACCATTACCCGCCTCTTGGATGGTTTGTTGCATCGTGCTCACCTCGCCAAAGATGCGGATCAGCGTCGGAGAAGAGGCGAATGTCGTATGGCCGATGCCGCCGTCATCGTCCAATGTGCTCAGGTCGACAACCGTGATGCCACCTTCCTGAAGCGCCTGGATATCTTGTCCCTCGCCCACCCGCGGATGTCCGCCGCGAATGGTATGCGAAACCCGGAGCGCATTGTCGCGTTGTGAGACCATCACAATAAAGGGATCAGGCCTTGGCTCAATGGCATCGTGTTGTAGGCGGAACACATCGACATCGATATCTGGCGATGCCAGCACCAGCGGCGATATGCGCGACAGAACCTGCCGCTCGCCGCTTAGACTTAGCTGCCTCAGGGCTTCCATAACCAACAGCGTCCCCATGGAATGGCCCATGAGAAAGACACTTTCGGCGTTACTTTGGGCGGCAACGGAGATGACGTCAGCCAAGTCATCACGGGCAAATTGGACGCTATCGCGGTCATAGACGTAGCCGAGCAAACGCCCTGAGGACGGCCAGGAAAACAACATCCCCACGCCGCCGGCCTGAAAGTCCTCTAACATCTGCGCCTGCCGGTAGAGACCGGCGGCATAGGAGACATTGTAGCCATGGACAAAGATAAAAACGATCTTTTCGTCTGCGGGCGCCTCAGCTAAGCGTGCATTGATATTGGCCAACAACTCCGCTCGACCCGACAAGCTTCGCATGGCCGTGGTGGCGAATTGTGTCTCAGGACGAGGCGTCTCGGTTGGAAAGGCAATTGTTCCAGGCGCGCGGTCTGCGGGGACCCACACGCTTACGTCCTCAAACGCCAGCGCGCCGGCGCGTTCGCCGGAAAACCGTTCCAACGGGTCTTCTGCCGGTGCGCGATTTGTCGCCACCAGCAAAGGGTGCGTGGTGCCTGCATCTGGAATTGGCGAAACCAGCGGAACATTGTCGCCGGTATTGCCGCATGCCGCGACGGCCAGCAGCATCAGAAACGCACCCCATCGCACGCGTGAGCTCTCCATCCCTAGCCTTTTGGTTGGACGCGAAAACGCGGCTGAACCTACTGGGTCAATTCATGTATGGCAACAAGTTGAAATCACAGTTTTATCATTGCTTTTGACACCCCCTGCGCGCAAATGCAGCGACCCGTGCGTTAAGCATTGAAGAGAAAGTGCAAAACGTCGCCGTCTTTGACCTCGTAAGTTTTGCCCTCGACGCGCATTTTGCCCGCGTCTTTCGCGGCGGTCTCGCCACCCAATGTGATATAATCGTCATAGCTGATGGTTTCGGCCCGGATGAATCCTTTCTCAAAATCACCGTGGATCACACCGGCGGCTTGGGGGGCCAAGATACCCTCTGGGATCGTCCATGCCCGGGCTTCCTTCGGTCCGGCAGTAAAGTAGGTTTGCAATCCCAAAAGCGCGTATCCCGCGCGGATCAGGCGATCTAACCCGGCCTCTGCCAATCCGAGTTCCTCAAGGAACATTGCCTGTTCCGCGGCATCGAGTTGGCTGATCTCTTCTTCGATCTTGGCCGAGATCACAACATGCGCCGCGCCTTGTTCTGTCGCCATCTCGGCGACGCGCGCGCTTTGTCCATTTCCTCCGCTCGCCGCGTTTTCCTCGACGTTGCAAACGTAGAGGATCGGCTTGGTGGTCATCAACTGGAGCATTGACCACGCCTTACGATCGTCTTCGGCGACATCGACCGTGCGGGCAGGTTTGCCAGCTTCGAGCGCGGCTTGTGCCATCTTCATAAGGCGCTCTTGCTGCGCCGCTTCTTTGTCGCCGCCGCGCAGTTTGCGGACGATGTTCTGAAGCCGTTTCTCAATCGAGTCCAGGTCCGCTAACATCAGCTCTGTTTCAATCGTCTCGGCATCCGCGATCGGATCGACGCGCCCCTCGACATGCGACACATCGCTGTCTTCAAAGCAGCGCAGAACGTGGGCCACCGCATCAACTTCGCGGATATTGGCGAGGAACTGATTGCCCAAACCTTCGCCGCGCGAGGCGCCTTTGACGAGGCCCGCGATATCGACAAAGGTCATTCGCGCCGGGATGATCTGCTTGGAGCCGGCGATTTCAGCGAGCCTATCAAGCCTAGCGTCAGGGACCGCGACATCGCCAACATTGGGTTCGATGGTGCAAAACGGAAAATTTGCGGCTTGCGCCGCGGCCGTGCGGGTCAATGCATTAAAAAGCGTGGATTTGCCCACATTGGGCAGCCCCACAATTCCCATCTTGAACCCCATTTTGGGCCTCCGGTTTCCATCCGACGCCTCCCTTTAGGCCCAGCTATTCAGCTGTGCAATGCGTGTGGTACTTTCTGCGGGTCGGCAGGAGGAAAAGACGATGACGCCCATTCCATATTTCACGTTCCAAGGCGATTGCGCAGAGGCTATGGCAAAGTATGCTGACGTCTTCGGCGGTACATTCCGCATCGTGCTACGCGCAGATGAGCGGCCAGATGATTTTACACCGCCAAAAGGCCAAGAAAATTGGGTGATGCATGCCGAGGTGGCGTTTTCCGATGGGGTTATTTACGGCTCTGATGATTTGATGGGTGGGACGCCACCCATGGCCGGTATGTCGATTGCGATGAATTTCCCCACCGCACGCGAAGCGCAGGCGGCGTTTGAGGCATTGGCAGATGGCGGCGATGTGCGGACGCCATTCGCGCCGACCTTCTGGAGCGCGGGGTTTGGTACTTTGCGCGACCGATGGGGTAAGAACTGGATGATCTCCACGACGCAAACCGGGCCTTAGGCGCCGACGTTCGGCTGTCACAAATGCGGCATCACTACCAGGGCGATGTCTTTAGGCCCCGGTAGACCAGCCTCTTGTCTTCGACTGGGCTTTGACGCAAACCCGGGCAGCAACGCCGGAGGGACAGGGATGACACGGATCGCCGAGACATTTCAGCGACTGAGTGCGGAGGGAAAGAAAGCCTTCGTGGCCTATGTCATGGCAGGGGATCCCGACTATCATCGCTCGCTTCAGATTGTACGCGGTCTGCCGATGGCGGGCGTTGACATCATTGAATTGGGATTACCATTCACGGATCCTATGGCCGACGGTCCGACCATACAATTGGCGGGGCAGCGCGCGTTAGAGGCCGGCCAGACGCTGGAAAAAACGCTTCAATTGGCCCGCGACTTTCGAACCACCGATCAGACAACGCCGATTGTTTTGATGGGCTATTACAACCCGATCTACAGCCGCGGTGTCGGCACCTTTCTCGACGAAGCGAAAGAAGCCGGTATCGACGGGCTGATCGTTGTCGATTTGCCGCCAGAGGAGGACAGCGAGCTGTGCTTGCCCGCCTTGTCTGCGGGGATCGATTTCATTCGCTTGGCGACACCGACGACGGATGCAAACCGGTTGCCGACGGTTCTGAGGAATACCAGCGGGTTTGTGTATTACGTGTCCATCACCGGGATCACGGGTGCGGCCGCCGCGCAAGCGGTCGATGTCGGACCAGAAGTTTCGCGGATAAAATCGGCAACTGCGCTTCCGGTTGTCGTGGGCTTTGGCATTCGAACGCCCGAGGCCGCAGCAGAGATTGCGAAAGTGGCCGATGGTACGGTGGTCGGCACGGCCATTGTGTCACAGATTGCAGACGGCAAAAGCACCGAAGACGTCTTGGGATTTGTCGCAAGGTTGGCTGCGGGTACACACGGCGTCAAGGCACAGGTTTGACTTAATCTGCGCCTATTCCGCAGCCGTCGCATTGGCGACGGTTGGGTTCAACGCGGTGGCATTAGACACTTCAAACTCGACACAATTCCGCCCCGAGCGCTTGGCGGTATAAACGGCGCGGTCCGCGCGGATCAGCGCCTCGGAGAAATCTTCGCCCGCCGCAAGCTGCGCAACACCGGCCGAGATGGTCACACGGCCTAACTTGGTCGCCAGGCGACGCTCGGCAGAACTTCTGATCCGTTCTGCGACCAAGCCGGCCGTCATGAGGTCGATTTCCGGAAGGAAGACGACAAATTCCTCTCCGCCGAAGCGCGCTACAAGTTCTCCTTCGCGCAGTACCGATCTCAAAAGGTCGGCGGTTGCAGACAAAACGAGGTCGCCGGCGTCATGGCCAAGTTTGTCGTTGACCGCCTTAAATTGATCGAGATCGACATAGATGATACTGCCGCCATTCGGCGCATCGAAATGGCGATCAAAACCGCGGCGATTTAGTAGCCCGGTCAGGGGATCGGTGTCCGCCGCAGTGCGGCTCTGCCGCAGTTCGGCACGGAATTTCGACATCAGGCCATCGACCAAATAGACGAGCTTGCCCGTGCGATCGCCCGTGTTTTGAGGCCAAGCTTCATGTACGCCGTGTTCCCGGTAAAACTCCAAAACACGCTCCAATGCGAAAACTGGTGCGAGAAGAGACCGAAGCGCGTAGACGACACCGATGGAGGACACAATCGACGCAAGGCCGATCACCGCGATGCCCGGCATCGCCGCCCAAAAGCCACCTTCGGCAAATATCAGCACAAAGGCAGCCGATATGCACGGGACCAACGCGCCCAGACACGCGACCAATGCGATCAGGGCGGTTGCACTTTTCGGCTGTTTCGCGGCATGCAATTCTGCCCGGCGCGCCGACGCGCGTCTGATGTCAATGCTGGGCACCATGGCACTTACCTCCCGCAGATTCGCGACAAAATCGTTTTGCGGCTGTAAATGTCTGGCTCATTTTGGTGAACGAGGTGTTAACACACGCAAAGTTTGACCCGGCAAAGGGTGTAAATCTAACGTGTGTAGGTGCCTTGCTTGCCGTAGCGTTATCATATTGGTAACAAAAGTTATCCAATTGGGAGGATAGGATGGCAAAAATCACGACAATCGAAGACCTCAAGCAGATTTACGCCCGTCGTGTGCCCAAAATGTTCTTTGATTACGCGGAGTCAGGAAGCTGGACCGAACAGACCTTTCGCGAAAATAGCTCCGACTACGCACAGATTAACCTTCGTCAACGAATTGCGCGAGATCTGAAGGGCCGCAACACCGTGTCGCGTATGCTTGGTCAAGACGTGACCATGCCTGTCGCCCTTGCGCCTGTGGGTCTTACCGGAATGCAATCGGCTGATGGTGAAATCAAAGCAGCCCGCGCGGCGGAGCAATTTGGCGTGCCGTTTTGCCTCTCCACGATGTCAATATGTTCCATTGAGGACGTGGCGAAACACACCACTAAACCATTCATGTTCCAGGTATATACCCTGACAGATGACGACTACATGCAACGGCTTTTTGACCGCGCGCGGGCAGCCAATTGCAGCGCAATTGTCATCACGGTCGATCTCCAAATCCTCGCACAACGGCATAAAGACATCAAAAACGGCTTGTCAGCACCGCCAAAACTGACAGCCAAGTCGATCCTCAACATGATGACGAAACTGCCTTGGGCATTTGAGATGATGCAAACCCATCGGCGCTTCTTCGGCAACGTCGTCGGCCATGCAAAGGGGGTCACCGATCCAACATCCCTCGCATCCTGGACTGCGGAGGCCTTCGACCAGTCGCTAGACTGGGACCGCATCCGGACGTTGTGCGATTGGTGGGGCGGTCCGGTGATCTTGAAAGGTATCCTGGATGTCGAGGATGCGCTGCAAGCGGCCGATCTTGGCGTGGATGCGATCATCGTGTCCAACCATGGAGGGCGGCAACAAGATGGCGCCCCAAGCTCAATCCGCATGCTGGAGCCCATCGTCAAAGCCGTTGGGGAACGGGTCGAGGTTCATGTCGACAGCGGCATAAGAACCGGCCAAGACGTGCTGAAAGCCTATGCGCTTGGAGCAAAAGGGGCATGGATCGGCAGGTCGTATGTTTATGGCCTCGGCGCGATGGGACAGGCGGGTGTCACCGCGGCTCTGGACGTAATCCAGAAAGAGCTCGAAACCTCGATGGCCTTGTGCGGTGAGAAGCAGTTGTCAGACATCACGCGTGACCATCTTTTGGTCCCCAAGGATTTCTCAGATAAATGGGATAGGCCGGTGACGAACTGATCCGCGGCGCCTAAAGTCACTTTTGACGCGGAAGCACCCCGCATTGGGTCCTTTGCGTAGGGTCAGGCGCGCTGTCTTTCGGCCGCACCGCTGCCGGTGAATTGGCTCTGTCGCAAATAGCCTCGCCTGATCCCGAATTGACCCTTGCCGTAGCGCCGCACACGATGATGGTGTCACCGGAAAATCGGCTCCAAAGACGTGCAGGCAATCTTCTCAACCACGTCGATCACCTTGCATATTGCGGCGCTTCTCTACGGCAATTTGCTCATTCGGAACCGATCAATCGGCCGGATGTGCTTTAGGCCACGGCGCGCCGACTAACGGCGCCGCGCGATGGCTAAGGATAAGGTGATGGTCACCGTAAATAATAGCGCTGACACGACACCGAATGCGGCGCGCAAACCTGCGGCCTCAGCAACAAATCCGACTAGAGGCGGTCCGACGAAAAACCCGAAATAGCTGATCATTGCCGCCCGAGCGACGGCGTGAGCCCGTCCCGGCTCGTCCGCGGCTTGCCCGGCCAATGCAAATGCCAAGGGGACAATGACCGAAACGCCGAGCCCGAGTAAGGCGAAACCCAAATAAGCAACCCATGGGGACCCGGCAGCGGCCGCAAGCGCCAATCCGCCCGAGGCGATTGAGGCAGCTATGGGCAAGATGCGTGTCTCAGCACCTTTTCGGGTGACAAAATGCCCGGCCAGCCGCCCTACACCCATCGTCAAACCCAGCATGGCTGGTCCAAGCGCACCGAGGGCCGCGCCTTGGCCAAGCGTTCGCTCGATGTGAAGCGCGGACCAATGTTCCGTCGCGTTTTCGGCGAAAAAGCTGACCATGGCGATTAAGCCGGCGAGAATTGCTACGATCGGCACCGGACCGGGTGTCGAGCGCTCTCCCTGCATCTCGACGCGCGGGGTGTCTTGGCGCATCACGGGAACCAGTGCAAGGGCAGCCGCGGCTACCATCGCGAACCAAAGCTCGGTCGAGAGGCCCAGATCTCTGGCGAGGCCGGTCAGCGCCGCGGCAGCAGCGTAGCTAAAGGAATAAACTGCGTGGTTGAGGTTCATCAAGCTGCGACCCGATGCAGCCTCCAGCGAAGCAATACGGGCATTGCCGAGCACATCGAGCAGCCCCGTTGTCATTCCCACAGCGGTCAAGGCAACCGCACAAATGAACACCCTGTCCGAGGACGGCCCTAGAACGAGCAATGCAAATGCGATGGCCACGCCTGCAATTGGTAGGGCGGTTTTTGGGGCGCGTGCCTCGACCCGGGGTGCCAGTGCCATCGCGCCAATCGAGCCCAAGGCTGCCAAGAAGAGCAACATACCGAGCTGGGCGTCATTGACGCCTAATTCGGCCTTTATCCGTGGCAGCATCGCGGCCAGGCTGCCCCAGATCAGCCCAACCGCCGAAAGCGCCGCGGCCGGCGCCCGACTGATGCGAAGAGGGACGGCAAGGGTCATGATGCGCGGCTATAGATACTGCGCCCGCCTGACAAGACGGGGATTGCATTTGGCTCTGGTCAATGCCGGGATTCTCGCCTATAGCCGCGGCTTCGATTGACGGGCCGACACCCTTGGAGGCGGCCCAAAACAAATGGAGACATGCTCATGGCTGGTGAGATACCGGATCTTATAGCCGAGGCACGCGCGGGGACAGGCAAGGGGGCCGCCCGCCAAGCGCGTCGTGAAGGACGCGTGCCCGGTATCGTTTATGGCGGAGGCGCGGACCCTTTGCCGATTTCGATCCCCCACAACGTATTGCTCAAGCGTCTGAAGGCTGGTCGATTTTTGTCGACGCTGTTTAACCTTAAGGTTGAAGGCCACGAAGATGTGCGTGTGATCTGCCGCGGTGTACAGCGCGACGTCGTCAAAGACCTGCCGACCCATGTCGACCTGATGCGCTTGCGCCGGAACAGCCGGGTGAACCTGTTCATCCACGTTGAGTTCATCAACGAAGATTTAGCCCCCGGCCTGAAGCGCGGCGGCGTGTTGACGGTTGTGCGTCCCGAGGTTGAGTTGGTTGTCACAGCCGGCGACATCCCCGAGGCGATTGTCGTCGATCTCGACGGCAAGGACATTGGTGACACGATCACGATCTCTAGCGTCGATCTCCCCGCCGGCGCGCGCCCGACAATCGACCGGGATTTCGTGATCGCCAACGTTACGGCGCCGTCTGGTTTGGTCTCGTCGGATAATGCCGCGGACGATGCGGCAGAGCCCACCGACGAAGAGGCGGACGCCGAGTAATCCCCAGAAGAACCGCATAAGAACCGGCGCCGCCTTTGTTGGGCGGCGTTTTTTTGCGCGCGTTGGCGGGTTGTGTTCGGCGTCGATGCTTGCCTCGGCGTTCGCGCCCTGGCATCACAGCGGCACGGATCAGGAGGCATCCATGCAGCTTTGGGTGGGCTTGGGGAATCCCGGGCTAAAATACGCGCACAACCGCCATAATATCGGGTTCATGGCGCTTGATGCCATCGCTGCGGCGCACGACTTTTCTCCATGGCGGTCTAAATTCCAGGGTCAATTGGCCGAAGGTCGCCTAGGCCTAGACAAAGTTCTATTGCTGAGGCCTGAGACGTTCATGAACACATCTGGCCAATCCGTCGGAGAGGCCATGCGGTTTTTCAAACTCTCGCCCGAAGATATCACCGTTTTTCACGATGAGCTCGACCTCAAGCCCGGAAAACTGCGCGTGAAACAGGGTGGCGGGCATGCCGGTCACAATGGGTTGCGGTCGATCCATGCCCATATCGGCGAGGCCTACCAACGCATCCGCCTGGGGATCGGGCATCCGGGCCACAAAGATCTGGTGTCCGGCTATGTGCTGTCGGACTTTGCAAAGGCCGATGCCGATTGGCTGGCGGCCATGATGCGCGGCCTTGCCGATGGAGCGCCCGCATTGGCAAGCGGCGATGCGAGCCGCTTTATGAATGCGGTTTCTTTGCAAACGGCGCCGCCGCGGCAGTCCAACGTCCGGCCAACGGAGCATGAAGCCCGCGCCAAGGCGGGCGAGACCCCCGAGGCATCTCAGCCCGACACGCGATCCCCTCTGCAACGCCTGGTGGATCGATTTCGGTGAATGTGCGGTCTGCGTTTGAAGCCCAGGCCATCGCGTGCGAAAAGCTGGGCTCGCCTTTCATGGGCCAATTGTGTCGCTTGTTCGCCCGCCGCCTTAGCCCGGGTCATCCTGTTGCCGACCGCGTGCTCGGATGGCCCGGCGATGTCACATCAAATGGCCAATCGGTGCCGCTGCGGATGGCAGGCGCGTTGCATGCGTTGGTTCTTACAAAGGTCGATGACGCGCTTGTATCGGTGTATCCGCCGAGTGTCGTGGAAGATGATCGCCTTTGGGATGTCGTAGAGGCCGCGATGATCGCGCACAAAGCGCAGCTTATGCAATGGCTGGAAAGCCCACCGCAAACCAACGAAGTGCGGCGTGCGGCTGCCATGATGATGACAGCGGCCCTGCTGAGGGCGCGCACGGGTCTTCCCCTTGCTGTCTCGGAACTCGGCGCATCGGCGGGCCTTAATCTGCTTTTTGATCGCTTCGGCATGGTCGTCGACGGCCGCATTTATGGCGCGCCTGAAAGCGCGGTTTTGCTGCGTCCAGAATGGCAAGGCCCGCAGCCGCCCGCATTGCCCATTGAAATCATCGACCGGGCCGGGGTCGATCTGCGCCCGATCGACGCGCGCGACCCGGTGCAAGCGCTGCGTCTCTTGGCCTATCTGTGGCCAGATCAACCGCATCGGCTCGCCCTGACCCGCGCGGCGATTGCACTTCTGGACGATCCACCGCAGAGCGGCGATGCTGCCCAATGGCTCGAAGGGCGGCTTGCGCGGGCCATTCCTGGCGCCGTACACATGGTTTTTCACACCATTGCGTGGCAGTATTTTCCGGCAGAGACAAAACGGCGCTGCGCGGCCGCAATCGACGCAGCAGCGATGCGAGCCACACCGGATGCGCCGCTTGCCCATATGTCGATGGAAGCCGATGACACGCCGGGAAGTGCGGCCCTGACCTTGCGGTTCTGGAATGGCCGCGACGCCACCGGACGGCTGCAAACCTTGGGCCGCATCGATTTTCATGGGCGGTTTTTGGATATTTTGCCTGCCTCGCAATGGCAATTATGATACGCTCGTCAATGTGTTTTGACAGTGGGGCTGTCATGTCCAGCTATGTCGACCCGTCGCTAAATGTCCTTGGAACGGCCCTGATGCCGTGTTCGCTCGATCCCAAGACGGGGTTTTTTCGCAACGGATGCTGCGATACGGGCCCGATGGATACGGGCAGCCACACCGTTTGTGCGTTGATGACCGCGGAGTTTCTGGCGTTCTCCAAATATGTCGGTAACGACCTCTCGACGCCACGGCCCAAATACCAGTTTGCGGGGCTAAAGCCGGGGGACCGTTGGTGCCTCTGCGCCTCGCGGTTTTTGCAGGCGCATGAAGAAGGCGTGGCGCCGATGGTCGATCTTGTCGCGACGCATTACCGGGCACTTGATGTTGTACCGATGGACGTGTTGACCAGCCAGGCCGTCGAAGCTGAAAGCTAGCGTTTCCAACCAATGCCGCCTTCGGTCATCAATTCGTCCACAAACAGGCTCAAAAGCTGCGTTCGGCTGGTGACGTTTGCCTTGCGGTAAATTGCGTTGGTTTGCGCCTTCACGGTGCCCTCTGACGTTTGCCGCAGCTCGGCAATTTCGGCCAGGCTCATCCCCTTCAGCGCAAAAAGTGCCACGTCCCGTTCGGCGGGTGTCAGGCCCCATCTTGTAAAGTGATCGTCGACGACGTCCATAAACGCACCGGAAGCCGCGCGAAACGCTGTTTCAGCTTTGGTTGCGCGTGCAAGCGAAGCCTTTAGCAACAGCGCGCCCGAGACCACACCAATAATCAAACCAGCGGCCGCGCCGATCTCCATCACTTCGTGCCATCGCCAGGGTACGGGCGCGACGGGGACCCCAAAAATCGACAACAAGATATCCACGACGAAGAAGAGCGCGCAAAGAACTTGCACGATGAGGATTGTCAAAAATAGACGCGGACTTTGCATGCCGATCCTTACCAACGATCAAGATTAATCGTCATCGTCATCGTCATCGTCATCGTCATCGTCATCGTCATCGTCATCATCGTCGTCGTCGTTGTCGTCGTCCTCACCCTCGTCTTCGTCTTCAACGCCCCCGCTTTGCCCGCCGCCTCCACCGGCGTCTTGTCGGTCACCGCCCTCGTCGTCGTCCGGCTCAACGAAGTCTCGCAAGATGATGCCGTTACGCGGATCAATCACGATCTCACGTTCAAAATCTCCGCGGACGGCCTGAATACGGACGCGGCCCAGCCATGTTCGGGTTATCGCTTCGATCGAATAGCCTTGCGCCGTAAGCTGCGCGGTCAACCGCGCAACCGGATCGACGTTTTGCGCCCAAAGGGCATTGCAAAGGTTGAACGCCAGGAGACTGGCAAAAGCGAGTGACCGGAAAAGCATGGGCATATTTGGTCTTTGGGCCGCGGCCATGTCAGTTTGGGCGCAGGGCCCGGGAGGGGTCAAGTCAGTGAGGCGCTAGTCGTCATCGTCGTCGTCATCATCGTCGTCGTCGTCATCATCGTCGTCGTCGTCATCCTCCTCATCCTCCTCATCCTCCTCATCCTCCTCATCCTCGTCGTCATCGTCGTCATCCTCGTCATCGTCGTCGTCGTCGTCATCTTCGTCGTCGTCGTCATCTTCGTCGTCATCGTCATCGTCATCCTCATCGTCCAGCGTAATTGCCAAGAGCAACGCCTGGACTTCATCTTCGACGTCGATTTCGGGGCTGGTAACTTCGCCTGTTTCCGGGTCGAAAGTTACGATGATTTCTATGCCCTTGCGTACGGCATCGATGGCCGTTTCACCGGTGCTGATTGTCATCTCAACCGGTTCGTAGCCCGATTTATCGATCTCTTCAAAAGGCGTTTGAGAAAGGGTTTGGCTGGCGGCCGCGGTGCTCAGGGCAGTGCTGGCGAACAGGGCGGACAAAAGCTTCGGTGATATATTCATGGTCTGGGTCCTTTGATGATTGGGTGCTGCAAGCGGTTTGCATGCAGCCGAGCCAAACCAGGACGCAGAGCGCGCAATTTTTCCATCGCCCTGCGGTTTAAACCGGCGCCGATAAACGCCAGTCCGAGGCAAACAAACCTTTTGTATAAGCCGCTAGTCGCCTTCGTCCATGTCCCAGCCGAGAGCGCGTGCGACGGTAAAGATGTCTTTGTCGCCGCGGCCGCACATGTTCATGCATATGATATGATCGTCGGGCAGGCCCGGCGCGATCTTGGCCACATGGGCCAAGGCATGAGATGGCTCGAGTGCGGGGATGATGCCTTCGGTTTCGCAGCAAAGCTGGAATGCATCCAACGCCTCGCGATCAGTGATCGAGACATATTCCGCCCGCCCGATATCATGCAGCCAAGCATGTTCGGGGCCGATCCCGGGATAGTCGAGGCCGGCTGAGATCGAAAACCCTTCGAGAATTTGTCCGTCGGTATCTTGTAAAAGATAAGTTCGATTGCCGTGCAGAACGCCGGGGCGTCCGCCAGTCAGCGATGCGCAATGTTCCATTTTGTCGTTGACGCCCTTGCCACCGGCTTCAACGCCAATGATCCGAACTTCGGCATCGTCGAGGAACGGATAGAAAAGACCCATCGCATTCGATCCACCACCGATGGCCGCAATGATCGTGTCAGGCAGGCGCCCTTCGGCCTCCAACATCTGACGCTTGGCCTCTTTGCCAATGATCGCCTGGAAATCGCGCACCATGGCAGGGTAGGGATGCGGCCCCGCAACCGTACCGATGCAATAAAATGTGTCGCGCACATTGGTGACCCAATCGCGCAACGCATCGTTCATGGCGTCCTTCAAGGTGCCGCGCCCCGAGGTGACCGGGATCACCTCCGCGCCCAAAAGCTTCATCCGAAAGACGTTGGGCTTTTGCCTCTCAACATCATGGGCGCCCATATAGACAACGCATTTCAACCCGAATTTGGCGCAGACCGTCGCTGTGGCCACGCCATGCTGGCCAGCACCGGTTTCGGCGATAATACGGGTCTTTCCCATGCGACGCGCGAGGATAATCTGGCCCAGCACATTATTGATCTTGTGTGCGCCGGTATGGTTCAACTCATCACGCTTGAGGTAAATTTTCGCCCCGCCCAATTGCTCTGTCAGGCGTTCGGCGAAATACAGTGGGGATGGGCGACCGACATAGTGCTTCCAAAGAAACTCCATCTCTGACCAAAAGCTATCGTCGGTCTTTGCGCGTTCATATTGCGCCTGAAGCTCCAAAATCAGCGGCATCAGGGTTTCCGAGACAAACCGGCCGCCGAATTGGCCAAACCGTCCCTGTTCGTCTGGGCCGGTCATGTAGCTGTTGATCCGATCGTCGGGCATCGCGTAGCCTCGTTTGAAACAGTGCCGATACTGTTGGTATTGGTACGTTTGCGCGTTTGCAAGGAGACCCCCGTTGAATTTGCATTGGGATCGCTTTGGCAGCTTTCTGTCGGAGCTATGGGCCTTTCTGGGGCCACCGTTTCTAAATTTGGTTTTCGTCTCGTTGCTGTTCTGGCGTCATCTCGTGGCGGCGACTGATCGGTTTTTGGAATTTGCGACGGATGCGGCGCCGCCAATTATGAATTTCATCGCCTCGATTGTGTCGACGGATTGGGTGCAAGCCAATCTTGATAAGGCACCGGGCGCGGCGCTGTCGGCGCTGCTGGCTGCCTTTATCATGTTGGCGATATTTGCCTTTATTTTGGACTCGTTGACGCGTTTGGTCGGTGCGATCGTTCCGCCCCATGTGCAAACCAACGACGCGCTTTTGGTGCAGCACGCACGTATGGACGGGGCGTTCAAGGCCTATCAGACCGAGCTTGGGAACAAGTCGCGGCTGCATATTTGGCTGTCGGCAAAGGCGATGCTCGATAGCCTGCCAAATTTGGGTGAGTATCGCGCTGCCCGCGATGGTTTAAAGAATAACCTCGCCAATATCCGGCGCTACCATCGTTATATATGCACCTATGCGCTCTTGTTGGTGCTGACATTGGCGCTCGACCTGGCGAATGCCAACCCGTTGCTGACAACCCCGACGCCAGCGACGGCGCCGTATGCGCCGAACGTCCAAGACGTGGCTGGCATGAGCTGGGCTTGGTTGGCGCTGACTTTCGCTGCGCTGGTGTCGGCATATGGGTATTTCTATATCGCGTTTTTCTGTGTCTCGATGGACATCGTCCGCAACGATCTTGAAATGCACAGTGCCTTAGCGCTTAACATCGAGCCAGACAGCATCCCGGACGCCGATGGGCCGCTTTTGCGGCCGCATTGGCTCGACTGTACGCCGCTGAGCGTCTTTCGCGAACGCAGCTTTCTTCCCTATTCGGCTGAGGCCTGGGCGCTCATTGGTCGCCGGGCGGGGCCAGTTCTCGGAACCGTGCCGCACAAGGCCGCTAGGCGCGAGAAATAGCTGCGGCGAAGGCCTGCATACGGCTTGGGTCCTTCATGCCGGGCTCCGATTCGATGCCTGAACTCACGTCAACTTGTTTCGCCCCGGTGACGCGCACCGCTTCGGCGGCGTTATCCGGCGTCAGACCCCCGGCAAGCAGCCAAGGAATTGGCCAGCGTCTCCCAGAAATCAGGGACCAATCAAACGCAATGGCATTGCCGCCGGGACGATTACTGCCCCTAGGGGCCTTGGCATCTACCAAAAGCTGGTCGGCGACGGTTCCATAATCCTCCAGTTGGGAAAGATCCGCGGCATCTGTGATCCCAACGGCCTTTATCACCGGCAGACCAAAGCGTGCTTTGACCTCGGCCACGCGGTGCGGCGTTTCGTGCCCATGAAGTTGCAGCATGTCGAGCGGCGCCTCATCCAATAGCGCTGCGATCTGTGCATCATCCATATCAACGATAAGGCCCACTTTGGCGATGTCGGGCGGGACATCTTCGGCCAGGAATGCGGCGTGCTGAGGTGTCACCGCGCGCGGCGATTTGGGAAAGAACACAAAGCCTATATAGCGCGCCCCGGCGGCGGTAGCCGCAGCGATATCAGCGGGCCGCGTCAGCCCGCAAAATTTGATCGCAATGTCCATCGGATCAGCCCGCGCGACGCCCGTCGTCAAGCAGCGCCAAAATTTCGTCCTGACCTTCGTTTGATCGACCCTTTAACGTCTCGACCTCACGTTCAAGCTTTGTGCGCGCGCGACGTTCACGACTGGCCTCAGCACGGTGGCGATGCTCGCGCAGCCATTCCCAGATAAAGCCAACCAAAAGTCCAATCGCGACGCCGCCGAAGATGACTAAGAAGAGCGGCAGTTCAATCGGCGCAAAGGAAATCCCGACCCAACCGGCAATTTCCGGCGGCAAGAGTTCGAGCGTCACGATCGTTCTGTTCGCGAGTGCAAGGATCACCAACCCAAAAGCGATCACAGCCAGAACGATGATCTTAATCAGCCGAAGCATTGCCAGCCCCCATCGGATTAGCCCTCTGCGTTCAATCGATCCCGCAAGAGCTTTCCAGCTTTGAAAAACGGAACGTGCTTTTCGTCAACCGAGACACTTTCGCCGGTCCTCGGATTGCGGCCGACACGGGCGTCACGTTTCTTCACGGAGAAAGCTCCGAAGCCGCGAAGCTCCACCCGGTCGCCGCGGGCCATCGCTTCGATGATTTCTTCGAAGATCGCGTTCACGATGCGCTCAACGTCTCGTTGGTAGAGATGCGGGTTCTCTTCCGACAGCTTCTGAATAAGCTCAGAACGTATCATCCATCTCTCCCAATTGTCGCCCAGATAACGAAAGACTATAGGCTAAGGCTGCAGCTTAAGAAACTGGAAAGGCCGGGGTTTTCACGTGTTCGGCGGGTTTTCCCCGACGCCGAAGGCACTTTTTGCCGCTGCTGGTCAGCTCCGCTTTGGTTTTGGCAAAAATTCCAAGTGGCATGATTCGGTTTACGACCTTGGCACGCGCCTTGTGGATAACCGCGCGGGTGCCGGCTATCTCATGGCTTCAAGTTCGGGCGTCGCCTTTGCCAGTGCCGCGGCGTACCGCGTCGTCGCGACCTCGATCTCAGCCTCGGTGATTGTCAGCGGCGGTGACATCGAGTTGACCGGTAGAAAAGGAAGCGCGCGGCTCAGAACACCTTCGTCCATTGCGTGTTTCGCCACGACCTTGTGGGCGCCATCGGGCAGCCTCGTGCGGGTATCCTTGTCGGCCACGAATTCAACCGCAACCATCAGCCCTTGGCCACGCACATCGCCGACAAACGGATGATCGGCCACCTTCGCGCGCAAGCCGTCCAGCAGGATTGGGCCCAATCTATGGGCGCGTTCCGGCAAAGCGTCCCGCGACATAAGGTCGAGATTGGCCATCGCGATCGCGCTGCCGACCGGATGGCCGGAATAGGTAAAGCCATGCATGACTGGCCCCGTCGTCGGTGACGCCGCCGTCAGCACGTCCCAAATGCGGCGCGACACCACCGATGCTGACATGGGAAAATACGCGCTCGTCAACCCTTTGGCGAGCGAGACGATATCGGGCTGAATGCCAAACGTGGCGCAGCCGAACCACTGTCCGGTGCGGCCAAACCCGGTGATCACCTCATCCGCAATCATCAAAATGTCGTGGCGCCGCAGAACCTCTTGGACTTTGGCGAAGTAGCCCTCGGGCGGTAAGAAAACCCCGCCCGTGCCCATGATCGGCTCTGCAATAAATGCAGCGATTGTGTCCGGACCTTCAGCGTCGATCATCGCCTCGAGATCGGCGACCAAGCGCGCGGTGAATGCCGCTTCGGTTTCTCCGTCATGTGCGAACGCGTAAAAATGCGGGCACGAGGTGTGCAAGACGCCCGATACCGGCAGATCGAACGCTTTGTGGTATCCCTCGATCCCCGTGAGACTGCCGGCGGCGTAGGTCAGGCCGTGATAGGCCCCTTTGCGGGAGATGATTTTTTTCTTTTCCGGTTTGCCGCGCAAGTTGTTGTAGTAGCGCACAAGCTTGAAGGCTGTGTCATTGGCATCCGAACCAGAGCAGCCGAAAAAGACCCGCGCCATGTCAGAGCCTGGAACCGTTTCGCGAAAGAGACCCAGAATGCGATCCGCCAAGCGGATGGTCGGCTCTGCCGATGCGCCGCCAAAAAAATGCTGAAAGCTCAGCTCTTTCATAGCCTTAGCGCCGGCCTCTACCAGTTCATCGCGTCCATAACCCACATTCACGCACCAAAGGCCCGCGCCCATATCAATGAGCTTTTGGCCGGTATCCCGGGTCACTTCGACGCCATCCGCTTTGCCATAGATCATCGGGCCATGCGCTTCGAGATCGGCAATGGATGACACAGGGTGAAACAGGCTATTTTGGTCAAGGTCTGCCAAAGGAAGATTGGCGCGGTCGTCCATGGGGTGCCCTTTCGCGTCTGGTTTGACGCACCATTGTCGATAGATTGCTGCCTGGCAAGCAAAGCCGCAGCCTAAAAGCACTCAGTTGCGCGACACATCAAATTACGCGGTCCTGCGCGGAATAGAAACGCGGTGCTGCGCGGAATAGAAAGACGAACACCGGTGCGGCTGAGGAATTCGGCATTCCGTTCTCCCAAGCGCTGCAGGCCGCGCTGGCTTGAGGTGCAGGCTTAGCTGCCTTCCGATGTGAGCATCGTGGTGCCGGTATCCTTGGTGATCAATCACATCGCGGTACCGTGGTGCTAAACGGGCTTGCCGAAGCGCGCCATTAACACCACGACCGCGGGATAAGTACAACCGGTCCGTCTTGGTTCGGCGGTTGGGCCGCTTGCGTTAATGCGGACCGTTCGTGCCGCGATTGGTGACCGCGTTGGCGAGCGCCACCATAATTTCCTCAACTTCATCAAGGGCATGAATGGTGGCAAACGGCGCGGTGCGGGTCACCTGCGCCCGCGCGGTGCGCAGGGTACGGATCGCCCGCGAAAACGCGGGTGCAAGATTGCTGTCCATCAATGCGCCGAGATCCTCGACCAATTGCCCTGCCTCGCTTTTTCGGGCAATGCGCCGCGCCTTAAGAAATTCCGCCAGAAGCTCGCCCAGATTATGCCCGTTCAAATCGTCCTTCGACAAAGCCGTTACACCGTGATCCAGGCTGCTTACCGCGTCGCCGGTTATCACAAAGATGGGCGTGTCGCTGAGTCTTGGGTTATTGCGAAGCTCCCGCGCGAGGTCGGAACCCTTTCCATCGGGCAGCCGATTGTCGAGCAGGATGATATCGGCGCTGGCGGTCCTTAAGTACATGCGCGCCTCGCTGAGCGTTGCGAATTCAAAAGTCTGCATATCTGGGCGTTGCCGCTGTATGGCTTGTTTCATTTGATCGCGGTCAAAGGCGTCGTCATCGACGATCAGGCACGTTTCGATCACCCGACCAGCGACGTGGCCGGCTTCTATCGTGTTGGTCATCCTAGTTTCTCCGTGTTGCTGGCGTCGATTTGGGGGAAAGCTCTGCTGTGAAGGGCAGGTGTATGACCACGTCGGTCCCGCAGCCGGCATCTGATTTGATCGCGATCTGGCCGCCGTGTCGTTCGATCAGCAACTTTGCGATCGACAGGCCGAAGCCGGTTCCCGAAAATTCAGCCTTTGCGACGCCACGCACGGTGGGTTCAAATACGCGGTCAATCATCTCTGGGGCGATGCCGATGCCTGTATCAGTGACCCAAATGCTGCTTTGCCCAGCTGCGGTTTTGGCCCCGACGGTGACGTTCGACGGAATGTCGCGCCAATATTTCAATCCGTTGCCAATCAAGTTGCGCAAGATATGGAAGAGCAGGCCGGCATCGGCGGTGATCTCGGCATCGGCGGCGAGCGTGACGCGGCCGCGGTCCTGGTCGTCGAGATCCTCGCGCACGCGTTCCACTACATCCGAGATCCGGATCCGGTCGCGCTTGACGTGGTCTTGCGCGGCATTCAGCGCATATTCCGTCGTGTCGTTCAGAAGTCTACGCAGATGCGCGCATCGGCTTCGAATGGCCGCGAGATTGTCGGCAACGCAGTGGCGCGCCTCTTTCGGAAGCGCGTGGTCGATCATGTCGCAAAGCAAGGTGATTTGCCGCGGCGGTGATTTGAGGTCATGTCCCAAGATCGCGACCAAGGTGTGCAGCATCTCGTTGCGTTGTCGCAACTTGCGCTGAATATCAAATCGTTCGGTCGCAAACGCGATGCGTCGGCCGAGGCCGGAGGTGCTGAGCGATGGTTTATCGACGAAATCAGCAGCACCGGCTTGAATAGCCGCCAGGCCCAGTTCGGTGTCGTTTGCAGACGTAAGAACCAAGATGGGACAGTCTTCGATATGTGCGATAGCGGCCCGGAGCGTGTCGATCCCCGTCGATTCCGGTAGGCCGAGATCGAGCAGCACGATATCAAATCGCGCTGAATGGAAGAGGTCATCCATCTCCGCAAGGCAGCGTGCACGATGGATGCTTATGCTTGGGTCTTCGAGATCGAGCAGCAGCTCAAGCAGGGCGAAATGATCGTCGTCGTCTTCAACCACCAACGCTCGAATTCTATTCTGCATCGGAGCGTGTTGCACCGCTGCTGTGCGGGGTCCCTGGGGCTCTGCCAAGAGTGTCATGCCGAAATCGCCTTTAAATCGTAGGCCCGGTCATGGTGGCGCCAATAGTCGCAAATCGCTCGCAGCGCCGCTTCCCATCGGGTGAAATCGGCCGATTTGGTGATGTAGCTGTTGGCGTGGTGTTTACACGCGCGCAGTATGTCGTTTGGGTCGGCGGAGCTGGACAGCATAATCGTTGGAATTCTGCAAAGCCTTGTGTCGGTTTTGACGCTGCGTAGCACATCGAAGCCACTCAGGCCGGGCAGGTTGATGTCCAGCAAGATAAGATCGGGCAGCTGGGCGGATGTTGTGGATCGTTCGGCAAGCGCTTCGAGCGCAGTTTCCGCACCTGCATAGCAGCCGACATTGATGTCTGCCCCGCAGGCGGAAAGACAATCCGCAGCCAGATCGGCATGGTCGGGGTTGTCGTCTATCAGCATGATTTGAAACATGAGTTACGCACTTTGCGCGATGGGTTGATCAATGTGCGGTAAGTCGACCACGAAGGTCGTGCCGCTAGAGGGCTTGCTTGAGACCGATACGGTTCCGCCCAGTTTTTCGACAATCCTAGCGACAATCGTCAAACCAAGCCCACTGCCGTCTTTGCTGTCGGATCGCCGTTGATACATCTCGAATATCCGGGGGCGCAGGTTTTCAGGAATGCCGTTTCCGAAATCACGGATCGAGATGCTCGCTCGGCCGTTTTGCACGACCGAAGATACTTCGATCCGCTGCCCATTCGCGTTTGCACCGTGTTTTGCGGCGTTCTCGACAAGGTTCTGCAATACGCGGCTCAGCATGTCTCGGTCTGTCCACAACGTGCAGTCGCTTGTGCAGACTAACTCCAATTCCCGTTCGGCGAGGCTTGCATGGAGCCGCAATTTCAGCCCGTCAACCAAAGCACAGAGCGACACGCGCTCGGGCACCGGGGTTTCTTGACCGATCCGCCCGACCTTGAGGATCCCGTTGATCAATGACGACATCGATCCGACATTTGCTTCGACGCGCTGAAGCATTCGCGCGGCTTTTTCCGTTTGCCCGGCTCCTTGTGCTCGGATCGCGCCGCGGGCAAACCCGGATATTGAAACCAAAGGGCTGGAGAGGTCGTGGCTGACGACATATATCAACTCTTCCATTGCTTTGTTTTTTGCCAACAACATCGCGTTTTTTTCGCGCAATTCGTCGGCGGCGCGGCGTTCGACTTCGGCTGTGCGCTTGGCTGCGGTGAAGAGGTCGCGCTGAGCTTGTCGCCGGCTGCGTATCAAAGACAGCCCTGCCAGTAGGCTCATCAAAGTTGCGGCAGCGCCGACAGCATGCGCCACCTGCGGATCGGAGGTGGCATAGGGGCTGCCCAGTGTCGCATGCCGCATGGTCCGGTATTCGCTACTGGCGATGAAGTCGGACAGAGCCCGGTTTAATCTGTCCGCCAATTCGGGCCTGGTGTGCGTTATGCCGAGACGCAACGGCACCGTTTCAAGTGCGTCCCCAACCGCTACAAAGCGCTGGCGGGTGTCCAACAATTCAATCGTCTCAAAAAAGGCCGTATCGGGGTAAAGTGCCACATCCACATCACCTGATAGGACATGTGACAAGAGGTCCGTGTTTGAACTGGCTGGCACCGCGATAGCCTGGTCGTATCGGGTGACGATAAAGGACGGGTAGGAGCCTTCGGTAAACCCCACGCGTACTCCGTCGGGCCACCGGTCTGCGATCTCGCCGGCGCGGCGGCGCAAGGCGTAGAGATGAAAGACGATGGTCTCATGCGGCACCGAGAACAACACCGCGGCCTCGCGTTCCGCGTTTCGGGCTAAGATCGGGGCGATATCCGCCGTACCCGTGCGTAGCGCTTCCACCACCTCGCCGGGGTTTTCGACGAGCACGAATTCAAGCTGCGCGCCGATTTGATCGGCTAAGGCCGAGACGAGTCTTATCCCGTATCCGGCGGGTTCCCCGTCCATGCCGATATAGGTGTACGGGCGCAATTCATTGAACACGACGCGCAACGTGTCCTCGGCGAGCACCGCATTCGGCAGCATTGCCAATAGCCATATCAAGAGCGCTGTGCGCATGCCAAACCTCGATTGCCCGTCGTCGTCGGGAACCTGAGGCGCAAGGCTTTCCTCTTGGTTAACGGGCGCCGCGCGATCGCTTGCTTGCGCAACGGTATCTGGGGTCGAGATGGCAAGGGCCTTCTTTCGCCTGTCGGCGGCGACTGCTATCGAGGCGACAGTTGCAAGGGATCGGCGCGGTGGACTGGCCAGTCTATCTAATAAACCTGGACAAAGATCGGCGGCGGCTGGAGGCGGCCACTGCGCAACTGGCCCGTGCCGAGGTGCCATGGACGCGCGTGGCAGCGGTCAATGGTCGCGCGCTATCGGCAGATGAGATTGCAGCAGTCTATGATGCAAAGATGAACCGGCGGTGTGCCCGCCACCCGCTTACGGCGCCGGAAATCGGCTGCTATTTGAGCCACTTAAAGGCCTGGTCGCTTATCAGGTCCGCGGCGGTCCCTGGCGCCATCATCCTGGAGGACGATTTTCGGATCGACGGCAATCTTCGCAGCGCGATACACGCCCTTTCGTCGGATCCTGGCGCCTGGGACATCGCTAAATTGTTCACATTTCGGCCTAATGTTAAGTTGCTGCGGGCGCGCGATTTGGCGCCGGGGATGCGGATCGGAGTGCCTTATCGTGTGCCATCGACGACCCTCGGCTACGCGATCCGAAGGGATGCCGTCGATCGGCTTTTGCGCCTGTCGCAGCCATTCTTCCGGCCCATCGACGAGGACCATAAATTCTTTTGGGAGAAGCACCTTAAAATAGCCCAGGTTGACCCCGTGCCGATTGTTATGGGGATGCAGGACACGGTCGAAGGTACCGTTGGAGAATCGCGCCGCGCGGCGGCGCGTCACGACGACCGCTCCGTTCTCGGCCGCGCCATCCAAGGATTTCGGTATCAAATCGGCTATACAGTGAGACTGCATATTCAACGTCTCCAGGCGCGATAATGGCGCCGCGGATCTTCCATGTTCAGATGGGCCGCGACGGTGGAACGGAACGCTTCTTCGTCACGCTAAGTCATGCCTTTGCCGAAAGCGGCGCAGCACAGGCATTTGCCGTTCGGCCCGATACAGGCTTCAGCAAAGAAGTGGAGGCTATCGGCGAAGTTCATGCGGGGCCGTATTTGCGACACACGCCGGCGGGCCTTTTGGCACGCGCGCAGCTGCGGCGCGCGATTGCTGCCTTTGACCCTGATGCGGTCCTGGCCTGGCGCGCCCCGGCCGCCCGCCTCATCCCCAAGCACGGCAATTTTGCAAAGCTCGTGCGGCTCGGCGATTATCCCTCTCATCCACGACACTTTGCGCATCTGGATGCCGTGATTTGCAATAACCCCGACATTGCGCGCCATGTGACCAAGCTAGGATATGCCGGCCGGCTGGAGGTCATTTCGAACTTTCCGCGGCCTGTTGCGCTGAAGCCCGCGCCGCGCCAACGCCTCTCCACGCCTGAGGGGGCATTTGTCGTTTGCGGCGCGGCGCGATTTGAAACGAATAAGGGGCTCGATACGTTGGTTGAGGCAGTGGCGCTTGTGCCGGAGGCGATCTTGTGGCTGATCGGTGCGGGCCCAGAAGAAGATGCTCTCCGAAGGCGCGTTGCGTCGCGTGGGCTTTCCGAACGGACGCGGTTTCTGGGCTGGGTGTCGGAGCCCATGGATATCATCGCGTCGGCCGATGTGTTTGCAATGCCATCGCGGGACGAGCCTTTGGGCAATGCGCTTTTGGAAGCATGGTATGCCGGAACGGCCTCGATCAGCACGGCCACGGCCGGACCGACCTGGTATGCGACAGACCAGCACGATTGCCTGATCACGCCAGTGGATGATCCGGCGGCTATGGCGGCGGCAATCGATCTGTTGCGGCAGGACGCAGCGCGCCGTGACACGCTGGTCAAAGGCGCGCGCACCACGCTCGAAAATAGCTTTTCAAAGCTGTCGGTCGTTCGCGATTACTTCGCGCTGATTTCAGACATCTGACCGCGCGCAATGTCGCGGAGCGCCGGGCTGAGTTCTGCGGTCGCATCCGAAAGCGGCGGCAGACAGCGCAGCCAATCGGTCTGACCCGTTCGCAGTGCCAAGATCGCTTTGGAAGCAGCGATAAGTCCGGCGCCTTCCAATTGCTGTCGGACATATTCAATTTCTAAGATGCGATCCTTGGCTTTGTCGTTTTCGCCGGCCTTCAGCGCATCGTAAACGGCGCGAATTGCGGCAACGTTCACGTTGCAGCTCGCGGAGATGCACCCAGCACCGCCCGCGGCGAGAGCTTGGGGCAAAAAGCTCTCAGAGCCTGGAAAAACCGCCAGATCGGGCGCCGCGCGGAGAATTTGAGCCGTGTTCATCCACTGGCCAGAGCTGTCCTTATAGCCCGCGACGATGCCAGGGTAATCGAGCGCAAGTCGCCGCGTTATCGCGGGGCTGAAACCCGTGCCGGTGAATTTTGGGATGTGATAAAGAACAATCCGCAGGCGATCATCTGCCACAGTCTCGATCAGCGTGGCAACGTAGCGGTACAACCCATCTTCATCTGCGTTCTTGTAGTAGAATGGGGGCAGCAGCAGAACCGCGGCAACACCAAGACCCACCGCATGCCGCGTAAGCGCCGCTGTATCCTGTACCGCGTTGAGCCCCGTTCCGGGCATGAGTTGATTGGGTTGCACATTCTGGCTCGTCAGCAAGCGCTCGAGCGCATCTTGGCGCGCTGCCATGCCGATCGATGTAGCTTCTCCTGTCGTCCCGAATGGAGCCAGATAGTGGCTGCCCTCTGACAAACACTGGGCTGCGTGTGCGTCGAACAAGTTCTGGGCAATTGTCCCGTCGGCAAGAAACGGGGTGAGTAGCGGGGTAACGACCCCATGCAGAGCGCCATTCATAAACCCGGTCTCCTTGCGGATATGTGGTTTTGCCAGCCTAAGCCACAGTAACGGAAGTCGCAAACCCGGCATGATGGTTGTGTCAGGTTTAAAATATTTAAGCTTGAACCAGTCACCGATACATGCATCCATGGAAGGTGCGGGGCAGATGCGGCCAACCGGGTCATCAGGCGGTGCGGTCTTCCCGCGGCTCAGCGAATACCGGTCCAACGCGCTGTGAGCCTGTCGGGCGGCGAACAGCAAATGCTGGCCATCGGGCGCGTGCTTATGACCAATCCGCGTCTGTTGATACTTGATGAGGCAAGCCAAGGCCTGGCTCCGATCGTCCGACAGGAAATTTGGGCCGCGATCGCGACAAATAAAGCAGAAACCGGTTTAGCGATCATTCTCGTCGACAAGTCTTTGAAGGAGCTGGGCCAAATCGCCGATCGCGCGGTCATATTGGAACGTGGGCGCGACGTTTGGTCGGGCCCTTTTGCCCAAATCACCTCGGACATCACCGATCAACTTCTTGGCGTATCGGCGACTTAAACTTGCGAGCTAGTCGCATTCCAGTTGACTTATTGAGAATGATTCGCAATTAGAGACCTGTCTTTCCAAAAGGAGGTCCAGATGCGATCTGTCGTCTTTTCGGTGGCTCTCTTGGCAGCGATACCTGCCGTGGCCCAGGATCGGATGGTCGTTGCAACAACGTTTACCGTGCTTGCCGATATCGCCCAGAACGTGGCCGGCGATGCGGCCGATGTCGTATCGATCACACGCCCCGGCGCCGAGATCCACGGCTATTCCCCCACGCCCAGGGACATCCTGCGCGCCTCTGAGGCAGATTTGATCTTGTGGAACGGCATGAACCTGGAGCTGTGGTTTGAGCAATTCCTGGACAATCTCGACGGCGTGCCCTCTGCGGTGGTGTCAGAGGGCATCGACCCGATCGCAATCGCCAGCGGATCATACGAAGGCTTGCCCAATCCGCATGCCTGGATGGGGCTCGAAAACGCGCTGATCTACATTGACAACATCGCCGCAGCCTTCGCCGAACACGACCCGGCCAACGCAGATATCTACGCCGCGAATGCTGCGGCCTATGCCGATGAACTGCGCGCCGGAATTTTACCGCTCCGCGAGGCCTTGGCGCAAATCCCCGAGCCCGAACGCTGGCTGGTCACCTGCGAGGGTGCGTTTAGCTATTTGGCGCGCGATTTTGGCATGCAAGAACTTTACCTCTGGCCAATGAATGCTGACCAAGTCGGCACGCCGCAACAGGTTCGGTCCGTCATTGACGGCGTACGCGAGAACGATATCCCGGTTGTATTTTGCGAATCCACCGTCTCTTCGCGTCCTGCCGAACAGGTCGCCCGAGAAACCGATGCCGCATTTGGCGGTGTCCTTTATGTCGATTCGCTCAGCGCGGCAGACGGGCCCGTGCCGACTTATCTCGACCTCTTGCGCGTGACGGCCGAGACAATTGCCGAAGGCTACGGTTTGAATTGATGCACGCTCATGTCAGCTTGGTTGCGGGTGATGCTGGGCCGCGGATCGCGCGGCGATCCGTTTTGCGATGGGGGTTCGATGCCCCCTGAGCAAAACCCCACCGCGCCCGGGATCCGTGCCGAAGCGCTCAATGTGACCTATCGCAACGGCGTCACCGCCCTTTATGGGGCAAGCTTTTCTGTACCGCGCGGATCGGTCACGGCATTGGTTGGCGTCAATGGTGCTGGGAAATCCACGCTGTTCAAGGCGATCATGGGCTTCGTGCCGGCGGCATCGGGCCACATCGAGGTTATGGGCATGCCGGTGGCTCGCGCCTTGCGGCAAAACCTTGTGGCATATGTTCCGCAAGCGGAGGAGGTCGATTGGGACTTTCCGATCTTGGTCGAAGATGTCGTGATGATGGGCCGCTATGGCCATATGGGGCTTATGCGGCGGCCGCGCGCAAAAGACAAAACGGCCGTGGCAGAGGCGCTCGAACGCGTGGGTATGTCGACCCTGACCGGCCGCCAAATCGGTGAATTATCCGGTGGCCAGCGAAAGCGTGTCTTTTTGGCGCGCGCCTTGGCTCAAAACAGCCAAGTCATCTTGCTGGACGAGCCATTCACTGGCGTGGATGTGACCACCGAAGAAGAGATCGTAAAGCTCTTGCGGGAACTGCGCAATGAAGGACGGGTGATGCTGGTCTCGACCCATAATTTGGGCTCGGTGCCACAATTCTGCGACCGGACAATCTTTGTCAAAGGCACGGTGCTCGCCTCCGGCCCGACTGCGTCGACCTTCACCCGCGAAAACCTGCAATTGGCCTTTGGTGGCGCCTTGCGGCGCTTCACTTTGGGTGGCGAGGATTTGCACGAGGACGATGACACGCGAGAGATCACCATCTTAACCGACGATGAGCGGCCATTCGTCCAATACGGAGAGCGGGAAAAGTGAGACCGGGTCATCACGTCGCCCAGCCCGCCAGCGGACGGACCGGTCCATGATCCTGTGGGAGCCGTTCACCTACAGCTATATGCTCAACGCGATGTGGGTCTCAGCGCTTGTTGGCGGCGTATGCGCCTTTTTGTCGGCCTTTCTGACGCTTAAAGGCTGGGCACTAATCGGCGATGCGCTGGCGCATTCGGTCGTTCCCGGTGTTGCGGGTGCCTATCTCCTCGGGCTGCCATTTGCGCTTGGCGCGTTTTTAGCCGGCGGCTTGGCCGCTTTGGGAATGCTGGCGCTAGAGGAACGTTCGGGCCTCAAAACCGATGTTGTCATTGGCCTCATCTTCACCAGTTTTTTTGGTTTGGGCCTGTTCTTAATTTCGATGTTTCCGGTCTCGGTATCGGTCCAAACTATAATCATGGGCAATATACTGGCCATTTCGCCTGCGGACACCCTTCAACTGGCCCTGATCGGCGGCGTATCTCTTGCAGTACTGTTGATGAAATGGCGCGACATCATGGTTGCGTTTTTCGATGAAAATCATGCGCGCACCGTCGGATTGAACCCAAGAATGTTGCGGGCCCTCTTCTTTACGTTGCTCTCGGCATCGGTCGTCGCCGCAATGCAGACGGTCGGGGCATTCTTGGTGATCGCGATGGTTGTGACGCCAGGTGCCACGGCCTACCTGCTGACCGACCGGTTTGATCGTTTGATCGCCTGGTCGGTGGTGATCGGAACAACGACCAGCTTTTTCGGTGCCTATGCCAGCTACTTTCTTGATGGCGCAACGGGTGGGATCATCGTCAGCCTCCAGACATTGATATTCCTGGCCACTTTTGTCTTTGCCCCGAAACACGGGCTTTTGGCGAGCCGACGGCGCGCCGCCCGTGCGGAGGTGTCACCGTGATCGATACCCTGCTTCTGCCGTTTCAATTCGGCTTCATGCAGGCGGCCTTTCTGATGGCTGTGATCATATCCGTGCCCACGGCGCTGTTGAGCTGTTTTTTGGTGCTGAGGGGGTGGGCGCTGATGGGAGATGCGATCAGTCACGCAGTCCTGCCCGGGATCGTTCTCGCCTACATCGCCGGTTTGCCGTTGATTTTGGGTGCCTTCGGTGCGGGCATGGTATGCGCTGTGGCCACAGGATATCTCAGCGCCAATAGTCGGGTGAAAGAAGACACGATCTTGGGCGTTGTCTTCTCGGGAATATTCGGCTTGGGCTTGGTTCTTTACGCATCGGTAGAAACCAATGTCCACCTGGACCACATCCTGTTTGGCAACATGCTCGGTGTCTCGGAAGCAGAGCTTTGGCGCGCCGGTTTGGTGGCTGGCGCGGTCGGGTTGGGATTGATCCTGTTTTGGCGCGATCTTTTGCTCCACGCATTTGATCCGGCCCAGGCGCGGGCCGCGGGTTTGCCGACCACCTGGCTGCATTACGGTTTGCTGGCCGCAATCGCCTTGACGGTTGTGGCGGTCTTGTCGGCGGCGGGATTGATCCTGGCCGTTGGGTTGTTGATTGCCCCGGGGGCGATCGCGTTTTTGCTGGTTCGCAGCTTTGCGGCGATGATGGTCGTGTCATTGCTGGTATCGCTGGCGGCGACTTTGGTCGGAACATATTTGTCATTTGTGTTGGATGCTGCCCCTGCGCCAACCATTGTTTTGGCCTTCACTGCCTTGTTTTTAATCGCCTTCTTTCGGCGAATCAGTCTTGTGCGAAGGGCCGAGGCAAAAAACTAGGAAAGTCCTCTTGAATGGGTTAACTCTGGGGAAACATGACCGAAACCAGGGGGATGAAATGTCGATCTTCAAGGGCGTCATGCTGGGATGCGTGTCGGGCGCGGCCCTGGCCGTTTCCGTAAATGCGCAAGAGGAACCAGCCGAGGTCGCGGACGTCATTAGGCCCGTTGTCGTTGAAGAAGTCGCCGAAGGCTCAGGGGCGTTCACCCGACAATTCTTTGGTGTGGTTGTCGCCCGCGAGACCGTCGATCTTGCGTTTCAAGTCAGCGGCCAGATAATCGAAAACAATGCAATCGAAGGCGAAACCATTCCTATGGGTGAGGTTGTTGCCGAACTTGATCTCGAGCCGTTTGAAATTGCGTTAAACCGCGCCGTTGTCAGCGCAGAACAGGCAGACCGTGAATTTGTGCGTTTGCAGCGCCTGCAAGGCAGTGCGGTTAGTCAAGTTACGGTCGATGATGCCGAAACCGCGGCCGATTTGGCTGAGTTGAATGTTAACTCTGCTGCGCTCGATCTCGAATATGCCACGCTCCGCGCGCCGTTCGACGCGCTTGTCGCCACGCGGAACGCGGCCAACTTTACCACGATTTCGGCGGGCACACCGGTTGCGCGGCTCCACGATATGTCAGACCTCCGTGTCGAAATTGATGTCCCCGAAGTTCTTTTCCAACAGGCCGGCTCAAACCCGGACGTGAACATCACTGCGGTCTTCCCGGCCGCGCCCGACCGCGTCTTTCGGTTAGAACCACGCGAATTCAACGCAGAAACCTCAGCGATCGGACAAACTTTTCAGATTACGCTTGGTATGGCCCCGCCGGAGGGTCTAACCATTTTTCCAGGCTCGTCGGCGACGATCACGGCCACCATCGGCAGCAACGATCCCCAGATCGTGGTCCCGCCTATGGCAATTGCGACGTCGTCAGAAGGTACCCCTTCGGTGCTTGTATTCGAGGAAAATGGCGATGGGACCGGCACGTTGTCACGCCGCGGCATCGAACTTGGCGCCGATGGCGATGGTCATCCGGTCGTTTTGTCGGGCCTATCGGTCGGGGAAAGCATCGTTGTTGCCGGAGTGAACGACCTCACCGATGGCCAAACTGTCCGGCGCTTTGATGGGTTTCCTGATTGATGTCTGTCGCACGCCTGGCCATTGACCGTCCGCTTCTGACTTGGCTTTTTATCCTCTTTTGCCTGTTCGGCGGGTACTGGGGATTCAACGCGATGGGTCGCCTGGAAGACCCCGCATTTACGATCAAAACCGCGATCATCATTACGAATTACCCAGGCGCCTCTGCTGAGGAAGTCGCACGCGAGGTTTCGGAGCCCTTAGAGACAGCGATCCAGGGTATATCCGAAGTTGACGAGGTAAGCTCGATCAACCGCCCGGGCGTCAGTCGCATTACCGTGGATGTAGAAGACATTTATGGGGGCGACGAACTCCCCGATATTTGGACAGAGCTGCGCGCCGAGGTTGAGGATACCGCCGAAACGCTTCCCGCCGGCGTGCAGACACCGATTGTGAACGATAGTTTCGGCGACGTTTTCGGCATTTATTACGCCATTACCGCCGAAGGTCTGAGCGATGCAGAACTCCATGATCTTTCAACATATCTACGCCGAGAATTATTGGTCGTTGATGGCGTAGCCGATGTGGCCGTCGCTGGCCTGCCCGAAGAGGTCATTTACGTTAATGCGGACCTGTTGCTGACGGTGAACCAGAATGTGGCGCCGGGAGTGTTGATCTCGGCCATTTCCGAGGCCGATACCATCGCAGAGGCTGGCAGTATCGGCGAGACGCGGATTGAAACGCCCGAGGGCAATGACACCGTTTCTGAGATCTCGTCACTCACCGTCGGTGTCGGGGGCGAGCTCTTAAACCTCATCGACCTGTCGCGGGTGACCCGGGAACGTGATACCGATCCGGATCTGATCACGCGCTTTAACGGTCAAGACTCGTTTACATTGGGCGTATCAGGCCAAAGCTCGGTCAATATCGTCGAAGTGGGCTATGCCATCGAAGCACGGATTGCTGAGCTTACGGCCAACATTCCGTATGGCGTAAACGTGCATCCGATTTATCAGCAGCACCTCGTCGTCGAAGAGGCGTCGAACAGCTCATTGGAAAGCCTGGCTATGTCGGTCGGCATCGTCGTGGCTGTTCTGACGCTGTTCATGGGATGGCGGGCTGCTTTTGTGGTCGGTATGACCTTGCTCTTGACCGTTTTTGGCACGTTTTTCTTTATGGCCATATTCGACATCACGATGGAGCGCATCTCTCTGGGCGCCCTGGTTATCGCAATGGGCATGCTGGTCGATAACGCGATCGTGGTCGCGGAAGGCATGCAAATGTCGATGCGACGAGGGCAATCCAGCCGGGACGCTGCCGAGCAAACATCGGCGAAATCCCAGATACCGCTCTTGGGTGCCACGGTCATCGGCATCATGGCCTTTGCCGGTATTGGCCTAAGCCCTGATAGCACCGGCGAGTTCATGTTCTCACTCTTTGCCGTTGTAGGCTTGTCGCTGATGCTGTCTTGGGTATTGGCGGTATCGGTTACGCCCTTGCTTGGCCACTACGTCTTTCAGGTGGGCTCGGGCGAGGATGCCGGCTATTCCGGCGCCATCTTCCGTGCATATGGCAGCATATTGCGCGGCGCTTTGCGCATTCGATGGCTTGTGGTGATTGCGCTGGTTGGGATTACAGCATTGTGCTTTTCGGGCTTTACGCGGGTCTCGCAACAATTCTTCCCGAATTCCAACACGCCGATTTTTCTGGTGCACTATAAATTACCGCAGGGCACCGAGGTCGCGGAAACGGCAGAGAGTCTTCGCGGTGTCGAAGACTGGCTGGTCGCCCGCGACGACGTGGTCTCTGTTTCCAGTTTCTTCGGTCAAGGCGCGATGCGCTTTTTGCTCACCTACGACTCCGAAAGCAGAAATCCGAGCTACGGGCATATGATCATCCGCACGGACACACTCGATGAAATCCCGCCTCTGATTGACGATCTTGAGGCATTTGCAGCCGAGGCCTTGCCTGTGGGCGAGTTTCGCACCGAACGGATGGTCTTTGGCCCCGGCGGTGGGGCGGATATCGAGGCGCGTTTCTCTGGCCAGGATTCCGAGGTACTTCGGGCCTTAAGCGAGACGGCAATGCAGCGCATCGCTGAGGCGACGGACGGGGCCATCCACCTGCGAACCGATTGGCGCGAACAAGAAATCGTCCTGAGCCCCAACTACGCCACCGATCGCGCACAAGCTGCTGGCATTACCCGCGACAACATTGCCAGTACCCTATTGTTCGCCACCGATGGCATTACGTCTGGCGCTTTCCGTGAAGATGAGCGGCAATTGCCCATCGTCTTACGAGTTGATCCTGAATTGAACCTGCCGCTTGGTGATCAGGTCGTCTATTCGGATACGGCGGAAAGCTATGTCCCCATTGGCCAGGTCATCGATGGTTTTGACTATGTCGTGCAGGATACGTTGGTGCAGCGGCTCAACCGCGTGCTGACAATCACCGTCCAAGCCGACGTGATACCCTCGCGGACCGCCGCCAGCGTGCATAGCGAAATTCGGGAGGCCATCGAGTCGATGGAATTGCCGCCGGGCTATCAGCTGGAATGGGGCGGCGAATTTGAAAATTCAGCCGATGCCAACGAAAGCTTGGCTGGGCAACTGCCAGTCTCGATTTTGATCATGATCTTGATCTCGATCCTGCTCTTTAATGCGCTGCGCCAGCCATTGATCATTTGGCTCTTGGTGCCGATGTCGCTGAACGGGGTGACCGTGGCGCTGCTCGGCACCGGATTGCCATTCACGTTCACCGCACTTTTGGGGCTTTTGTCGCTTTCTGGGATGTTGATCAAAAACGGTATCGTCTTGGTGGAAGAGATCGATATTGTCCGGCGCGAAGGTAAGCAATTGGAAGAGGCCATTGTCTACGCCTCCATAACGCGTCTGCGTCCAATCGCGCTGGCGGCCGCTACCACAATTTTGGGTATGATCCCGCTCTTGAGTGATGCATTTTTCATATCCATGGCGGTCACGATCATGGGCGGATTGGCCTTCGCCTCGGTGCTGACATTGATTGCGGCGCCGGTTTTGTATCGCTTGATGTTCCGTCCCGAGCCCGCATCCGAAGAAGCCGAGCCCGTGGCTGACCAGGTAGAGCCTTCGGCCGTGCCGGCCTAAACCGGACCCGCGATCACGGCCCTATCATCGGCCAGAGCAACCATCCGCCTGCGGCACATGCGTTGCTCCGGCCTAATGATGGACAATGCAGGCCAAGCCGGTCAGGGTCCCGAGCTATGGAGCAATTTCCGCAGATCAGGCTGATGGGATTGACGGGGGTCTTGATCCGCTTCGCCGAACGCCTTTCGGAACCTGCAAATCGCGCTGCGTTGGCGTTCAGAAGCGCGGCTGAAGCGCAGAATTGGGATGGTGTCTGTGAAACATCGACATCGCTTGCCTCGGTCTATTTGCGTATTGACCCCATCGCCGTCGATCCCGACCTGGTCGCCCAAAAGGCCCAAAGCCTTGCAACGTCGCGGGATTGGACAACCGAACCATTGCCCGCCGGCCGACGTCATTGGCGCATCCCGTGTACATGGGGCGGCAAACGGGCGCCTGGCCTGTCCGAGGTGGCCGCCATGGCAGGCGCCTCGGAGACAGAGGCCATTGCTGAATTCTCCGCCGCAAGTCTGCGCGTCTTGACCCTGGGTTTTGCCCCGGGCCAGCCCTATTTAGGGCAGCTCGCACCGCGGTGGGAAATTCCCAGGCAAAGTCAGTTGACCCCAATGGTGCCGGCGGGCGCGGTTCTCCTCGCTGTGCGCCAATTTGTGCTCTTCACCGCCCCCAGCCCGACCGGCTGGCGTCATGTCGGACAAACCGCGATTTCCCTCTTTCGGCCGGACGATCCGACCCCGGTCGCTTTGCGCCCAGGCGATGAGATCACGTTTCATTCGGTACCCGAGGCGCGGATGCACGAGATTTTAGCTGCCGGCGAGCCGGATGGTGGTGCGGTTCAGGAAGACCTGACATGACATTGCGGGTTTTGACCGCAGGCCCGGGTGTGACGGTGCAGGATATCGGCCGCCCGGGCTACCTCGATATTGGGCTGGGCCGTGGCGGGGCGATGGATCGTCAGGCCCTTATCGAGGGTGCCGCTCTGCTGGGCCAGTCGGCGGAACTCGCCGCCCTGGAGATGGCGGGTTTTGGCGCAGAGTTTGGCGTCGAAGCCGATGTCGTCATCGCCCTGACGGGTGCGTCAATGCGGGTCAGCTGCGACGGCGTGCCGCTGGCTTGGGCAACAAGCCATCAATTGCGGCGTGGACAAACGGTATCTATCGGTGCCGCGATTGCGGGAAACTATGGCTACCTGCATCTCGCGGGCGGTATCGATGCCCCGTTGCGTCTGGGCGCGCGCGCGGTGCATTTGGCGGCGGGCCTTGGCGTGCCCATTCAGTCGGGTGATCTAATAGCCGCCGGTCAATCCCAGAGCGATGGGACGGCAAACTTGACCCTAGAGGCCCCGGACCGTTTCCGCGGCGGAGAACTTCGGATCCTCGCGACCGCACAGACCGCAGCGTTTTCTGCGCCCATGCGCGCACGACTTGCCAGGACCCAGTTCTCGCGCGACCCACGGTCGAACCGTCAGGCGATCCGCCTGGCTTTCGAAGGCGATGGCTTTGCTGCGGCAAGTGGGCTGTCGGTGCTGTCGGAGGTAACCCAACCGGGCGATATCCAAGTGACCGGCGACGGCCAGCCTTTGATTTTGATGGCAGAGGCACAAACCACCGGCGGATATCCTCGGATCGCGACTATTTTACCCTGTGATCTGCCCCGCGCCGCACAGGCCCCGGCGGGGGCAGCTATGCGGTTGAGATGGATCGGGTTGGACGAAGGCCTTGCCGCCGAACGCCAATCGGCCGAAGCTTTACCGGCCATTAGGCCGCTTCTGCGCGATCCAAAAGACATGTCCGATTTATTGAGTTTTGGCTTGATTGACGGTGTCGTCGACGGCCGAGAGAGGAACGAAAGATGAGCCGCCGCGTCGATCTGAATGCAGATATGGGGGAAAGCTTCGGTCCATGGACGATGGGCGATGATGCCTCGCTTTTGTCCATCGTGACATCGGCCAATATCGCCTGCGGCATGCATGCAGGCGATCCTGACGTCATGGCGTCGACAATGCGGCTGGCGGTGGAAAACGGCGTTGGGATCGGTGCACATCCGGGATTTCCGGATTTGGTCGGCTTTGGACGGCGGCGGATGGACATCGCCAAATCGCAATTGGCGCATCTTGTGGCGTATCAATTGGGTGCTGCGCAAGCCATGGCCAGGCGCGCCGGCGGCAAGGTGCGCCACCTTAAACTTCATGGGGCGCTGGCCAATATGTGCGCCGAGGACGCCGCGCTCGCCAAAGCTGCCTATGAAGGCGCTCTGTCCATCGATCCGCAAATCATCGTGATGGTCCTCGCCGGAACGGCGCAACAAGCCGCAGTCCAAGAGCTTGGCTGTCTCTGGGCCGGTGAGATCTTTGCCGACCGGGCCTATAACGCGGATGCGACGCTTGTTGATCGAAGCCAACCGGGCGCGGTCATTCATGACCCGGTTCTCGCGGGAACGCGGATCGCAAATATGGTCGCAGCAGGTGCCATCATTACTGAGGCCGGGATGCACATACCTGCGGCAATCGACACCATTTGTCTACACGGCGATGGGCCGGAGGCGGTTGCGATCGCCCGGTCGGTGCGGGAAAATCTCGAAGCCGCTGGCGTCATCCTGGCACCCTTTGAGGGACGGCGCTGACGGGCCGTAGCTCCTGACTACGCGGACGCGATCTGTCGTCATGCGGCCGGCGCGGAACGCAATGCCCGATTGCTGCGCGATCCTGGCGGCATTGGCCTTTTTTGGCACAATGCTTGCCGATTTGCGCCCAGCGGCCTGAGCGGGGGCTCGATGCCCCCCGAAGCCGCATCTGCTCAGACCGCTCTGGTGGTGACGGCTCGACGCTGCTACCTCTGACCCGGCAGGCTTTGCGCGGAGGCGATGATGGCGAAACTCTCTTTTTTGGGCCTTGGTGTGATGGGTTTCCCAATGGCGGGGCATTTGCAAGCCGCGGGCCATCAGGTGACGGTTTATAACCGCACTGCCGCGAAGGCCGAAGCCTGGGCGGCGCAGCATGGCGGCGACTGGGCAACAACCCCGGCCAAGGCGGCGGAAGGTGCAGAATTCGTGATGGCCTGCGTCGGCAATGACGATGACTTGCGCGCTGTTGCTGCCGGCGAAGACGGGGCGCTTTCGGCGATGGAGCCAGGCGCAATTTTTGTCGATCACACAACCGTTTCTGCGATCATTACCAAGGAGCTTGCCGGAACGGCAGGCGCCCGCGATATCGGCTGGGTCGATGCGCCCGTTTCGGGCGGTCAGGCGGGGGCCGAAAACGGTCAGCTCGCGATTATGTGCGGTGGCAACGACGCGCATTTCGCAGCGGCCGAGCCCATCATTGCGGCTTATGCAAAGGCCATCGTCCATTTCGGCGCGCCCGGATCCGGCCAATTGGTCAAGATGATCAATCAGGTTTGCATCGCCGGTGCCGTTCAGTCGATCTCCGAGGGTCTTTTCATGGCGATGCAAGCTGGCCTCGATGCGAAAAAGGTTGCAAGCCTTGTCGCACAAGGGGCAGGGGGGTCATGGCAGTTGGCCAACCGCGCCGAAACGATGATCGACAACGAATTTCAGCACGGCTTTGCCGTTGATTGGATGCGCAAGGATCTGGGCATCGCCCTGGCGCAGGCCAAAGAGCTTGGCCTCTCCTTGCCAGTTACGGCGATGGTCGATCAGTTTTACGCAGATGTGCAGCAATTGGGCGGCGGGAGATGGGATACGTCGAGCCTGATCCAACGCTTGCGCCACATGCAGGGAATGCTCTGAGCAATGCAATTGGCCGCTCTAGACTTTTGCTGTGTCGATTGAGCTTCAGGATCTGACCGCGCCCCCCTGGTCCGACTTCGATGCGCTGATCGATGTTCGCAGCCCGGCGGAATTCGCACTCGATCATATTCCCGGCGCAATGAACCTGCCGGTCCTATCAAACGCAGAGCGCGCACAGATTGGCACGATCTATACGCAAGACAGCCCATTTAAGGCGCGCAAAATCGGTGCAGCGCTCGTGGCCCGAAATGCCGCGGCCCATATTGAGGATCATTTGCTCGTCCATGATGGCGGCTGGCGGCCGCTTGTCTATTGTTGGCGCGGTGGGCAGCGTTCCGGCGCCTTTGCAACGATCTTGCGGCAAATCGGGTGGCGCGCGGAAACCTTGGCAGGGGGCTATCAAAGCTACAGGCGCTGTGTCGTTGCGGGTCTCTATGACACAACGTTGCCATATCGGGTGCTGCTTTTGGACGGCTATACGGGCACGGGTAAAACCGCGCTTTTGGCGCGATTGGCCGATCTGGGTATCCAAGTCATCGATCTGGAAGGTATGGCGCAGCACCGTGGCTCGGCGCTTGGCGGGCTCCACGCGCCGCAACCCTCGCAAAAAGGATTTGAAACGGCGCTGAGCGCGGCACTGGCAAAGTTCAACCCAGCGAAACCCATTCTGGTCGAGGCCGAAAGCGCGCGCATCGGACAGCTGCGCGTGCCACCCGCCCTTTGGACCGCGATGCAGCGCGCGCCCCGCGTGATGCTGGCCGCACCCGTTGCGGCGCGGGCTGCGTATTTGGCCGATATCTACGCGGCGTTGATGGATGATCTTCCCGCACTCGCCGCCCGATTGGATAAACTCCGCCCGCATTTGGGCCATTCCCAAATCGACGCCTGGATTGCGCTGGCGCAGAGCGGAGCGGCAGTGCCACTGGCGCAGGCATTGATTGAGATGCATTACGATCCAGTCTATGCCCGTCTTCATCGCGCGCAGGATCATACCGTCGCGGCGCGGTTTCAAACCGAAAGCCTGGACAGCGCAGCCCTCGATGCCCTGGCGTGCGATATCGCGGACTGGCTTAGTTCAGTGTGATTTTGGCTGGCCCGTCAGTTAGCTGTCCGATCTCTGCGGCCTCGTAACCGGCCTGGGAAAGCTGCAACACGACGTCTTTGGCCTCTGCCTGCGGCAATGCGGCAAGCAATCCACCCGCGGTTTGGGGGTCAAACAAAAGCGCGGTTTCTGGCGCGTCGGCACCGTCGAGCGTGGTCGCAAAGACGTCTTTGTTCGAGGCGTTCAAGCGGGATGAAAACCCCTGTCGGTGCAATGCCATCGCACCATCCATAATTGGGATTTCAGATCGATTGAGCCGCGCGCCGAGCCCGGAATTCTTGCAGATATCCATTAAATGCCCAGCCAGGCCAAAACCTGTGACATCTGTCATCGCGTGTGCGACGGGCGCCAAAATCGCCCCCGCGCGCGCTTGCGAGGTTGCCATGACGTCCCACAGCTTTGTGACCACGGGCCCTGGCGCGCGCGCCGCCATGTCGGCTGCCAAGATCACCCCTGATCCAATCGCGCGGGTCAGGACCAAGGCATCGCCCGGCTTGCCGCCCGAAACGGTGATGGCGTCGCGTTGCAAAAGCCCCGTGACGGTGAACCCAATCTGGAGCTCTGCGCCAAGCGATGAATGCCCGCCAATGATCTCCGCGCCAAGACTGCCGGCGGCATCGGATGCGGCGGACATGATTTCGCCCATCCACCGGGGCTCCATCCCGGCCCGCATCGGCGGGAGCGTAATGTGGGCCAAGGCCGCTTGCGCGTCCGCGCCCATCGCCCAGACATCTCCCATCGCGTGCAAGAGCGCCACTCGGGCGACAAGCGCTGGATCAGCTGAAAAGGCGCGCAAATGGTCTGTCGAGAGCACCTGCCGCATCGCGCCGTGGCGCAAAATGGCGGCATCGTCGCCGACATTCAGCGCGACATCATCCCGCGTGCCGCGTGGCAGCGTCGGCAAAAAGGCTGCAACCGTGCCGGCGCCAACCTTCGCTCCGCAACCGCCGCATAAATCCGGCCCGGCCAGTTCGGCGGCCACACCTTTGGTTGCCCCGCGCGGCGGCGCGTTTCGCGGCATTCGCGGCAGGTCCGACAACCGGGTCATGAAGGCCCGGTCGATGCGGTCTTTCCATCGCCAGACCCAATCGCCCTGCACGGTAATTCCGGATTTTTCGCCCAAGGCGCGTTTTCCACCCAAGGAAATCAGCTTCAAGTAATCGCGTTGTGGCGCGAAGCTCTTGCGCTGCGCACCAATTAAATCGGCCCGTAGGTTATGTGCCAGGATTGGCGCCGCGCGCACAGCGAAAACACCGGCCTTTGGCCGCGGCGCAAAGGGTAAATGCGCGCAATCGCCGGCGGCGAAAATGGTGGGATCATCTACCGACCGCAGGTAGGGGTCGATCACCAGATAACCATCTTCACAGCTTAACCCCGTCTCGGCCACCCATGAATGCGGGCGCGCGCCAGCGGCACCGATCGTGCAGTCCGACGGAAGTGTGCGGCCGTCCCCCAAGATCACAGCATTTGCCTCTAACCGGACCACGGACGCGCCTTCGACAAGGGTGATGCCGGCCGATTGCAGCGTCTGGCGCATCGACTGCGCGGCCGTAATTGGCAATGCCGACAATGCGCCCGCGCGCTCGACCAAGGTCACTTGGGCCGAGACGTGCGATAACCGATGCCGCACGGCCATCGCCAATTCCGCGCCTGCCACACCGCCGCCAATGACCACGATCTCCGCGCCGTCGGGGGCTTTGGTCACGAAGGCCTCCCATCCGGTTGCAAGGGCATCTAACGGCTTAGCCGGTAAGGCATGCGCCTCAAATCCAGGTATCTGAGGCATTTCAGATGTCACTCCGACATCAAGCGATAGGATATCGAAATTGATCGGAGCGCGGTCAGTCAGTAGAACCTGGCGCGCAGCAAGGTCGAGCCCGCGCGCCTTTCCGACGATCATCCGTGCACCGGCAAACCGCGCCAGTCGTATCACGTCGATTTCAAGCTCTGACCTTGTGTAGTGCCCGGCGATATGGCCCGGCAGCATGCCGGAATAGGCGGCCGTCGGACCTGGATGGATGAGCGTCAGGCGTGCACCTGGGACAGGCGCCATGCCCCATTTCCGTAGAACAAGTGCATGGCTGTGGCCGCCGCCGATAAGCACGACATCGCGGACAATTGGCACATTCTGTTGCATCCCAACTCCCGTCGGTTCTGTCCATTTGGCCCATACACCGCCGGGCCGGAAAGTGCCGTACATTTTCGCGTGAACGTCCTACGCTTAACGTGTGGCCCTATCGGCGCTGCATCTGCCGGAGCTTTATGCAAACGGATCCTCGGGATAGCTGACGGCCGCCAAATAGAGCCCGTCCGGCGGAGCAACCGGTCCGCAAGCAGCACGGTCTTTTGCCTCAAGTGCCCGTTTGACATCCCGCGATTGCCAACGCCCAGCGCCCACGCGTTCCAAGGTTCCCACAATCGATCGAACTTGGTTGTGCAAAAAGGACCGCGCACGCAGGTGGAACTGAAATTCAAGCCCCCCAGGCGTTTCGTGCTGCGTGATCGTCAGCGCATCGAGCGTCTTGATCGGGCTTTTCGCCTGGCACATTGAGGCACGAAAAGTGGTGAAGTCATGCTGGCCAAGCAACGCTTTGGCCGCGTCCTGCATGGGTTCCAGCGTGAGCGCGCCTTTGACATGCCACGCCCCGCCAGCTCGCAGGGTTAGCGGTGCGCGACGATTTGAAATCACGTAGACATATTGCCGTTCGGTCGCAGAAAACCGGGCGTGCCACGCATCCGCGACGCGGGCGGCCGTGACAATTGCCACGGGGTTGGGTTTGAGGTGGTGGTTGAGGGCCTCGGCCAAACGAAAGGGGTCCCAATCGCGCGCCATGTCGCATTGCGCGACCTGCCCCCAAGCATGCACACCGGCATCGGTCCGACCGGCCGCTGCGATTGATGGCACATTCGGCTCCAGCGCGGCCAGCGCTGTCTCGACGGCACCTTGCACCGTGGGCACTGCATCCTGCCTTTGCCAGCCGGCAAAGGGTCGGCCATCGTATTCGACTTTCAAGGCATATCGCGGCATCCGGTGGCGCCTACCGCAATCTTTGCGCGAACTCCAGCGAGCATCGACGCCCCCCTGTGAAGTTGTGCCTGGAATGCCTATTGTCGGATCGAACGAGACGGGGCACGGCGGAAGCGGGCAGAGAATGGTCATCGGAGTTTTGGCGGACAGGGTGGGCCGAGGCATCGAAGATGCTACGCACCTCGTGTCAGAGACGTTTCTGGAACCAGTTGTGCGGTTGGGCGTCACCGGACTCGCGCGGTCCGGCAAGACCGTGTTTATAACGTCGCTTGTGGCCAATCTGATGGACCGTGGCCGTATGCCAGGGCTCGAAGCGGCGCGATCGGGGCGTATCCGGACCGCGTATTTGCAGCCACAACCCGATGACACGGTACCGCGATTTGACTTCGAAGCGCACAAGAACGCGCTTTTGGGAGCGGAGCCACACTGGCCGAAGAGCACGACACAGGTCTCAGAGTTGCGGCTATCGCTAAAGGTTAATCCAAAGGGGCTATTGTCGGGGTTGTCTGGGCCAAGGACGATCCATCTCGACATCGTCGACTATCCGGGCGAGTGGCTACTGGATTTGGCTTTGCTGGACCTGGATTTCGTGCAGTGGTCGCAGGCTGCTTTGGCCCGCGCAGAAAGTCGGCCCGGATTTGACGCCTTTTCCGGCATGCTTTCAGGTGCCATGCCAGAGGGCCGATTGGATGAAGAAACCGCCAAAGCGCTTGCGCAAGCCTGGTCGGCACATCTGCAACAGGCCCGCGCAGCCGGGTATTCGGATTGCACGCCAGGTCGTTTCTTGCTGCCTGGCGATCTTGCCGGATCACCGGTTTTGACCTTCGCACCGCTGCCGCCGGGGCCTGCCCCACGCGGCAGTCTGGCCCGTGAATTCGCCCGCCGCTACGAGGCCTACAAATCCCGCATTGTGAAACCGTTTTTTCGGGACCACTTCGCCCGTATTGACCGTCAAATCGTGCTCGTCGATGCATTAGGCGCCATCCATGCGGGTCCGGCGGCCTTGGCCGATTTGCGCCAAACGATGGCGGGAATTCTGGGCGCGTTTCGGCCTGGCACGAATAGCTTTCTGACCGCGCTTATGGGACGTCGGGTGGAGCGCATTTTGTTTGCCGCCACCAAGGCTGATCACATACATCATTCACAGCACGATCGGCTAACTGCGATCATGCAGGCCTTGCTGCGAGAGGCGCGCGACCGGGCCGATTTTGCCGGCGCCGAAACGGTCGCCATGTCGATTGCCGCATTGCGGGCAACGACCGAGGAAAGCCGGCAGATCAAGGGCCGAGAGGTCAATCTGGTGCGCGGGTATTTGCAGGATGGTGGTCGCGAAGCGGCGCTTCATCCCGGCGATCTTCCCGCCGATCCCATGGCGTTTTTGTCTCCGGCCGAGGCTGGTGCCGCAACATGGCTCGATGCCGAATTTGACGTCATGCGCTTTCGCCCGGCTCCGCTGACGCTTAGGGCTGGGGAAGGTCCGCCTCATATCCGGTTGGACGCAGCGGCGGAATTTCTGCTCAGTGGCAAGCTGTGACCCCGAGATTAGCCCCCGCCGGCCCAGAGGACGCCCTAGCGATGGCTGGAATTTTGGTGGCGTGGGTTGAGGAGACACCTTGGATGCCGCGGCTGCACAGCGATGCGGCAACCGAGGCGTTTTGCACGACGTTGGTTCGTGAAACGATCGTTGCGCGCGTTGACGACGCTGTTGCTGGATTTATGACCCGGCGCGAGGACGAAATTCTTTGCCTTTACGTCGCGCGGGACGCTCGCTGTTTGGGTATTGGCGCGGCGCTGATTGGCCAGGCGCAGCGGGCGCGCCCAAAACTGGCCTTGTGGAGCTTTGCCGAAAATCGGGCCGCACGTCGCTTTTACGCCCGGAACGGGTTTTCTGAGACGGGCGGAACCTCGGGCGACAACGAAGAAGGTCTGCCGGATATTCGCCTGGAATGGAGACGCGGATGAGTGATCCCACGGGTCCGATTTTGATCGAAATAGACGACGATGATGCCAAAGGCATCACACCGGCTGACGCGCCGCCCGTGCCGGCAGCGCCGCAAGGCGACGGACAGGCGATGCAGGCCATGGCTGCGCTTTTGGGGCGAAAGCCGTCGCGGCTCTCGCGATTTTTTTGGTCTGCCTTTTTTGGGGTTGTGGGGTTTGTCGCATCGGTCTCGGCCTGGCGCTTTGTGTCCGAGCTATTGGCAAGCAACCCGATTTTGGGGTGGATCGCGACTGGGCTTTTCGCGCTTTTGGTTCTGGCGGCGCTGCTTGTGGCCCTGCGAGAGGCCGCGGGCTTTGCCCGGCTTGGCCGCTTGGACAGGCTGCGCCGGACGGCCGATAGCGCGATGACCACGGGCGAGCTATCTTCGGCGCGGCGCGTTGTCGACGAACTCTTGCGCCTTTACGCCGGGCGGGTCGAGCTTGCAGCTGGTCGCGATACCCTGCGCCGCCGGTCGAACGAGGTTTTCGACACCCCCACGCTTTTTGCCGTGGCAGAGACCGAGATCATGGCGCCGTTGGATGCAGCGGCGCGGAACGAGATCGCAACGGCGGCGCGGCAAGTGGCCACTGTCACGGCACTTGTTCCTCTCGCCCTTGCCGATATCGTCACCGCGCTGCTTGCGAATTTGCGGATGATCCGCAGCATCGCAGAGATTTACGGCGGCCGTGGCGGGACCTTGGGGGCATGGCGTTTGACGCGCGCGGTTTTGGCGCATCTTGTTGCCACAGGTGCGGTCGCGGTCGGAGATGACCTTTTGGGCTCAGTGGCGGGCGGCTCGGTCTTGTCCAAACTATCGCGCCGATTTGGCGAAGGGATGGTCAACGGGGCGTTGACGGCCCGGGTTGGCGTTGCCGCGCTGGATGTTTGTCGGCCGTTGCCGTTCGGCGCAAAGACAAGGCCACAGGTCACCGGCCTTGTCCGGCAAGCGCTGGCCGGACTTTTCGACCGCAAGAACGCTGACTAGCGCCCGCTTTGCATCCGCTGAAAGATCACCGCGACGCGCACGCTGGCACGGTCGGCTAAGCTGAGGCCAAGATCGCGTAGGGCCGTTCGATCGAGCCGGTTGAGGCGACGATGTTCCACCCAAGCGCGATGCCACGGCCAGCGCGGCGTTGCGATCTGCCAAAACGGCGCGAAGTGCCGCGCATGTCTTTGGCGGCTGGGACTTGCAAAACGGGCGGCGTGCATGGCGCGGTTCCTTTCCGGGGCCGCTGCACTTATTGCGCTCAACCCGTCACGTTCCGGTTAACGCGGGGGCCCCGAGGGCCTGACACTGCCGCAGATCCATGCCATGGCAACCAGATGGCTCAGAGTGAACCAAACCGGGATAACCCGCGCCTCGGCATCGCATTGATGCTGGCCTTTTGCGCCGTCATTCCGTTTTCGGATGCTTTGGCCAAGATGCTTGGTGACCGCATTCCGCTTCTGCAACTGATCCAAATACGTTTTGCGGCCCAGCTTTTGCTGTTCCTGCCGCTGGCTCTATGGCTGGGCCATGCACTTTTCCCGTCGCGCCGCGCGGTGGTTTTGGTCTTTGCCCGAACGGTGCTGCAAATCGGCGGGTTGGCCGCGATGTTCACCGCATTGCGATTTTTGCCTCTGGCCGATGCCGTCGCAATCGCGTTTGTGATGCCCTTTATCGTTTTGCTTTTGGGGCATTGGTTTTTGCACGAAGAGGTCGGCCCGCGCCGTTTGATCGCCTGTGTCGTCGGCTTTGCCGGCACGCTTATGGTCACGCAACCAAGTTTTGCACAAGTTGGCTGGCCTGCGCTTTTGCCTCTGGCCGTGGCGGTCATCTTCGCGCTCTTTACGCTGGTTACGCGCGCTATCAGCCGCGATATGACCCCTATCGCGCTTCAGGCAAGCTCAAGCCTTTTCGGGCTTCCACTCCTGTTGCCGTTGATCTTTTTTGCCGTCCCCGGTTCGCCGCCGCCATTGTCCTGGGTCATCCCGGAGGGGATCGATTTATGGCTTTGGGTCCTATTGGGCTTTACCGGAGCTTTCGGACATTGGCTGATGACGGCAAGTCTTCGCTTCGCGCCCGCCTCGACCTTGGCGCCGATGCAATATCTCGAAATCCCGTTCGCCACGTTGCTGGGTTGGGCTTTTTTTCGCGATTTGCCCAATGGGCTGGCCACGGCGGGCATTGCGGTCACGCTGGCGGCGGGGCTTTACATCGTCCTTCGCGAACGGCGGGTTAGCGCCGGAGCGGTGTAAGGCTCGGCATCGGAGGCAAAAGATCTCCGCAGACCAGATGGGACAAAATCCAAGGCATCGGCGGCACGCGGGAGATCGGCGCAAGCACATGATCACGCAGCACCGGCAGAAGCTGGCTGTGGGATTGGTATTGCGGCGTGAACGCGGCGCTGAGCGCCTGGTAGGCCGCAACATGCCAACGCCGCGCCTGGGCATACCGCCGAAGCGGGTCATCGGGGCGCCGAAGCGCAAGTTGCAAGGCGCGGGCGTCCAAGAGCGCCATGTTCGCGCCCTGACCCAATTGTGGGCTGGCGCGATGCGCCGCGTCGCCAATATGGACGACATGTTCCGAATAGGGTCGCCGCAGCGATCCATGCGTGTAGCGCGCGAAGGTGAAATCGCCATGGCTGAGCCCGGAATGGAAAAACGGTTCCGCCTCGGGCCAGAGCGCGATCACCTCGTCGCGCCACGGGCCCAAAGGTGCCGCGCGCCATACCCGTTCTGCCTCCGCCGGCAATGACCAAAAGATCGTCGCGCGCAATGTGGGGTCATCGGGCATTTGGCCGACTGGCAATATGCCGACCATGCGGTCGGCGCGACGATAGCGCTGACAAAGTTGATCCAGCGGTAATGTGGTGCCCTCGGGCCATTCTACCGTGGCCCAAACCGCGCCAAATGGCAGGTCGCGGGCCTTTAACGGCGACAAGACCGACCCCGCGCCCAAAGCGTCGACGATGAGATCAAAGCTCTGCGCCGGTTTGTCGGTGAACGCCAGCCTGGGGCCGGTATGCCCGGCCACACGATGCGCAAATTCCGTCTGAGCGCCAGCTTTTCGGGCCGCGCCAAGCAGGCTATGGTGCAAAGCCGCGCGGTGGATGGCAAGACCATACCGGTCCGGGTCGTGTCCGTAAGACACGCCGAGAACCTGGCGGCCGGTTTCGGCCTCAATACCTTCCATCCGCGCGATCGGCACGCCCAGGCCGATTGCCGCGTCTGCGCCGGCTGTCTTGAGAACCGCGCGACCCACGGGTTGTATCACCAAGCCGGACCCAACGGGGCGCGGAGTGTGGAACTGGTCGAACACCGTCACCGAATGGCCGTCTTGCGCAAGCAACGCCGCCGCGGCCAATCCGCCGATCCCCGCCCCTGCAATCGCGATCTTCATGGCTCCGACATACGTGGCTTTTTGCATTTGCGACATGCGACCAGAATGCACCATTCCGTGGCAATCCAGAAGTGCCCGTCAGACCACCGGCATGCCTTGCCCTCGGCCTTGCGGGCGCTTATAGGTCTGCGCCATGATGACTTTCGTCACAGCCATACGAATTATACGCCCGGCGCTCCTCTGAGCCGCCGGGAGAAGGTGCTTGAGCCATCGCACCGACCATGCCATCCCTGATCAATGCCCGGATAGAGGACGCCCGAAATGTGCGCCGAACCCGTCGATACGCCCGACTACAAAGATACCGTCAACCTGCCCCGCACGGATTTTCCCATGCGCGCGGGGCTGCCCAAACGCGAACCTGCCTGGCTGGAAAGGTGGGAAAAGATCGGTGTTTATGACCGACTTCGCACATCCCAAAGCCGCGAACCCTTTACGCTTCATGACGGCCCGCCCTATGCCAATGGCAATCTCCATATCGGGCATGCGTTGAATAAGGTCATCAAGGATATGATCGTGCGGTCCCATCAGATGATGGGCCATGACGCGCGCTACGTGCCGGGTTGGGATTGTCACGGTCTTCCCATCGAATGGAAGATCGAGGAGCAGTACCGCAAGAAGGGCCGCAACAAGGACGATGTCGATATCGTTGAGTTCCGCCAGGAATGCCGGGCCTTTGCCGAGCATTGGATCGACGTGCAGCGCGCGGAGTTCAAGCGTCTCGGCATCACCGGCAATTGGGATGAGCCCTATCTGACGATGGATTTCCATGCCGAGCGCGTGATCGCCGAGGAGTTCCAGAAATTCCTGATGAACGGCACGCTCTACCAGGGATCGAAGCCCGTGATGTGGTCGCCCGTCGAGCAAACCGCGCTGGCCGAGGCTGAGGTCGAATACCACGACAAAGAGAGCTTCACGATCTGGGTGAAGTTTCGTGTTGTCCAGTATGGAGCAAGCGGAACCGACCTTGGTGACGTTAATGTCCGTTCAGACGCTCTCAGGGACGCGTTTGTGGTTATCTGGACGACCACTCCCTGGACCATGCCATCCAACAAGGCCGTGGCTTTTGGGCGCGACATTTCGTACGGGCTCTACGAAGTCGTCGGGACACCGCAAGAATCTTGGGCCAAAGTCGGAGACAAATACGTCTTGGCCGATACCCGCGCGGCGGATGTCATGTCACGCGCGCGACTGGAGCCCGAAATGTATACGCGGGTTATGGATGTCGACCAAGACATGCTTGCTCACATCCGCCTGGAGCACCCGTTGAAAGGCGCGTCCGGGTCAAACGGCGAATGGGACGACGATCGCGATTTCCGGCACGGAGACTTTGTCAGCGACGAAGAGGGCACGGGCTTTGTTCATTGCGCCCCCTCCCACGGCATGGAGGAATACGAGCTATACCGTGATCTCGGCATGCTCGATCAGGTCATCACCTACAACGTCATGGACGACGGTAAATTTCGCGACGATCTGCCGTTCTTCGGTGGCAACTACATCCTCAACCGCAAGGGCGGTGAGGGGACGGCCAACAAGGTGGTGATCGACAAGCTGGCCGAGGTCGGTGGGCTCTTGGCGCGCGGTAAGATCAAGCATTCCTACCCGCATAGCTGGCGGTCGAAGGCGCCGGTGATTTACCGCAACACGCCACAATGGTTTGCCGCCATAGACAGGCCCGTGGGCGATGGGCAGGATACCCATGGCACCACGATCCGAGAACGGGCGCTTAACGAGATAGACAATGTCAAATGGACGCCCGCCAGCGGGCGCAACCGTCTGCATTCCATGATGGAGGCGCGGCCCGATTGGGTGCTGTCGCGGCAACGCGCCTGGGGCGTGCCGCTGACGTGCTTCACCAAGAAGGGCGCGTTGCCCACGGACCCGGATTTCCTGTTGCGCAATGAGGCGGTGAACGCCCGCGTGCTCGAGGCATTTGAGACCGAGGGCGCGGATGCTTGGTATAAACCCGGTGCGAAGGAACGGTTCTTGGGCAATGATGCCAACCCCGAAGATTACGACCAAGTCTTCGACATTCTCGATGTGTGGTTCGATTCAGGATCGACGCATGCCTTTGTGTTGCGTGATCGAGAGGATGGCACCGAAGACGGCATCGCTGATGTTTATATGGAAGGCACCGACCAACATCGTGGCTGGTTTCATTCCTCTCTTTTGCAATCGGTCGGCACGACGGGCCGCGCGCCTTACCGCAATGTGGTCACCCACGGGATGACGCTCGATGAAAAGGGCTTCAAACAATCCAAGTCGCTCGGCAATATCACCCCGCCCCAGGATGTGATCAACCAATACGGCGCAGATATCCTGCGGCTTTGGGTGGCACAGACGGATTACACATCCGATCAACGGATCGGGCCCGAGATCCTCAAAGGTGTGGCCGATGGCTACAAGCGCCTGCGCAACACATTGCGGTTCATGCTTGGCAACCTTGCTGATTTTTCGGAAGCCGATCATGTTGCGCCGGATGCGATGCCCGAGCTTGAGCAGTGGGTTTTGCATCGCCTGTCCGAACTTGATGACGTCGTGCGCCAAGGCTATCGCAGCTTTGACTTCCAGCGGGTGTTCCAGGCGATCTTTACCTTTGCGACGACCGATCTGTCCTCGTTCTACTTCGATATCCGCAAAGACGTGCTGTATTGCGATGGCGATACGGACCGGCGGCGCGCCACGCGGACGGTGTTGGATATCCTCTTCCACCGTGTCACCACATGGCTCGCGCCGATCTTGGTGTTCACGACCGAAGAGGTTTGGCTTGAACGGTTTCCGGGCGACGAAAGTTCTGTGCATTTGCAGGACATTCCGGAGACGCCCACATCGTGGCGCAACCCGGCCTTGGCAGCGAAATGGGATGTCGTGCGCCGCGCGCGCCGTGTGGTCACCGCCACATTAGAGATCGCGCGACAAGACAAGATCATCGGCTCAAGCCTTGAGGCAGCCCCCATCGTCTACGTCGAAGACACAGAAATTCTGCACATCTTGCAGTCGGTGGAATTTGAAGACGTGGCAATCACATCGGCCATCGTTTTGACCGGCGATACCGCGCCGGGCGGCGCGTTCCAACTGCCGGAGGTGCCGGGCATCCATGTCGAATTCGCGAGGGCCGAAGGCGATAAATGCCTCAGATGTTGGAAAACCTTGCCCGATGTGGGCAAGTACACTCATCCAGGGGTTTGCGGTCGCTGCGATGCTGCATTGGTGGCGGCTGGGCTTTAGGGCGCGCCGCCGGTCACGTTCTCCGTCATGACAGGGGCGCGGGCGTCAAGCTGTCCGCGCACGTTATCTTGCAGCGACACGGCTTGATTTTTTCGCGCGGCAGATACCTCTTGGGGATGGCCGCGCCATGTCTGCGTGACCCGTTGCGAACAACTTGCAGGAGCCGACAGTTATGTCTGATGCGTATACGCCGCCTAAGGTTTGGACTTGGGACGCCGAAAACGGCGGTGAATGGGCCAAATTGAACCGCCCGATCGCTGGCGCCACGCACGAAAAGGAACTGCCGGTCGGTCAGCATCCGTTCCAGCTTTATTCGCTTGGGACGCCCAACGGCGTGAAGGTTACGGTGCTGTTCGAAGAGCTTTTGGCGGCTGGCTATGAGGCCGAATACGATGCCTGGCTGATCAAGATAGGCGATGGCGACCAATTCGGGTCTGGCTTTGTCGAGATTAATCCCAACTCGAAGATACCGGCATTGGTGGATCGCTCTGGGTCCGAGCCTGTTCGGGTGTTCGAATCCGCTGCGATCATGATGCATTTGGGGGAGAAGTTCGGCGCCTTCATGGGGCGCCCCGACGAACGGCCGGAGCTTTTGAGCTGGGCCTTTTGGCTCATGGGCTCGGCGCCGTATCTGGGCGGCGGCTTTGGCCATTTCTACGCCTACGCGCCGGAGAAATTCCAGTATCCGATCGATCGCTATGCAATGGAAACCAAGCGCCAGCTTGATGTTCTGAACCAGCGGCTCGCCGCGCGCGAATGGATCGCGACCGACGACTATTCGATTGCCGATATGTTGATCTGGCCATGGTACGGCAACCTCGCCCTTGGGCGGCAGTATAGTGCGGGTGAGTTCCTCGATGTCGCCAGCTATACCCATGTCGTGGAATGGGCGGAACGGATCGACGCGCGCCCGGCGGTCATCCGCGGCCGGATGGTCAACCGCACCTTCGGTGATCCGAAGTCCCAGCTCCATGAACGCCACGATGCAGCGGATTTTGACACTAAGACGCAAGACAAGCTTGAAACCACCTGATCCAGAAATCGAACGCGCGCTTTTGGCCATGGCCGAATCCCGCGGCACCAAAAGCTTCTGCCCATCCGAGGTGGCGCGGGCGCTGACAGAGGATTGGCGACCGCTTATGCCGGATATCCGCCGCGTGGCCTGCAGCCTGCCTTTGTTGGCGACGCAGAAGGGTGAAGAGGTCGACCTGGCTTCCGCGAAAGGACCGGTTCGTCTTCGCAAGGGCGTAACGGGATAGGTGCATGAAGGCGGGGCTCGACACACCCATTGGTCAATTTTGGGTCGAAGCAGACGATAGGGCTGTGATTTCAGCTGGATGGGGGGCGGCACCGGAGCCCGCAGGCCATCCGGTGCTTGTCTGGGCCGTATCAGAGATTGCGAGCTATTTCGCCGGTGACCGGGAAGTCTTTACCGTCCCGATCCGGGTAACCGCGCCTGGCCTGACGGGGCGGGTCATGCAGGCGTTGCAGGATATCCCGTTTGGGCACACCAAAAGCTACGGTGATCTTGCCCGCGAACTCCACGCATCTGCCCAAGCGGTTGGCCAGGCCTGCGGCGCGAATTCCATACCCATCCTAGTCCCGTGCCACCGGGTGATCGCGGCCTCCGGGCTTGGCGGGTTTTCCGCGCCTGGTGGGATCGAGACAAAGGTCGCATTGCTCAAGCATGAACGAGCCGCGAGCTTGTTGATTTAGCGTGGCGTTCAGCCGTCTTTTTCTGCCCGCTATGCGTTTATTGCGCGGCTTCTGCGCCATCCCACGTTATCTGCGCCTGCCCAGCCGTCATGCCCGCGCCGGCCCGGTCAAACCGCAGATACGCGATTGCCTGGTCGCCCGACTGGGTAAACAACATGCCAACGGCGCGTTCGCCCAGCATCACAGGCGTTCCAACCTCTGCCGACCCGTCAATTGAGACCGTGACATAGCCCTTTCGCAGAACGGTTTTGTGTTTCATCCGGGCCGTGACCTCTTGGCCAACATAGCAGCCTTTGGAATGGTCGACGCCACCCAAGCGGTCAAAGCCGGCCTCAAGAATGTAGGTCTCGTTAGACAAAAGCTCGACCCCCGATTGCGGGATGTTGTGCGCGACGCGGATCGCGTCCCAGTCGATTTGCGGCGGCCCGCCCGTCATTCCGTAGGCGCGCCAGCCGAGATGGGGATCGCGTGGGTCGTCAAACGCACCCTCGGGCGCGACATCCAATCCCTGGGTTACAGGCATGTCTGTTACCTCCAGCGTCACATCGGACCGGAGCTTGTACATCTTTAGCCGCTGCAAGAGCCCGTCGGCAAAAAGCTCTGTGACATCCAACAGAATGTCGTCGTCGCGATCGATCAGAAAAAAGTCCGCCAGAAACTTGCCCTGGGGACTAAGAAGCGCGCTGTAGGCCATGCCGCCTGGCACGGGATCGCGCGTTACGAGGCCGTGCAGGAACTTGTGCCGATCCGTGCCTGCGATGCGGATAACCACGCGGCCTTCTGTTTGTTCAGCGCACATGCCGGTATCTCCTTTATCCGCCATATAAGCTTGCCAAGCCAAAGAACCCAAGCGGTCTTCAGCGGCGATTGACGCTGTGTTCGCTTGGGCCTACCTGTTGCGGGTCTTTCCCATCCGGACGGAGTGTTTTCTATGAGCTTGGCAAATGGCCGCCACTATCTTGCGATCCCAGGCCCGTCGGTGATGCCCGACCGTGTCTTGCAGGCCATGCACCGTCCGGCACCCAATATTTACCATGGCGAATTGGTCGATATGACCGCCTCGATTGTGCGCGATCTCAAACTTGTTGCGCGAACCTCGGGCAGTGTCGCAATGTATATCGCCAATGGTCACGGCGTTTGGGAGGCGGGCCTTGCGAATGTCTTGAGCCGTGGCGACAAGGTCTTGGCGCTATGCACCGGGGGCTTTGGCCATGGCTGGGCGGATATCGCCGATGCTATGGGCGCGCAGGTCGAGCGGATCGATTTCGGTGACGCGGCGCCGGTCGAGACCGCGCAACTTGCCGCAGCGCTGGCCGCCGATACGAGCCATGAGATTCGTGCCATCACACTTGTTCAGGTCGATACCGCGACCAGCGTACGCAATGACATCGCCGCCATACGCGCGACGATTGATGCGGCCGGTCACCCGGCGCTGCTGATGGTCGATTGCATCGCGTGTCTGGGCTGCGACGTGTTGGAGATGGACGCTTGGGGCGTCGATGTGATGGTCACCGGCAGCCAAAAAGGCTTGATGACGCCGCCGGGCATGGGCTTTGTGTTTTTCTCGGACCGGGCCGATGCAGCGCGCGACCGCGCTGATTTGGTGACGCCCTATTGGGATTGGCGCCCAAGGGTAAACCCTGAACAATTTTACAGATACTTTTTCGGCACCGCACCTACGCATCATCTATTCGGGCTGCGCACGGCGCTTGATATGATCCTCGAAGAAGGCGTAGAGCCGATTTGGCTGCGCCATGCCCGACTGGCCAATGCCATTTGGGCGGCCGTGGATAGATGGGGTGAGGCGGGCAATATCCGCCCAAATATCAACGACAGATCGGCACGCAGCCATGCAGTCACGACCGTTCGGATGGGCGATGGGAATGCCGCGCGGCTGCGCGCGTGGCTGCCCGATGCCGTGGGCGTAACGCTCGGCATCCCAATCGGTGAAGGATTGCGAGATGTGTCCGTCGATGACCTGTTCCGCATCGGTCATATGGGCCATGTGAACGGTCAAATGGTCATGGGCGTGTTGGGCGCTATTCAATCCGGTATGTCCGCCCTGCAAATCCCCCACGCGCCTGGCGGGCTTGAAGCGGCGGCCGATGTGATCGGCCAAGCAGCCTAAACCTGGCCCAGCCGGCAAAGCGCGCGGAACAGGGCGAACCTCATGCCTGAGCCTTTGCCTGTTCCAACGCCATGGGCAGGGCCGCGGCAAGGCGCGCCAGGTCGGCATCGGTTCCACAAGACACGCGGATGCAGCGATCCTGCGGGGCGACAAACGGCATCCGCAAAAACAGCCCCTGATCGCTAAGTTCGGCGATTACCGCGCGCGCATAGGCGCCCTCACCACCACAATCGATCGTCACAAAATTCGTCGCCGACGGTAAGGGTCGCAGCCCGCAGTCACGGGCAATCGCGGCGATATTCTCGCGGGATGCGGCGATGCGGGCGCAGGTTTTGGCCAAATAGCTTTGGTCAGATAGGGCGGCCAATGCCGCAGCTTGCGCCGCGCGGCCCAACCCGAAGTGGTTCCGAATGCGGTTGAATGCAGCGATCAGGTCGGGATGGGCAATTGCATAGCCCACGCGCATGCCCGCCAAACCATGGGCCTTGGAAAACGTCCGGAACCGGATCAGACGCGTATCACCAGGATCAAGCGGCGGCAATGTGCCCGGCGGCGCGGTATCGCAATAGGCTTCATCAAGCACCAAAAGCGCGCCCTCTGGCAGTGCTGCGACCATGTCCTGAAGCTGCGTGGCGCTGTGCCAACTTCCCATTGGGTTGTCTGGATTGGCCAAGTAGATCAGCTTTGCCCCGACGGCGCGGGCGGTTTCGACCAGCGCCCCAATATCCTCGTGATCGTCGCGATAGGGAACTTTGTGCAGAACCCCGCCAAACCCCGCTACGTGGTAGTTGAAGGTCGGATAAGCCCCATCGGAGGTCACCACGGCATCGCCAGGTGCAATCATCAATCGGACAAGATAGCCAAGGAGCCCATCGATCCCTTCACCTGCGACAATCGCCTCCATCGGCACATCGTGGTGCTTGGCCAAGGCGGCCCGCAGATCGAAGGCCTCGGGATCGCCATACATCCAGGCCTCCGAACCGGCCGCGTGGAGTGCTTCTACGACGCGGGGCGAGGGGCCAAAGACGCTTTCGTTGGCGCCAAGGCGTGCGTCGAATTTGGCGTGTCGCGCGCGTTCTTGCGCCTCGGGCCCGACAAACGGGACCGTTGCGGGCAGGCGCGCGACCAGCGGTGTTAGGCGAGGATCGGACATAACCGCAGGGTCTGGCGGAAACTTGGCCAAGGCACAAGGTTTCAGCAGAGACGAACGCGCATTCCTGAAGAGCTGCCCGCGATCATGCGATCTCGGCCAGCCGGTTGAGCGCGGCCTTCAGCTTGGTTTCCTCAGCTTCGCGCAAGGCCAGGTTGTTCCGCGTTTCTTCGACCACGTCCTCTGGCGCGCTTTGGGCAAATTTCGGATTGCTGAGCCGACCGCGCAATCCGCCGAGCTCTTTGCTCAGCTTGCCAAGGGAATTTTCCAGCCGATCCTTTTCGGCGCGCACATCGATTAGATCGGCAAGCGGCAGCGCAAAGGTTCCACCCGTTATGCTCAGCGTGGCCGCGCCTTTCGGAAGCTCTGCGACCTCGGCAAGGCTTTCGACGCGCGCCAGACGCCCGATCATCGCGGCGTTGCGCGCCCAAACTTCCGCAGCTTCGGCGGTCAGGCCAGTATGGACAAGCGACACCTTGGCCCCGGCCGGAACGCCCATTTGCGCACGAACCGATCGGATGTCTTCGATCGCGGCGATCACCCAATTGATCTCCTTATCGGCATCGGCATTGATGAGCTCTGGCCCATATTCGGGCCATTTCGTATGGACGAGCATCTTGTCCCGCGCGGCGATATCGCCCCAAAGCGCCTCTGTGATAAACGGCATGACAGGGTGCAACAGGATCAGGCATTGATCGATCACCCAAGCGAGCGTGGCGCGGGTTTCGTCGGCCGTGACGGGCTCTGCCAAGAGAGGCTTGGCAAATTCCAGATACCAATCGCAGACCTTGCCCCAGGTGACGGCATAAAGCCCGTTGGCCGCGTCGTTGAACCGGTAGGCCTCCAGCGCCTCATCATGGGCCAGCCGGGCGCGCGCGATCTCGCCGATGATCCACTGGTTCACGGTTTGTGTGGCGCTGGCGGGGTCGAATTCGGGTGAGGGCAGGGCTTCGTTTATCTCGCCAAACCGGGCGGCGTTCCAAAGCTTGGTACCGAAATTGCGATAACCGGCGATACGATCTTTTGAGAGCTTCAGGACGCCGCCAAGGGCCGCCATCGAGGCGTTGGTGAAGCGCAGCGCGTCGGCGCCGAATTCGTCGACAATATCCAGCGGGTCGATGACGTTGCCCGTGGTCTTCGACATCTTCTTGCCCTTCTCGTCGCGGACAAGCTGGTGGAGATAGACCGTGTGGAAGGGCTCTTTGTCGAGGATCGCCTCAGACATCATCATCATGCGCGCGACCCAAAAAAAGAGGATGTCCTGGCCGGTGATCAGGACGTCCGTGGGGAAGAAGCGCTGCATCTCATCGGTGTCCTCGGGCCAGCCGAGCGTACCGAAGGGCCAGAGGCCGGAAGAGAACCAGGTGTCGAGGACGTCGGGGTCTCGCGCGAGTTTAATTTCCATCAACTCACCGTCACGATCGAGCCGGCAGTCCGTCTTCTCGCCAGGGGTCTCATCAATAAGGAAGGTGAGGTGCCAGATCGACAGACGCTCTCTGTAGTACTCGCCGGCTATTGCGCGAGCTTCCTGGTAGGTCGGCGCGCAGAAAGCCTTCAGCTTTGTTGCGTCGGACAATTGCATGACACCCAAAAAATCCTCCAACCGGGTGTCGGCATCTGGGATTTGCGGCCCATACCAAACCGGGATCTGGTGTCCCCACCAGAGCTGCCGAGAAATGGTCCAGGGCTCGATGTTTTCGAGCCAGTGATAAAACACCTTCTCACCGCTCTCGGGCAGGATTTTCACGCGGCCGGATTTGACGCTCTCGAGCGCGGGGGCGGCGACTTTTTCGGCATCGACGAACCATTGGTCGGTGAGCATGGGCTCCACGACGACCTTGGAGCGGTCGCCGAAGGGCTGCATGATCGGTTTGGCCTCGACGAGGGGGACTTCTGTGACCTCGTCGTCGGCTTTGGGTTTGCCGCCCAAGCGCGGGTCGTCGTTGGTGGTCATGACCGCGAGGCCCTCGGCGGTGATTTCTTCGACGACCTTTGTGCGTGCTGCGAACCGGTCGAGACCGCGCAAATGGTCGGGCACCAGGTTCAGCGTGTCGACCTCGGCCTCGGTGAATTCGGATCCTTCGGCGATGGCCTGCGCGCGGGTGGCGGCCGTGGCATAGGGTGCGCCATCGTCCCGCATATAGCCGCGCGTATCCATCAGCCGATACATCGGTATGCCGCCGCGCTGTGCGACTTGATAGTCGTTGAAATCATGCGCGCCGGTGATCTTCACCGCGCCCGAGCCGAAGTCGGGATCGGGGTAGTCATCGGTGATGATCGGGATCAGGCGGCGGTGTTCCTTGGGACCCACGGGGATTTCGCACAGCTTGCCAATGATCGGCGCGTAGCGTTCGTCACCTGGATGCACGGCCACCGCGCCATCCCCCAGCATCGTCTCCGGCCGGGTCGTGGCGATGGAAATGTAATCGCGCGTTTCGCGTAAGGTGACGTTGCCGTCTGGGTCCTTTTCGACATATTCGTAGGTTGCGCCGCCGGCCAATGGGTATTTGAAGTGCCACATGTGACCTGCCACCTCGATGTTCTCGACCTCAAGGTCGGAAATCGCGGTTTCGAAATGGGGGTCCCAATTGACCAGCCGTTTGCCGCGGTAGATGAGGCCCTTGTTATACATCTCGACAAAGACCTTGATGACGGCATCGTGGAAATTGCCCGCGTTACCGTCAGGGGCCCCAGGCGCGCCGGACATGGTAAAGGCGTTCCGCTGCCAGTCGCAGCTTGAGCCGAGGCGTTTCATCTGTTCGATGATTGTGCCGCCCTTTTCGGTTTTCCAATCCCAGACATGGCCCAGAAATTCCGCGCGGCTCATGTCTTTGCGGCCGCGATTGCCCTGCTCTGCCAGGCGCTTTTCGACCTGAAGCTGCGTGGCAATGCCGGCATGGTCTTGGCCCGGCTGCCAGAGTGTGTCGAACCCGCGCATCCGATGCCAGCGCACAAGGATATCCATCAGCGTGTGATTAAACGCATGGCCCACATGCAGCGCCCCTGTCACGTTCGGCGGCGGCAACATGATCGTAAAGCTCTCGTCACGGGATTTGTTGGCCCCAGCACGAAATGCACCGGCAGCTTCCCACGCGGCGTAAATCTCAGGCTCCCGAGTTTTGGCGTCGAACGTCTTGTCCATCGCGGATCGACCTTTGTCACATGCGTCACATTTGGCTTTTCCTAGCGAAGTGCCGTGGAAAGGGAAAGCGGCACTGGACGCCCGAGCCGCGCCGACTAGTGTCGCACTCAGCCAATTCGATAGACAGCGAGCCCGCAATGAGCAAGTTCGGCACGAGCCAACCCATTACCCGCCTTGAAGATAACCGGTTTTTGATCGGCGCGGGGTGCTATATAGACGATGCGGTGCCGGAGGGCGCGCTCTTTGCGCATGTATTCCGGTCACCGGTTGCTCATGCTGAGATTACCGAGCTCGACGTGGCGGCCGCCCGGCAGGCGCCCGGTGTAGCGGCTGTGTTTACCGCCGCCGATCTTGCGGCGGCGGGCCGGAAGAACACCATGAAATTTTCGACCGTCAAAAACCGTGACGGCAGCAAAGGGGCCGCTCCGGATCGCCCGATCTTGGCGAACGGACGCGTCCGGTTTGTCGGGGAGGCCGTGGCCTTTGTCGTGGCCGAAACGCTGGCCCAGGCCAAAGACGCGGCGGAGTTAATCGAATTCGACTACGAGACGTTGGAGGTCAAGCTGGATTTGGCCCCGGGGGGTATCGCGCTGCATCCCGATGCCCCGGACAATGTGGCCTTTGACTGGGCGCTTGGCGATGAAGGCGCGGTCGATGCCGCGATGGCGGGTGCGGTGCATCGCGTGCGTCTAGATGTCTCGGACAATCGGGTCTTCGCCAATTCGATGGAAGCCCGCGGCGGGTATGCGGAAATGGATGGGGATCGCGTCCATATCGCGCAATCAAGCCAGGGCGTTTGGGGCCTTAAATCTGAATTTGCCGCTTGGGCCGGTCTGCCCGAGGCGCAAGTGCGCGTCACCACGCCGGATGTCGGCGGCGGATTTGGGATGAAGGGGATGAATTACCCCGAAGACCTCATGCTGGGCTTTGCGGCGCAACATCTCGGCCGCCCGGTGCGCTGGATGTCGGAACGAACTGAGGCGATGCTGTCGGACAATGCCGGGCGCGATCTGAAATCGACTGCCGAGATCGGGTTTGACGCCGATTTACGGATCGTTGCCTACAAAGTTGAAACACTTAGCAATCTGGGCGCCTATAACTCGAACTTCGCCCAGTTCATTCAATCGCAGCTGTTCAGCCGGGTGCTCACCGGGACCTACGATATTCGCGCCGCTTTCGTTGCGTGTCGCGGTATCTATACCAACACCACTCAAGTCGATGCGTATCGCGGGGCCGGGCGGCCGGAGGCGAATTACGTTTTGGAACGCGTGATCGACCGGGCCGCGCGCGAATTGGGGGTCGACGCGCTGATGCTGCGGCGCAAGAATTTTATCGCAATCTCCGACATGCCCTACAAGACGCAGATGGGCGAACTTTACGACACCGGTGATTTCAACCGGGTGCTCGACCGTGCGGTAGACGAGGCCGATCTCGCGGGCTTTTCATCGCGGCGTGATAGGTCGGCGGCAGATAATCGGCTACGTGGAATAGGCGTTTGTTATTACATTGAGAGCATTCTGGGCAGCAATAGCGAAACCGCAAAGATCGAACTGACGGAGACAGGTGCCAAAGTGTATGCCGGCACACAATCAAACGGCCAGGGCCACGAGACGGTGTTTGCGCAGATGCTGCACGACCAGCTTGGCTTGCCTCTTGATGCCGTGGAGGTGGTGCAAGGCGATAGCGATCTGATTGCAACGGGCGGCGGGACCGGCGGGTCACGCTCCGTGACGGTCATGGGCATGGCCATTGGCGAAACAACTCAGGCCTTGATCGAAGGTCTATTGCCGCTGGTTGCCGATATGCTGGATGGCACGCCAAATTTCGACGCAACCGAGGGCGTGTTCCGCTCACCCGGCTCGAATGTGGTTGTCACCATCCTGGAAGCCGCTGAGGCGGCGCGGGCCGCGGGACAGGCCGCACTTTGCGTGGCGGAGAAGGAGATCACTTTGCCCGGTCGGTCGTTTCCCAATGGCTGCCATATTTGCGAGCTTGAGATCGATCCCGCCACCGGCGCCATCACAATCGAGCGCTATACAGTGGTCGATGATTTCGGCAACTTGATGAACCCGATGCTGGCCGAGGGCCAAGTTCACGGCGGTGTGGTGCAAGGCTTGGGTCAAGCGCTGACCGAACACGTTGTGTATGATGAAAATGGGCAATTACTGAGCGCAACATTCATGGATTACGGCATGCCGCGCGCCTCGGATGCACCGATGATTGCCTTTTACTCTGAGCCCGTGCCGTCGACGGCCAACCCGTTGGGCATGAAAGGATGCGGCGAGGCTGGGACCGTCGGCGCGCTCGCTGCGGTGGCGAATGCCGTTCAGGATGCGCTGTGGCCTTTGGGCGTTCGCCAGGTTGATATGCCCTTCACGCCGTCGCGCGTGTGGAAACTGGTCAACGATCGTGAGGGATCGCTTGCCGCGGAATAAGACCCCTGATCGGGCGGCCCTATCGGTCCCTGCACGGCAGCGCCCGCGCGTTCATGTGGTTTTGCTTGATGGCACGATGTCGAGCCTCGTTCCGGGCTTTGAAACCAATATCGGCCTCACCTTCCGGCTGCTGACCCAATATGGCCGGCGCGACGATCTGTCGATCTTCTATGAGCCGGGTATTCAATGGCGCGGGATCGGCCGGATGCACGAGGTCATCGCGGGGATTGGGATCAACCGTCAGATCCTTCGGGCGTATTTGTTCTTGGCGAAACATTATCGCATTGGGGATCAGATCGTTCTGATGGGCTTCTCTCGAGGTGCCTATGCGGTCAGATCCCTTGCCGGATTGATCGACCAGATGGGTCTTTTACGGCCGGGCCGTGTGAACGAAGACCGACTTGGCCGCATCTACGAGCACTACCGCACCGACCCGACGTCGCAGGCCGCCCAAGACCTCAGAGCGCGCCATTGCCGGCAGGAAGTCGAGATTGCCTTTTTGGGCGTCTACGACACCGTGCGCGCGCTTGGGATTCGGTGGCCGCTGCTTTGGCGCTTTTTGGGTGAGGTGCACCCCTACCATAACCACGATCTGGGCGAGAGTACGCGAATTGGTCGCCATGCATTGGCGCTTGATGAGACGCGGGAGGCGTATCTGCCCGTCCTGTGGAACGTACCTGAGGATCGATTGTGTGAAACGGCCGGCGCTCAGGGATGTGATATCGTGCAGATGTGGTTCCGAGGAACGCATGGCGATATCGGCGGCCAGCTTGGCGGGCGCGACCGGTCGCGGCCCTTGTCAAATATCACCCTAGTTTGGATGCTGGGCGAAGCCGAAGCCGCCGGGCTGGGGTTGCCAAACGCTTGGCGCCAACGCTTTCCAACCGACCCCGAGGCGCCGTCGATTGGCAAATTTGCAGGGTGGTCCAAGATCTTCCTCGACCGGCAACGCCGCGTCGTCGGGATCGATCCGAGCGAGGCCATTCATCCCTCTGCCGGCAAAAACGCCGAGGGGCCGGCCCGCGATCTGCCGCCAGCCGCGTTGGAGCGTTAGCGCGCGCGGGGTTTTGCGCGCAGGGTGGGTTGGGCGACGCTCGGGTCTTCTGGCCAGGGATGTTTTGGATAGCGCGCGCGCATGTCCTTGCGCACATCCGTGTAAGACCCGGCCCAAAACCCCGGCAGATCGGTGGTCACCTGCACCTGGCGCCCCGCCGGTGACAGCAACACCATCCGAAGCGGTTGTTGGTTGGGCCCAACCACAGGATGCACCGTAGTGCCAAACACCTCTTGGAGCCGAAGCGCGATTTCAGGTGCGTCGGCTGTGTAGTCGATTGGGATCTTGCGCCCAAGCGGGCTTGTCCAGGATGCCGGTGCTATCTTGTCCAGCTGTTTTTGCCCGTCCCACCCGATCCAAGCGCAAAGGGCGTCTGCTGGGTCGAATTTGCGCAGATCATCTGCGCTCTGGAACCCGGCCAGGAATGGAGCTGCCCAGTCTTCGAGCTGCACCAGCAAGGCTCCATCGCTCACGTCTTTCAGACCCGTGACCGCGATCCGAGCGCGCAGGCGGCGTGCCGCGTCCGACCAGCCTAAGCAATCCAGCCCAAGCTCGCGGATGCCGTCTAAAATCGCGGCCAAAACTGCGGTGTCCGGTGGCGTGCGCCAAACCCGGTCAGAAAGCACTAAGGCGCCGAACATCTCTTGCTGCCGGGCCACGACTTGGCGCGTGCGTTTCGACCATTTGCAGGTGTCGACCCACGCGATTTGCCGTGAAAAATGGGTGCGCAGCATGGCTTCGGATATCGCAAAGGCGGCCCGGATCCGGGCCTCGCGCGCATCGCCGTCGAGATCCGTGACGGCCAGCATCCGTTGACCGGAAAGATCGTCGCCCGGGTCGAGAAAGGCGCCTTTGCCGCCTGACAAAAGGTAACGAGGCGCGTCACCTTGGCGGCGAAGGGCGACGCGGTCGGGATAAGCGAGCATGGCCAGTTCCGCTGACGCCTGCACATGGCCTTGGGCGAATTTTGCAAGGCGACGTGTCTCCGCTTTGATACGCGCGACCAGCGCCTTATCTGCCGCGCCGCTTTCGACTGCGCGTTGCTGTTTGGCCAGGTCAGCCCCGACATGAGGCACCCGGCCGCGCTCCGACAACAGGGCGGCAAGGCCAGGCGCTCGCGATCCGCCATGGACGAGCATATGCGCCAGGCGGGGGTGCAGTGGGATTTCGGCCAACCTCCGGCCGTGGTTGGTGACCCTGCCGCTTTGATCCAGCGCGCCAAGCTGAACCAACAGGCGCCGCGCCGCGCGCAGCGGTCCGGCTGGCGGTGGCGTGAGAAAGGCAAGCGCGTCCTCCCCGCCCCAAATCGCCAATTCAAGCGCAAAGCCGGCCAGATCGCCGGTCTCAATTTCGGCAGGCGCGAAAAGCGGCAATGCGCCCTCCGCGCCGCGCGTCCAATTGCGATAGCAAATGCCCGGCGCCACGCGTCCGGCCCGTCCCCGGCGCTGATCGGCTTCGGCGCGGCTCACCGGCTCGGTAACAAGCCGTGTCATGCCCGAGGCCGGATCGTAACGCGCGCGCCGCGCCCGGCCAGCATCGATCACCACGGTAATGTCGTCAATCGTCAGCGAGGTTTCGGCAATCGCAGTGCTCAGCACCAATTTCCGGCCAGACCGGAGCGGACGGATCGCCGCGCGCTGTTGTGCGATGGGAAGTGCTCCGTAAAGTTGCTGAAGCGCGACATCTTTCGGCATCCGGCCGGCCAAAGCTGCCGCGACGCGGCGGATCTCGCCCTCGCCAGGCAAAAACACCAAGATGCCACCATCGGTTTCTGCGATAGCGGTCTCGATCAATGCCACGAGTTGCGTCTCGAGCCTTTGGTCCTTGGGCGCTGGTGTCGCAGGCCAAACCGTCTCCACCGGGAAGCTTCGGCCCTGCGATGAGACGATCGGCGCGTCGTCCAAGAGAACCGAGACAGGTGCCGCGTCCAATGTGGCTGACATGACCAATACGATCAGATCCTCGCGCAGGGCCTGGCGGGCTTCCCAAACCAGTGCCAGGCCGAGATCGGCGTTGAGGGATCTTTCGTGGAATTCATCGAAAACGACCGCGGAGATGCCGGGCAGATCGGGCGCGGCCTGGATCATGCGCGTCAAGATGCCTTCGGTCACAACTTCGATCCGCGTCGACCGACCGATGGCGCTGTCGCCACGCATGCGATAGCCGACGGTCGCACCCGGCGCCTCGCCGCGTGTTTGGGCCATTCGTTCTGCCGCGGCTCGCGCCGCCAGACGCCGCGGCTCCAACAGGATGATCTTGCCCTGACAAAGCCCGGCCTCCAGCATGGCAAGCGGGACGCGCGTCGTCTTTCCCGCCCCCGGTGGCGCTTGCAGCACGGCGCGGCGGTGCTGTTCGAGCGCGGCCAGAAGCTCCGGCAAGACAGCGTCGATTGGAAGGTTCATGTCGGTCTTATGCTCTTGTCCTGGCACCAAGCCATAGAGCGGGTGCAGACAGATCGGCGTCAACACCCAAAGCCCAACGGATGACGCGGTTGAGAGGGTGGTACGGTGAACCGAAGGAGATAGTCCGGCACGACGATTGGCCCGCGCAATTCCGAACCGATTGATGCCGGTTGCCCTTTCGCTACTGGACAATATTGGCGGCATCTGGACAAGGTGCGCCCGATCCAAAGGCCGAAAGATACCCCATCGATGATGCCTGACACCGAAGCATTGGCCGAAGCCGTTGCCGCAGGAGACCGCCGCGCACTGGCGCGCGCGGTGACCTTGGTCGAAAGCACCCGGGCCGATCATCGGGCTGCGGCGACGGCATTGCTTGCGCAACTCGGGACTTCCAATCGCCAGGCGCTCCGCATCGGACTTTCGGGCACCCCAGGCGTCGGGAAATCGAGTTTCATTGAGGCGTTCGGTTTGATGCTGGTTGATGAACGGTTGCGCGTTGCCGTCTTGGCCGTCGATCCGTCTTCGGCCCGCTCTGGCGGATCGATTTTGGGCGACAAGACAAGGATGGAACGCCTGGCGCGCCGCGCTGAGGCATTCATTCGACCATCGCCGTCGGCCACGCATTTGGGCGGCGTCGCGCAGCGTACGCGCGAGGCAGTCGCCCTGTGTGAGGGCGCCGGTTTTGATGTGATCCTGATCGAGACTGTGGGTGTGGGCCAGTCGGAAACCATGGTGGCCCAGCTTTGCGATCTTTTTGTTTTGCTCTTGGCACCGGCCGGCGGAGACGAGTTGCAAGGCGTCAAACGCGGAATCATGGAGATGGCGGATATTATCTTGGTCAATAAGGCCGATGGCGATCTAGCGCCCGCCGCATCCCGCACCGTTGCCGACTATACAGGCGCGCTTCGTCTGTTGCGCAAACGCGGCCAAGACCCGGAAGGGTTTCCCAAGGCGATGCCAGTTTCGGCCCTTGCCGAAGAGGGGTTGGATGGCGCGTGGCACGAGATGAAGGCCCTGGCCGCGTGGCGCAAGGCTGAAGGCTGGTGGGCCAAAACGCGGCGCGCGCAATCTGTGCATTGGTTCGAAGAGGAAGTCCGCGCGCGGCTCCTGGCGCGCTTGCGTGAGCCAAACGTCGCGGCAGATATGGCAAAGCTCGCTGCGCGTGTGGCGGCGGGAGAGATGAGCCCCGACGCGGCCGCCGCGCAGGTTTTGGACAGCTAGAGCAAGGGATCGGGCCACCTCACGCCCCCATTCTGGGAGCGCTCGCCGTCCCGGACGCCGCGATCGCGGCGTCGGTCCTGCCCCAATCGTCTGCTAGCCAAACAAATGTGGGCCCTGTTCGTCGATGAGTTGCTTGGCTTTGGCAGTGGAGGCCATGGTGGCGTCATCTTGACTGGCCAAAGTATCCGCACGGATCATGTCATGGGTCTTGCCGTCCTTTTCGATCCGCGCTGCAATGCGCCAAGAACTTCCGTCGCGCTGTGGCGCCGGGGTAATCGTGAAACCTTCATAGGTCTCGGCCTTAGGCTCTGGCTGGGACGGTGAACCGCCAAAAAGCTTGGAAAGAAAGGACATAGGGTGCTCCGGTCGAGGGCCTTGGATGCGCGCAATGGTAATGGGTCGAGACGCCGGGGGGAAGCCTACCGGTGTCACGCCTTTGCCCTGGAGCACTGAAGATTGGCGTCGCGGCTCGGCGTTAAGGTTTGGCGTGGCCGGAGAGAGCGCATTGGAACCTGCCGATATAGAACCGGTATATATCCCGTATAGATCGGGTATAGACGCGGGCCTGCGCGATCATCAGCCGACACGCGTTAACCTTTTCGCCTAAGCCACGCGCTTAAGCTGGTCCGACAGAACGAAGGCGGCGCTTGGAGACGGTTGAACGGTTTCCCAATTGTCGGATGACCTCATTCATCCTGAAAGGTTCCGACCTATGTGCGGGGTGCCAAACGATGTGCGCCGGCGGTCCATAGAGGACCGCTGCTGACGGTTTTTCGGGACCGGCTTATGGCGAAACACCCGGGCTCCGAGCATGCGGCGAGGCGCGTTTTGCGAGCCCTTCGATCCATGGGGACGGGCCGCCGATGGTTCGGGTTTCTTGGCGGCGGCTGTTAACCGGGCTTGCGCGGCTAGACGCGCGATTGCCGTACGGTTTCATGGGTTTCGGTAGAGCTGAGCCGGGTGAGGGCCTGCCCGTGGGGTGGCGCCACTACGGGAGTTCTTCGCGTTTTATGCTGGCCATGTCCGAGCTTCGAATGATCGGCGCGCAAGGTTGCCAAAGCGCCAGCCCGCCGGGACGGGCAGGCGCTCGCCCGGCGGCCTTCGGCCTCGTCCCGGGCGGCTTAAGGTTGCCTATATTTCAATCGCTGCCGTTATTCGCTATTTTTCTGTTTTTCAGTTCGCTCGATCAATTCAGACATTGGCACTCCGTCGAGCCGAAAATCGAACGGACTATCAAGAAAGTCAGACGTAGCTAGCCGAGCAGCGTTAGAAATTAGTTTCCAATGGTCAACGATCTTCTCTCTGCGTTCTCCAATAAAATGCCAAGGCTCGGGGAAGCCTAGTGCGCGTCCTGAGGTGAAGGCGTGTGCTCAGGATGGCACTCTGTCGGTGGCCATTCGCCCAACGGATCGGCCTTTTGCTATCCTGCCCAAATGACGAGACAATGATCACAACCAGACAGCTCCTGATTTATGATCGGTGCAATCTTGTCCCAGTCACCTCCCGCGAGGCCGGCGCCTATCATCGGATAACCGATCCGAGCATTGGGGAATTCGTGTCCGACTGCGCGGAAGCAACTACGTAATGCATCATAATCGACTTTGCGGCCGCGTCCCTTGTAGTCGAATTGAGTATAGGCATTCACAATCGTAATGTGCACGCCATCGCGTATGACGGTCGCGCGGGAAATCGTGCCTAACTTGGCAACGTCACCTTTGAGGGTTGCTTTGTCCGCCGAGAAAGCCTCGGGGAATGCCGCAGCAATTGATTTGGCAATGCCGGCGCCCATCGTGTTCATGCAATTGCAGCCATGAACGATCACATCAAATTTGCCCAACAGAGCAAGTTTGATAACGTCACCTTGGACAGTTTTCACTGATCTAGGAACGACCTCAGCTTCCGGCTGCGGCTCGGGTGCTTGAGTTTCCGCAACGCCTTCGCTTCGATCTGACGGATGCGTTCGCGGGTCACGCTGAACTGTTGGCCGACCTCTTCCAGCGTATGGTCGGTGTTCATGCCGATGCCGAAGCGCATGCGCAGCACGCGCTCTTCGCGCGGGGTGAGCGAGGCCAGAACCCGGGTTGTGGTTTCTTTGAGGTTTTCTTGGATGGCGCTGTCCAAGGGCAGAACGGCGTTCTTGTCCTCGATGAAATCGCCAAGCTGGCTGTCTTCTTCGTCGCCGATGGGCGTTTCCAAGGAAATCGGTTCTTTGGCGATTTTCATCACCTTGCGCACTTTTTCCAGCGGCATTTGCAGTTTTTCGGCCAATTCCTCGGGCGTCGGCTCACGGCCGATTTCGTGCAGCATTTGGCGACCGGTGCGGACAAGCTTGTTGATCGTTTCGATCATATGGACCGGGATACGGATCGTACGCGCCTGATCCGCGATCGAGCGGGTGATTGCTTGGCGGATCCACCAGGTCGCATAGGTCGAGAATTTGTAGCCGCGGCGGTATTCGAACTTATCGACCGCCTTCATCAGGCCGATATTGCCTTCTTGGATAAGATCGAGGAATTGCAGACCGCGATTGGTATATTTCTTGGCAATCGAAATCACCAGGCGCAGGTTGGCCTCGACCATCTCTTTCTTGGCCTGGCGCGCCTCTTTTTCACCCTTTTGGACTTGGGCGACGATGCGACGAAACTCGCTGATGTCGAGCCCGACATACTGACCGACTTGCGCCATGTCGCCGCGCAGGTCTTCGACCTTTTCGCGGCTTTTTTCGAACAGCGCCTGCCAACCCCGGCCGGACTTTTCGCACATCCGGTCAACCCAGGACGGGTCAAGTTCGGCGCCTTTGTATTCTTCGACGAATTCGCGCCTGTTTATGCGCGCTTGGTCCGCCAACTTTACCATGCCGCTATCGATCGACATGATCCGACGGTTGATCCCGTAGAGCTGGTCGATCAGCGCCTCAATCCGGTTATTGTGGAGGTGAAGCTCATTCACCAATTCGACGATTTCGGCGCGCAGCTCTTGGTATTCGGTCTCTTCTTTGTCGGTAAAGCTTTCGTCTTCGTTGAGCGTGGCCGAGATCCGCAAATCCTGCATCTCGGAAAGGCGCGCATAATCCATGGCGATCTGGTCGAGGGTCTCAAGCACCCGCGGCTTTAGCGTCGCCTCCATCGCTGCGAGGGACATATTGGCCTGATCGTCATCATCATCGTCGTCATCCGAGGCGATCGGATTGCCATCGGCGTCCAATTCAGGCTCGGCTTCGGCCTTCTTTTCCGGCGCGGCCGCAGAGGTGGTATCGACGACGGGCTCGTCACCGTCTTCGCCCATCGAGCGGCCAAAGGTGGCATCAAGGTCGATCACGTCGCGCAGCAAGATATCTTCGTCGAGAAGTTCGTCGCGCCAGATTGTGATCGCCTGAAAGGTCAGCGGGCTTTCGCAAAGCCCGGCAATCATCGTGTTGCGGCCAGCCTCGATGCGTTTGGCAATCGCAATCTCACCTTCACGGCTAAGCAGCTCCACGCTGCCCATTTCGCGCAGATACATCCGAACCGGGTCGTCGGTACGGTCGAGTTTTTCGGTATCTGTCTGCGCAACCGCGATTTCGCGGGAGGTCGACGCTGCGACGACCTCGGTCGCTGGTTTGGCCTCGCTGTCGTCTTCGGCCTCTTCATCCTCGATGACGTTGATGCCCATTTCGCTCAGCATCGACATCACATCTTCGATTTGTTCGGAACTCACCTGATCGGGCGGCAGAACGGCGTTGAGCTGGTCGTAAGTGATGTAGCCGCGCGTCCGGGCCTCGGCGATCATCTTCTTGACCGCCGCCTGGCTCATATCAAGGCTGATTTCCTGCTCTTCGCTTTCCGGCTTACGCTCTTCGGTGTCTTTGGCCATGCGATTGCGGTTCCTTTGACGTGGCGACTGATTCGGATTGCTTCTATCCGAAACTAGTTAGCGCGAATCATCAATTCGCACACCCAATCAGTGCCTTTTTTCCTTGCGTCCCGCGCCTTCGATGACGCGCAGGAAACGTTCCCGGTCACGTTGGTCGACGAGGTCGTCATCTGACCCATCTTCGCCCAGCGCACGTTCAGCCTCATGGCGTTTGCGAACAGCCTCGTTAATCCGCCACGCAAGATGCGGGCGCACCTCGTCGCCCGACAGCTCTTCGCGGCCCTCGGCCAGCTCGTGATCAATCCCGCGCCGTGCTGCCAATTTGGCGAATTCCTCGGTCAGACATTGCTGAGCCTGGTCGGAACTATTGGGGTCGCGGATCCACGCCTGGAGCCGCACATGGCCGAGCAGCATCAGATTTTCAAGGGTTTCCCGCAAATTCTCTGCATCTATTGCGGCATTTAAGTCATTTTGTCCCTGGCCAGACAGGCGCAAGAGGCATTGGCAGAGGCGATTCAACTCAAAATCACCGGTATCAAGCCGCTCAAGCGCCGTTTCGAACGTTTCGATAAGAGGGGCGTGATGCGCCAAGGTTGCCAGGATGAGACTGGACCGCATCGCCGTTTCGGCGACCTCACCAGCGGCCAGCGCCGAGCCGGCGGTTTCCGCGCGCGGCGCGATGTCGGGGATACGCGATGTCTTTGCGCGACCCTTTGGCCGGAAAAATCGCCAACGCAGATCCTTTAGCGTTTGGCCGTAATGGTGGCGCAGCCCCGGGTCGCGGATCATAGCGACGGCTTTATTCAGCGCCACATCCAGGGCTGCCCGCCGTTCGGGGCTGTCAAAGACACGCCCTTCGGTTTCGCGCCGCCACAACAGATCAACCAATGGCGCCGCACCGTCGAGCACCCGCGTCATCGCATCCGCGCCGCCGGTTCGGATCAGATCGTCGGGGTCTTGGCCCGGGGGCATCAACGCGAACCGCAGGGATTTTCCAGGCTCTAGCATCGGCAGCGCAATATCAATGAGCCGCATCGCGGCCCGGAGACCGGCTTTGTCGCCGTCCAACGCCACGATAGGTTCATCGGCCATGCGCCACAAAAGCCGAAGCTGATCCTCGGTGATGGCGGTGCCCAGCGGCGCAACCGCCGCGCCGAAGCCGGCCTGAACCAGCGCGATGACATCCATATATCCTTCGGCGACAATCACCGGTTCGCCCTTGCCCGCCGCCGCGCGCGCAGGTCCGTGATTGAAGAGTGCGCGCCCCTTGTCAAAAAGCGGCGTTTCGCGGGTATTGAGGTATTTGGCGCGCGCATTCGGGTCCATCGCGCGGCCGCCAAAACCGATGCAGCGCCCGCGTTGGTTGCGGATTGGGAACACGATGCGGTCGCGGAAGGCATCATAGGGGGCGCCGCCATCGTCCGGTTTGCTGGCGATGCCGGCTTCGATGATGCGCGCCTGATTGATCCCCTTTGCACCCAAAGCCTCCAGGGTCGCGGTCCGGCTATTCGGGGCAAAGCCGATTTCAAAGCGCGCACGCATATCTGCGCTGAGGCCGCGGCGGTCGAGGTAATCGCGTGCCGCCTGCGCCGCACCGGTCTTCAATTGCAGCCGGAAAAACTGGGCCGCAGCTTCGGTGACGTCGGCCAGCTCAGTTTGCCTGTCGGCCTTTTCCTGGGCCTGGGGGTCCCGTTCCGGCATCGTCATCCCAGCCTCGCGCGCCAGGATTTCAACCGCTTCGATGAAGCTTACATTTTCCGTTTCCTGAACGAATTTGAAGAGATCGCCTTTGGCATGACAGCCGAAGCAATAGTAAAATCCTTTGCGATCCTCGACATGGAAGCTTGCCGTCTTCTCTTGGTGAAACGGGCAGGGCGCCCACATATCGCCCTTTGCTTGATTGGATTTCCGCGCATCCCAAATCACCTTGCGCCCGACCACATCGGCAAGCGATGTTCGGCTGCGCAATTCATCGAGAAATCCGGGGGGCAGAGACATGACGGTCAATATCGGGCCGCTGGCCCGACATGTCCACTGGCCGCCCCGGGTTGATCGCAGATTGTCCACAAAGAAATCACGAATTCGATAAAATCTTTACCCATCACTTGGGGTATACCGGGCGCGGGTGGCAGGGTCGTGCGAAGTTAGGAATATGTGATGCGAGTAAGTGGTGTACGCGAATTTTTGGGTGATGAAGCCGGTGCGATTGCGGTCGATTGGGTTGTCATCTCGGCCACGATTGTGGCGATGGCTCTGGCGGTCGTGGCGGTGGCTTCAAATGGCGTTGAAAGCGTGTCGGACGACATTGTCGCCGAAGTTTCAGACGACGAAATCATCTTTGCGTCGCAGAATTTTGGTCGCGGCTACGAGGCCTATCTGCGGGAAGCGGATTGGCAAAGTCGTTCCGGCCAGCAACAGGTCAATCTGTTCAACACGCTGACCGACCCCGAGCGGCGTTCGGATGCGCAATTGCGCAACCAGCATCGCAATTGGTCGAACCGCGCGGCAGATCCAAGCTACAGCAATCCCGGCCAGGCCGCCGATCGCGTTGCGGTTTATGAGCTTGCCATGGATGTGCGTGGGGTTGAGCCGCATAGCGGCTATTGAGATCTGGCGTTTCGGGCGGCGATCGCGCGCATCGCCGCTTCGAGTTCGTGCGCGGCCGTGCCGGCCATAGACCGGAACACGAAGATGCGGAACCGGGCGTCGTCGTCCTTGATCAACAGGCAATTCATATGTCCCAGCATCGTGCGTGCGGCGGTGTCTTTGGGCATGCGTGGCAGGTCCACAGGCACCAGCCGGGCCAGCATATCGGCCGATTGCGCGCCGCTGATATCGACACCTGCCCAGGCATCGGATTGATCGGTCATGGCGGCGCCGGGAAGGGGGTCAAGCTTGGTGCCGAACGCGAAATAGATGCCGTAACCGGCCCAGGCAATTTCGAAACTTTGGCCCTTAGATACCTTGCCGATCGGCGGTAACCCGGTGCCGGTCACGGCCTCGATCTTGGCAGAAACGTCTGCTTCCCGGTCCCGGAACGGCGCGATGGAGGTCATCGTCTGCATCGGCACCGCCGCAGCGATAATGGTGCCGAAATGCAAAGGCAAAGCGCCCTCAAAGGGCGGTATTTGAAGCAGCTTAGCCACGCATCCGCCCCCCGTCGGGATCAAAAAAGACCGGGTCGCAAATCCGGCAGGTCACCTGCGCGCCACGCAGATGATCGACGGCTTCGACGGTTTCGCCCAATCTGTCGCGTCCCTGCTGCAAAAGCGCCAAGGCAAGAGGTGATTGCAGTGTCGGCGAATAACAGACAGAGCTGATATAGCCTTGGGTATTGGCGCGGCGTGGTTCGGCACCGATTGGATAGAGGTGCGCCCCAGCCAAAAGCGGCGTTGTGCCATCGGCTGGCATCAACCCGATAAGAACGGGTCTATCCGATGAATTCAGCCCTGGCCGTTCCGCCGCCACGCGGCCGATGAAGTCCTTTTTGCCCGACAGCATGCGGCCCATGCCAAGATCGCCCGCCGTGACCCTGCCATCGATCTCTGAATGCGTGACAAAGCCCTTTTCGATCCGCAGGACATTCAGCGCTTCCATCCCATAGGCGCCACCGCCAAGGGTTTCGGCCCGTCCGACCAGGTCGCGATAGAGGCTTGCCCCATATCGCGCGGGAACGGCGATTTCGTATCCGTGCTCGCCGGAAAACGAAATGCGAAATAGCCGCCCCGGGGCGTTGAAAACGGTGACGGGCGCGTGTCCCATGAACGGCAAATCCGGCATCTCATCCAGAACATCATCCAGCAATTGGCGCGCCAGGGGACCGGCAACCGCGAATTGTGCCCACGCCTCTGTGACCGAGATCACGCGCACATCCATATCCGGACGCAACACTTGCGCGGCAAATTCGAGATGCGCCATGACCTGCCCCGCTGCGGCGGTCGTTGTTGTCATGACAAAATGGTCGTCGCCCAGGCGTGCCGTTGTGCCGTCATCCATCACATGGCCATCTTCGCGCAGCATGATCCCGTAGCGCACGCGGCCGGGTTTGAGCGTCGAGAACGTATTGGCGTAGACGAAATCCAGAAACCTCGCGGCGTCGGGGCCTTGGATGTCGATCTTGCCCAAGGTCGAGACATCGGCCACGCCGACACGATGGCGCACATAGCCGGTTTCGCGGTTGCATGCCTCTTGCCACGTCGTCTCGGTCGGCGCGGGATAATACGAGGGTCGGTACCACAGACCGGTGGCGATCATCGGTGCCCCGCGCGCAACCGAGGCAGTATGGCTTGTGGTCAAACGCTCCGGCTGAAAGCCCTGAGCCCGCGCGCCCTCGCCGATGGCCGAAAGGGCGACCGGTACAAAGGGCGGCCGATAGGTCGTGGTCCCGGTCTCCGAGATCGCGCGCCCGGTGGCCTCGGCCAAAATCGCCAGCGCGGCAATGTTGGAGTTCTTGCCCTGATCCGGCGCCATGCCTTGCGTGGTATAGCGCTTCATATGCTCAACCGAGCGGTAGTTTTCCGCCGCCGCCTGTTTGACGTCCTTGGTCGTTACGTCATTGGCGAAATCTAGCCAGGCCCGCCCGGGCGCCTCTACGTCCCAATGCGGCGTCATCGCACCGGCGCCGCGCACGGCGCTGTGTTGTTTGGGCTTTGGTGCTGAATACCCGAGCTCTTGGAGCGCGGCGATGGCGGTTTCGGCGCCAAGGCGCAGGCAATCGGCCGTTGCAAAGGCCCCTGCCGCGGCACCTGCTGCATGCATGCCCGGCACGGCCTTGTCGGCGGGTATGAAGGCTGCGATCTCTGGGGTCCAGACCGGCCGCCCGCCCATGTGACAGGACAGATGCACGTTCGGGTTCCAGCCGCCCGATAGGGCCAAACAATCCGTTTCAATGCGCGTCTGGCCACCATTGGCGCGCACCGTGATCTCGCGCAGCTTGCGCCGGCCACGCGTGGTTACAACCTCGCCATGGATCAGCCGATAATCCCCATGCGCGGCAATATCGGGTCGTGGGTCGATCACGGCGGCGATCTTGACGCCCGCCGCGATCAAATCGGTGGCGGTCCGATGGGCATCATCATTACTGGCAAAAAGCGTGACCTTCCGCCCTGGACAGACGCCGTAACGGTGCAAATAGCTGCGGACCGCACTGGCCATCATCACGCCGGGGCGGTCGTTCATCGGAAATGCGATGGGTCGTTCTGTTGCTCCGGTCGCGAGGATCGTCCGCGCCGCGGTGATCCGCCAAAAACACTCACGCGGCAGATCCGGCTGTTGCGGAAGATGCAACCCAACCCGTTCAACTGCGCCAAAGACGCCGCCATCATAGGCGCCGGTCACGGTGGTGCGGCGCATGATGCGCACGCCCAAGGACGCAAGTTTCGCGACGATACCGTCGACCCATTCCGCCGCGGGTTGATCGTCGATCGTCTCGGTCTCAGACAGCAGCCGCCCGCCAGCTTCGGTCGCTTCATCGGCCAAGATGACGCTTGCGCCGGCTTCGGCTGCGGTCAGGGCGGCCATCAGTCCCGTGGGTCCGGCACCGATGACCAATAGATCGCAAAAGGCAAAGGCCTTTTCGTCCGTCCCTGTATCATGTTCGCCCGATAGTCGCCCGAGCCCGGCGGCCCGGCGGATCAAAGGTTCGTAGAGCTTTTCCCAAAAGGCTACGGGCCACATGAAGGTCTTGTAATAGAACCCCGCACCCAAAAAGGGGTGCAACAGGTCGTTGACCGCCATAAGGTCCATATCAAGCGGGCCGAGGCGGTTCTGGCTTTCTGCAGAGAGGCCCGAAAAAAGCTCTTGCATCGTTGCGCGCACATTGGGTGTGTCGCCGATCTGCATGAGCGCATTAGGCTCTTCGGAACCTGCTGTCAGCACCCCGCGCGGGCGGTGATACTTAAAGCTGCGACCGACCAGACGCACGCCATTGGCCAACAGCGCCGAGGCTAAGGTGTCGCCAGCAAACCCTTCAAACGGCTTGCCGTCGAAGGTGAAGTTGCAGGTTTTCGACCGGTCGATCCGACCGTAGCCATCAATCCGCATAGACCGCCTCCGAGGCAAGCTCAACGTGCAAGATCGCATGCGTGATTGTGTTGCGCGTCACGACGAGCCAGGCACCGCAACCGCCGGTATGCTGCCAAAGCTCCCGCGTGACGCCTGCGGGGTTCTCACGAAGATGCAGATAGTCGTGCCAGGCCTCGGACCAATCGGGGTCAGACGGCATGGCCAACGCGGCACCTTTGACGGTGAATTCCCGCAGATCGCGTGGGCCACAAATCGGACAGGTGATCAGCATCAGGCCGGACCCCTGCAACGGTCAGCATCCGCGCGGGAAAGCGCGTAGCGTTCAGGGATGGGGCTGCCGTTGCCAAGATCGACGCCGCCAAACGCGAAGTGATCGGTCACGATCTCGATCCCGTCCGCGGTCTGGAAGATCGCAAGCGATCCACCCTCGGCTGGCGCGATGCAAGCGCGGTCGGTAGGGCAGGGGGCCATGATCTCAGCGCCATCGGCCAGAATGGCGGCATAGCGGCCCTGTCGCGCGGCATTGTGAAAGACGTAGAGGCTAAGAGCGTCCACAGGCTGGTCTGTAAGTCCGCTTGCGGCATAGCAGCCGAGGCCATCGGCGACCGCGGGTCCCGCGGCCAGCAGGCTAATGCAGATTATGCTGCGCACCGGTCGCCTCCTCATCCATCAGGCCCTGGCCGGTTTCAAATCGATCCAGCCGGTAGCGGTAGGCAGGGCCATGCGGTTGGTCGGTGGCCATCAGATGGGCAAAGGAATACCCAGAACCCGGCACGGCCTTGAACCCGCCGTAGCACCAGCCGCAATTGAGGTAGAGCCCCTCGATATGGGTCCGGTCGATGATCGGAGAACCATCGGGCGACATGTCCATGATCCCGCCCCAGGAGCGCAGCATTTTCGCCCGTCCGATCATCGGCATCAGCGTCATGCCGGCCTCGACAACATGCTCGACCATCGGCAGATTGCCGCGTTGCGCGTAGGAGGCGTAAAAGTCGATATCGCCGCCGAAAACCAAGCCGCCTTTATCTGACTGGCTTATGTAGAAATGACCCATGCCATAGGTCACAACCGTATCGAGGCAGGGCTTGAGGCCTTCGGTGACAAAGGCCTGCAACACATGCGACTCGATCGGCAGCCGCATGCCGGCCATCGCAGCGACTTGCCCCGATCGGCCGGCAACGACGAGGCCGACCTTTTTGGCCCGGATCGCCCCGCGCGTGGTCTGAACGCCGGTCACCCGGCCCTGATCGATATCGATGCCGGTCACTTCACAATTTTGCAGCAGATCCACGCCGCGCCGGTCGGCGCCCCTGGCAAAGCCCCACGCCACGGCATCATGTCGCGCGGTCCCGCCGCGCGCGTGGTAAAGACCACCAAAAATCGGAAAGCGCGTGTTTTCAAAATCGAGCATCGGCAGGCGCGCGCGAACGCCTTCGGTATCCAAAAGCTCGGCGTCATCACCTTGGCTGATCATCATGTTGCCGCGGCGGGCAAAGGCGTCGCGCTGGCCGTCGGAATGGAACAAATTGATGATGCCGCGCTGGCTGTGCATCACGTTGTAGTTCAAGTCCCGTTCCAGACCTTCCCAAAGCTTCAGCGAATGCGAATAGAACTGAGAATTTCCTTCCAGCCCGTAATTGGCACGGACAATGGTTGTGTTGCGCCCGACATTTCCGCCGCCGAGGTAACCCTTTTCGAGCACAGCGATATTCGTCATTCCATGGTTTTTGGCCAGGTAGAAGGCAGTTGCCAAACCGTGGCCGCCGCCACCGATGATCAGCGCGTCGTATTCGGGCTTTGGCTCAGGGCTGCGCCATGCGGGGCGCCAGCCGCGGTTTCCCGTTAATCCTTCTTTGACGATGGCCCAGGCCGAATAGCGCACGCGTGGCTCTTTCCGCAAAACAGGGGCCGATCCTGATGACCGGCCCTAAACGCAGGTTATGCGCGGCGTGCAAAAAGGGGAAGTCTGACCGCGTCCAGAACTGGTCTAGACGCGACAGGGCGTGCGGGACTTTTAGCCGGAGAACGGTTCGTCGAGATCGTCAGTCCCGCTGCCGTCACCGGTGACGCCGTCATCGTGGTTACAAACCGAGCAGAGCGGGTTGGTGCCATCATCGAATGGAATTTGGCCAGCAAAGCGCGGGCGGGTGATTGTGAAGTTGGTGAATTCGATATTATTCAAACCCACATCGAAATAAGGGTCATAGGGAATGAAGGTCTCAACCAGCACGACGCGCTCACCGCTGGCCATAATCGGGAGTTGATCCACGATGCCGGGCAAATCGGTATCGCGCATCCGTGTCAATGTGCCGGTCGGGTGCGACCATTCCACATCGTATTCCGTTCCATTCCAAGAAATCTCGGACACGCGCATCGAACTGCCAGAGACGTTGCGGGTCAGATGCGAAAAGATATCCGCCATGCCCTGGATGTCGGAGCCGTAGATTGTCAGTTCTTGGCGCGAGATCACGTCGGCGACCGCATAGGTCGCCTTGAGCGAAGTAGAATATGTGCGAAACGCGTCGAAGAAGATGAACGAGCCGACGAAACACCATGCCAAAATCGGTGTGATGATCACCGCCTCGAACGCGACGGCACCGCGGGTTTCGCGCAGAAATGAATGCAGAGATCTCATTGAAGCGCCCTCATTTAATCCGGCTCGTTCACGAAGATTGACGCCGACGTCATGTGCAAGTTGTCGTTGTTGTCACGCGTGAGGTTCAGCCCAAAGCCCGAAAACGGCAGAATGCGATCCACTTCGGCACAGACCCGGATCAGCATAAGTTCGTTTTGCGGCCCGCCCGCGGCGCGCGCGGTGTTGAACTCGTTGGCGGGATTTACCGCGCCATCGGCATCCACGCAGAGTGTGTCTTCACCGGGCAAGATATAGTTGGCTTGATCAATCTCTCGCAGGTCAACGACAAGCACATCGTTGCAATTGGGCAGAACGAGCGTGTTGTCACACACATTCGTGCGAATGTCGTCAACGGTGATGTTGTCATTGCTGGTCAGGCGCAGAAGCCGGACGGAATTGTCCAGCGACCGTTCCAGCATCACTTGCCGGATCAGGATCGTCGCGGTTTCAAACACCGCGATGAACAGGATCATGATGATGGGAAAGACGATACAGAATTCCAAAGTCGCCGTCCCCCGCTCGGAGCGGGAGAAGGCTTTGAAAATTCTGGGCATGGTTACGCGCACTTTGCCGGCCTCACTGCGTTAGACGAAGGCGATTGATCGTGCTGGCGATGGATTCAAAGGCTTCGGCGATCTCTAGCCCTTCGACCTCGTAGTAATTGCCATCTGTCGTTGCACAATCCTGCATCACCTGCTGGCCACGATCCGGTGCTTCGAAAGCGATGGTGTAGACAACGATCCCGGCACCATTCGCGGCGTTGCAGATCGACCGCAAGTTTGCATCGGCATCGATATGCGCCTGTCCGCTGACCTCAAGACCAGAGAACAGTTCGAGGCCATCATAGCGCACCGCGTCGTGGAAATCCCAATCTCCGGTCCAGTATGCGGGATAGTAATAGAACGCCTGACCGATCGAACGTTCCGTGAAGTTTGCCCACATCCATTGCCAGGAATATTCCTCTGAATCGTGCCCATCCGCGGAATTGCCATCGTCATACGGGTTGGCAGACCAATATCCGTATGGGTTGTTGAAGGTCGTGCTGTCGTCAGGACGCGGATCGGGGATCCAGTATTCGCCGCCATTCACGTGGTCGTCCATTGGGTACCAGATCGACCAACGATCGTCTTCCTCGTGGTAGTAGATACCCGAACCGCCGGAACGATATGCGTCTGCCACGTCCCACTGCTCGGTGTTCTCGCCATCGGTCATCAACACAATGATCTTGAGCGTGTCGGCGTCGTCGTACGGACCGGGGCGACCGACGAAATCTTCGTGAACCGGGCCAAGACCGGCAGCGTAGAGGCTGGTCAACTCGTCTTGCGATGTCGGGTCAAGCAGGGTGACACCCCACCGCATGCCTTGATCGATGGCTGTCCAACCGGTCGCCTGAAACCCGCTGATCATGGCCTGGAGGTCGGTCACGGATGACGACCAGGGCAAGATCGAGTTGAGATTGCTTGTGGGGCAATAGGGCGAACCAAAGTAGGAATAGCTGCCGCGCCGGCTATAGTCGAAATGCGAAAGCCGCTGGATCGTTTCCGAGGTTCCAAGATCGGTGCGATCAAACTGCGTGCCCCGGAACCGGGTGCAGTTCGACGCATTATGGATGTTCGAGATCGGATAAATATCGTCGATCATCGTACCTGCATTGACGAAACCGTTGTAAGGCACAATTGAGATCGACACCAACATGTCGTCGGTGGCATAGTCATTCGAGGTCATGACCTGCGCGACGAAATCGTTCGCGGCCTGCTGAAGATTATAAAGCTTCGTCTGGCCATTTGCGCTGGACCATCCCATCGATCCCGACACATCCAGCACCATCGAGATTTCAATGTTCTGGACGCGCTCTTCGGCTTGCCCATAGGCAGGCGATGTCAGCGCGCGGATACCGAACATGTCCATAAAGATCGTGTTGATGTCCATTTCAGCCTGTGCCGAAACGGTACGATGCGTCATGCTTTCATCAACATCGACGTCGATGCGATACCGCGTCAGCCCGGAGCGGGCGAAATAGTCGAGCACCACAGCCTCGGGGTCGAGCGTTTGGTTGAGCGCCGCGCCGGCCAGCACTGCCCGGTCGAGCGTGTACTGGAGCTGAGCGCGCTGTGTTTCGTAGCGCATGATGTCGATCGCGATACCGCCGATGGCGATCATGAGGATAAACATCATCATGCCGAAGATGGTCACCGTGCCATCTTCACGCGTCGCAAATCGATTGATTCTGGCCCTGTTGGCTGCACGAATTCGCGCAAGTGTCTTCTCAACCATAACAAATATCCCGACGTTATCGGTCCCTAAGCGTGTGCACACATTCCCGATCCACGATCTGCACGTGAATCTGGGCAAGAATGGGGCAGCACACGGCAAGAAACGGGGTGTTCCGAGATGCGCAACAAACGGGGGCGGCCTGTTCGGCTTCATCTTCTTGCAGTGATTTGCGCGCTAGGGTCGTCTAAGGTCGTCCAAAGCGGCCTGCCGCCCCGGAGAGAGAGAACCATGTCTGCACCTGAACCAAGCTTCCGCCAATCCGTTGAAATGATGTTCAACCGCGCTGCGGCATTGATAGAATTGCCGCCAGGGCTCGAAGAGAAGATAAGGGTGTGTAACTCCACATACACCGTCAGGTTCGGGGTCAGATTACGCGGCGAGATGCGCACGTTCACCGGCTATCGGTCCGTGCATTCCGAACATATGGAGCCTGTAAAGGGCGGTATTCGCTACGCCATCAATGTCAACCAAGACGAGGTGGAGGCGCTGGCCTCGCTCATGACGTTCAAATGCGCCCTTGTTGAGGCGCCCTTTGGCGGCTCCAAAGGCGGCTTGTGCATCGATCCCCGGGAATACGAAGAACATGAGATGGAGCAGATCACGCGGCGCTTTGCCTATGAGTTGATCAAACGCGATCTGATCAACCCAAGCCAAAATGTACCCGCGCCCGATATGGGCACCGGTGAACGCGAAATGGCGATCATGGCGGACCAATACGCCCGCATGAATACGACCGATATCAACGCGCGGGCATGTGTTACTGGCAAACCGCCCCATGCCGGCGGCATCCAAGGCCGGGTCGAGGCGACCGGACGCGGCGTCGAATACGCCTTGCAAGAGTTCTTTCGCCATCCAGAAGACGTCGCGGCCGCACGTCTGTCCGGCAGCCTGGATGGAAAGCGCGTCATCGTTCAGGGGCTGGGCAATGTCGGCTATCATGCTGCGCTGTTTCTGAGCCAAGAGGATGGGTGCATCATCACCCATGTGATTGAGCGCGATGGTGCGCTTTTTAAGGCGGAGGGTTTGGATATTGAGGCCGTCCGCGAATGGATTGCCAAACATGGCGGCGTGAACGGCTGTCCGCACGGCACCTATCTCGAAAACGGCACGGGCGCCTTGGAAGAACCCTGCGATATTTTGATCCCCGCAGCACTCGAAGGTGTGATCAACATGAGCAATGCAGAGCGCATTCAAGCAAAGCTGATCATTGAGGCGGCAAACGGCCCGGTCACTGCCGGTGCCGATGAAATCCTACGCAAACGGGGCGTTGTCATCATCCCGGACCTTTATGCCAATGCCGGCGGCGTCACCGTCAGCTATTTCGAATGGGTCAAGAACCTCAGCCATATCCGGTTCGGCCGGATGCAGCGCCGCCAAGAGGAATCGCGCCATTTGCTTTTGGTCAACGAACTGGAGCGCCTGTCGAAGGATAGTGGCGTGGGCTGGCAATTGGAGCCCGGTTTCAAAGAGCAATATCTGCGCGGCGCAGGAGAGCTTGAATTGGTCCGCTCCGGTCTTGATGACACGATGCGTGAGGCCTATCAGTCCATGCGTGAGGTCTGGCACCGGCGTAACGACGTGCATGATCTGCGCATGGCCGGGTATTTGGTATCGATCGAGCGCGTCGCGGAAAGCTATCGCGCGAAGGGTCTTTAACACACCCGGAAATTCCCGGTGGCGTCACATCGCAAACCTTCTGCGAAGCTGGCCTGCTTGGCGCGAGGGTCCGCCCGTGCCCGGCCAATTCCGATTTTCCGCCGGGTCTTTGGTTCAGATGCTGGCCGGGATCGTGCGCGTTATTTTTGGGCTTGGCGCGCAAGTTCGATGCGCATCAGATCGGCCATCGCCTTGGCTTCGCCGCTATTGGTGGCGCCGCCGACCATCACGCGGCGACCCAAGCGCCACCAAAGGCCCGGCGCCCAGGCGCGCCCGGCGGGCGTTTTAAGGTGAACCGCGAAGCCGCCTGCGGGTTTCCACGACAGCAAGCTGCTTTCCACGCGCGCAACATCGGCCAACTGGCAAAGCTCTCGGCCGGTGGCTTCGCGAAGCACCTCCGGCGTTAGTTCGAGATAGGTTGCAGTGGCGCGCCAGGCCCTATAGGCCAAGCCCAGACACACCAGCGCGATGACCAAAAGAAGACCCAAAAACGGGGCCGATTGCGCCGGCTGTTGCACGGCGAGCCACAAAATAACGCCACCAAGTCCGCCAGGAGCAATAGCTGCGGTGGCCCGTCTGGCGGGCGTGGGCGTGAGGCGCGCGATGATCCGATCTGACATGCTTGGCCTCATAGGCCGGACGACGCCGCGGCGAAAGGCCTAGCGCCGAACAATGACCTCAGCGCCGGCCATTTCCGGTTCGTCATCGGTCATTTCGGCGGGAAAACCGCGCGCGCGGATATCCAGCCCCGTCGCGTCTTCCAAGCGCCGGATGATGTTTGGGCTCAATTCGCGCGGGCCGTACCGGTCGATCCCGTCGGCAAAGGTATCGATCAGCAGCGGGTTGAGTTCCACCGGCACGCCGGCGCGATCCGCGACGCGTTGGAACAGACCGATATCCTTGGCCACAAGATCCATCGTGAAAGAAATATCCCGGCTGCCATTCAAGATGACTTGGCTTTCGGTTTCATGCACGAATGAGGTCCCGGATGAGATCGCGATGGCCTCATACGCGGTGCTGAGATCGAGACCCGCGCCGCCGGCCACGGCCAACGCCTCGCAACAGCTGACCAAATTCGCGGTCGCCAAATAATTGGTGACAACCTTCAAGATCGAGGCGGTGCCGATGTCCCCGGTATGCAAAACGCGGCGCCCCATCGTGGTCAAGACCGGCAAGACCTTTTCAAAGGTCGCGCGATCGCACCCGGCAAAAATCGAGATATTGCCGGTTCCCGCGCGATGGCAGCCGCCCGAAACCGGGCAATCCACAGCGCCGCCGCCGGCATCGATGATCATACCGCCCAGACGGCGCACCTCATCGGCATCGGTTGTGCTCATCTCCAGCCAAGTCTTGCCGGGCCCCGCCGCAGCCAAGAGCCCGTCCGGGCCCTCAACCACCGAAGCCGAGATGTCCGGGCGCGGCAGGCAGGTAATCACGATGTCACACGCCGCCATGATCGCCGCTGGGGTCGTTCCTGCCTGCGCACCCGCAGCCACAATTCCAGCGACCTTATCGGGATCGAGGTCAGCAACCGTTACGGGCCATCCGTTGCGCAGCAACGTCCCACAGAGCTTCGCCCCAACATTTCCCAAACCGATGAACCCAATTTCCATGTCGCCGTCCCATTGATTGTTTTACCCGATCTCAGGGTCAATCGCAGTGCCTGTCCCGCCTGTCGCCGACATATCTTGGGTCGCTACGACGCATGTAACCATGCAAGGCGCGGGCGTGCCTCGGCGCCGCGCCTGCGGCTTTCGAGACCCGTCGGAGGTGGATCCGTTTTTGCTGTTTGACGATTTTCGCAACGATGATCCGGCGACCCGTCTCCAAGCGCTCCCTTCTCACCCGGGAATAGCAAAATTCACCTTTGTGTTGGACGGCACCGTTACCGTTCATGACAGCTTGGACAATACCGGCCATCGCGGGGAGGGATCGGTGCCATAGATGCCGGCCGGGTCCGGAATTTTAAATTTAGAATTGCCGCCCGATATTGGGGCTGGAAGGCTGCATGCCGCGAGCTGTGCAAAAGACTTGCAAGATCGATACCTATCGCCAGGCTTTTGTGTATGTATTCGAGAGGGCTGCGCAGTTTGCGGATGCCAGCAACACGCGAAGTCTTCGTTTGGAAAAGGAAGCGATGGGGCGGGATGTGAATATTCACGATCTTTCCGGTAACCGGTCCTTGGCGCGATTTGGGACTGGCGATGAGACGCGATTGCGCGCAGGCCCGGAAGGCGTCCGGGTTTTGCTAATCTCCGGCGCCCCACGCGAAGAGCCTGTCGCCTGGCCCGCACCGCGTGTGATGAGCCCGCAAGAAGACATCCGCACGCCCATGCGGGATTGGCGTCGCGGCGCGTTCATCGCGGCGGTGCGCTAATGCTACGCGTCGTCGATCAAGGCCAAGGTGATGTGCCCGTCGTGATCGTTCACGGCCTTTTTGGCTCGGCGCGGAACTGGGGCGCGATCAGCAAACGCATGGCGGAAACGCGCCGTATCCTGACGGTGGACATGCGCAATCACGGCGAGAGCTTTCGAGCGGACACCAACACTTACGTCGATATGGCCGACGATTTGGCGAAAGTCATCGCCGCCCATTGTGGCGTGGCGGACGTGATCGGTCATTCGATGGGTGGAAAGGCGGCGATGGTTTTGGCCCTGTCGCACCCAAACCTCGTGCGCCGCTTGGTTGTCGCCGATATCGCCCCGGTCGCCTACAGCCATACGCAATTGCATTTGATTGCGGCGATGCAGGGTCTTGATCTGTCCGCGATTGACACCCGATCGCAGGCGGATGCGGCGCTGACGGCCCAGATCGCCGAACCGGGCGTACGGGCCTTTCTGCTTCAATCCCTAGATCTGCGCGGGCGGCGATGGCTGTTGAACCTGGATGTTTTGGCCGCTGAGATGCCGAAGATCATCGGTTGGCCCGATATCGAGGGGCCGTATTCGAATGCAACATTGTTTTTGTCCGGCGGCGCGTCCGATTATGTCCTGCCCTCCCATCGCGCCCAGATCAAACGCCTGTTTCCAAAGGCAACATTTGCTAAAGTCACCGGCGCGGGACATTGGCTTCACGCCGAAAAGCCGCGCGAATTCCAAGCCGCGGTTGAAGCGTATTTGGACCACTGAGACCACTTGCCAGCCGCGTGCCGCATTGCGATGGTTCGGGCAGTCTCAGCAAAAAGGTCTTTCCCGATGAACCCATTTCTTGCTTATGCACCCAAGATCGAGTTTCCGCTTTCTGGCGATGTGACCTAAGACATCCTGCCGGGCTGGTTTTCCCAGATGAAAGGTATCCCGGAATTCGAACGCGAGATCGTCACCTCCGTCTGGGGTTACGGCTCGCAATTGGGCGCGCTCACCGACGCGGTGTTGGAACTGGCAACCGCGATGAAGGTGGATGAAACCAACCTGGAAGCTGTGCAAAAACTGCGCGAAAAGCACCAGGATACGGAGGTTGCGAAAAGACGCGCGGCGACGGCGTTGCGCGCCCGGATCGCTGAGCTTGAGGCCCGGCTTGAGACGCTGACGGAGACCGAGTGAGCCGCAGCCTATGGGCATCTATGTCGAATGTGACACAAGATTTTGTTTGCACGCCGGGGGTGTGGCCGCTAAACGCAACATACAGGTGCGAAAGCGACGCGGTTTGCATTACTGACATTCGGGGCTTGTCGGCGCGACTCACACCGGCAGGCCCCGTTTCTTGCGAAACGAAGGCCTGACCGGAAGAAGACGCCAGGTGCTTTTGGACGCGGTCCTCATGCATCTGCTCCGATAGGAACACCCTGACGTCTCCGCTGTACCATTGGCCCCCCGAAGGGTTCCCGGTCCAGTCGAGGCCGCCGTTACCGATGACCTCTGTCCCACACGTCTTTCAACCCGTGGACGACGCGCGCGGTTGAGGCCGCCTGCGCCGCAATCCTCCACGTCTCCGTGTCAGATACCCACAACCCAGCTCGCGCTCGGCCCCGGCCCCAGACACGTCGCCGCATCTGGCACTGTCTCCGAGGCTCCCCCCGGTCACAGCCCGCGATTGCCCTTTTGCATCAAACGGGTCCGTCAGAGCTCGTGTCTCCGTTGGCTCCGCCTGCGCCCTGGTCCGCTTCCCTGGCGATCCTCCGAAGGTTGCCCTTCGATCTCTCACCGCTTCCGCCCACCAAGAGGCCGCCGCGCATCTGGCGTGGTCGATGAAAACCGCGCCGATGCCTGACCATCAATCAAGATCACCATCGCTGACAAGGGGGATTTTACCCCGCGTGGAAATATGTTGGGGATCAAAGAGTTGGTAAGATTGTGGGTAAGTTTTGAGCAGTTTGAGAAAAGTGTTTACCGGGGCTGACTTGCTGCGTCTGCGAACGCGCAGTCGACCGGTTGTTGGCGTGGCACGCGCTTTTTTTTGCGCAAACCGCTTCGGGCGCGCGGCGGGTCCTGCGCTGCGGGTGTGAACGGGTATCGGAGCGGCGAAAAACAGCACGCGCAAGCCGGTATGCCTTTGCCGTGACCGACCGAGGCTGGGGTGAGGCCAAGCCTGGGGTTCTCAATGCCCGTCGTCGCGCCTTGGCGGAGGCCGGGCGATTTGAGTATTTGGAGGATATGGAAGGGGGCGGATTTTTGTGAGCGAGGTTTGCCATTTGGCGGGTGGAAGATCGCAGGGCCGGGGGGTCTGACATGCCTACGGCGCGGTCGATGGGAGCTCCGGCCGGCAGTCGCAGAGACCGGCATCTACCGGCTGGATTGGGGGGCGGCTCAAAGGAGGATATCTCGGTGGTTGGGCTTCTGGAGGGGACGCGCCAGATTTAGGCGGTTTTCCTTGGGAGCATGCGTAAATAATGCTCACCTCCGAGACGTCGTAACGGTATATTTTTTGTGAATATTGTGTTATGTGAAACGCAATTTTTCTGTTGTATTCATTGCTATGTCGAACTATGCGCTGCTGACCTATTATCGAGGGAAGCTGGTGCATTGAGCGACGCTGCCGACACAGATTTGGACTTAGATGATTTTTATGGCCCGTTGAAAGATGCGCGCAGTCAAACGCAAGATGAACCGGATATGGAATGGGAGAAGGAGCGTAGGCCAGACTCCCTTAGAGAACTCGACGAGGATTGCGGTGCTATGATGCGTGCGTTTGTCGAGGCTTGCCAACATAAGCCGTTTGAAGCCGTAGCCACCAGCTTCACACTCATTTGGGCGATGGATCGATTTGCGCGTATCTTCGTCGCAGTTGAAGAGCTCGCCCAGGTGGAGGACCAGCAAGTGGACGGTGGTTTTCCTATGCGACGAAACTTCCCGGTGCAGATTGCTGGTGAACGTAAGCTTGGCCATCCATGTCTGGTAGATGGTTTGCAAGCGCGGGCCGCAGGCGAACTTTATATTGATACCTATCATGGCCGAAAGCGTTGGTTTGTGAATTTTCAATCGGGGCGATTTCACAGAGAAGTTGACCGGCGCCCCTCTGCACAGCAAGCGCGAAACATTGCCAAGCTGTTGGCAAAAAGCATAAACATGCCAATATATCTAGACAAGGGGGGGCAAGTCGCATGATATTGGGGGGTAACACGTTCGAAAGGTATAAAACGATGTCCGCATCTCGGTTAGCCGTTCGCTTTAGCGATTTCAAATGGTCTGACAAAATTGCCATGCGCGACTTTGAACGCAAGGATCCTGAGGGATTTCGAAGCGAAATCATACAGTTCATTGCTAGGTCATCTGTTCAAACTGAAACAGAAAGTTATCGGCTTCAGATGTTGGGTGAATTTGTGGGCTGGCTGCTTGGAGAGCGCGAATTAATGGCGCTTAGGTCAGCACTAGATACCTATGTGTCCGATGATGCGGCGAACGATCATCCTGGCAGAAAACAGTTTGTTTCTGGCTTGGTTATCGGGGAACGGGCTAAGGTTTCCGGATCTGTTGCAAATAAACAGCTGATGGATCCAGAGGTGGTGTACCCAGACTGAAAAAGCTCGCCAGCGTTTCTTTGTCGCTGGCGAGACTAGCCCACGGCTTTTCGACGCGGACTTAATACTGGCCGTAATTTTAGGTGTGCGCCGGTTCCTACTTTCGCCAGCTTGACGATATCAAGTGAAAGAATGCTGGGCTCATGTAGACAAACCAAGCCATCCCGATCAGAGCCTACGGCGCGTTACGGTGGTGGAATTTAATGGCGGAAACGGTCGGCCTTAGCCGTCCATCTTAAGCGCATTAATGAACGCGCTTTGGGGGATTTCTACCTTTCCGAACTGGCGCATCTTCTTCTTGCCCGCCTTCTGCTTCTCCAGCAGTTTCTTCTTTCGCGTGGCGTCGCCGCCGTAGCATTTGGCGGTCACGTCTTTGCGCAACGCTGACAAGGTCTCCCGGGCGATGACTTTGCCGCCGATGGCCGCTTGGATCGGGATTTTGAACATGTGG
>JBCDBR010000008.1:0-113232 GCA_039183205.1 Pseudomonadota bacterium | reverse complement strand
CGGCCCAAAACCACCAGGTCGCCGGCCCATGTGTCATAGGCCTGCATCAAGGCCCAGCTTTGCGCATCGAGCGCCGCCAGATCGGCGTGACCGGTCGACACAGCGCGCGCCGATGCCCGATGCGCGCCGGTGATCACAACCGCGCCGTAGGCCAGGCCGGAGCGGTCGAGCCAAGCGTGGAAATGCGCCCAGCCGGATTGGCTTAACGGGTCATTGACCGCAAGGCGCGGCGCGGCTGGGATCTGCCCATCGCGTCCGACGATGACACTGAAATAATGGCCGGGCGGGCAGTCGGCAAATTGGTGCACCGGCGCGCCGATCAGCGACACCTGGTCGCGCAGCCGGGCGCGATAGGGCAAGCTGCAGGTTTGCGAAAAGACCAGATCCGGCGCTGTCCACACGTCCCAGATGTCAACGTCTCGGCTCAACGTGTCGGGGGCGTCGATCCCAACCGCGCGGAGTTCATCGCGGATGGCGCACCATAACCTGTCGGTTGTTTCGGCAAGCTCTGGCCGGTCATACATCGGCAGGCTGGCGATCACGTCCGGGCGGCCTCGACGCGCTGCCGGATCAGCGCCGAATCCCGGTCGTTAATGCCCAGTAGCGGTGCGACCAACCGCAACAGCGCGTCTTCTTCGTGATCGCGCACGCCATCGGCCAAAACCACTTGCCAGAGGGCTTCGACCACGCCGGCACGATCCTCATAGGCCACCGCGTCCTTGATGGCTCGGGTGAAACGCACGGTATCGGGCGCCTCAGCCTCCAACGCTTCGGCATCTGCGCGCAGTTTCGAGGCCTCAAAGGGCGACAGGCCGTGACGCGACACCAAGATGCGCTCGATGAGCGCGACCTCATCGGCATCATAGCTGCCATCGGCACGGGCGATACGCACCAAAAGCGCGGCTAAGGCAAGCCGCGCATCGGGGTCCGGCAATTGGGCCGGTTCGGGCGCGGTCAGGCGGCGAAGGAGGTCTCCGAACATACCGCGCGATATAGGCTGCCTAGCGAGGGGGTGCAATCTGGCCTGTCGCGACCGGCACGGCGCATCCGCCGACACGGACCGCGGTGATCGCGCCCGCGGCCACATCGATGCTGAGCGATAGGTGACTTAGGCGCCCCATATCCCGACCCTGGGCAAGGGCCAAATCGGTCCGTCCATCGGACAGCGCCCCGTTTGCCAAAAGCTGCGCGGCAAACAAGGCCGTGGCCGAGCCCGTCGCCGGATCCTCTGCGATCCCGGACAGCGGGGCGAACATCCGCGCCTCGTAATCGGTCTCAACTCCGGGCGCGTAGACATAGACGCTCGTTGCGCCCGCAGCCTCGGCCAAGGCCGAAAATGCGGGCTCCGCCGGCTGCGCGTGCGTAAGCGCGGCTGCGTCGATCAAGCCGATCTGGACGAAGCTTGGCCCGCCAGAGACAACATGGGCTTGGTCCGGCCCGATTGCGTCCTCTGCGATGCCCAATGCCGCGGCGAGTGCCGCCTTTGGCAGATCGATCGCGCGCGCCGTTGGGATGACCGGGGCGTTAAATTCGCCCTGCACATGGTCGCCGTCACATGTGATCGTCACCGGCACCAGGCCTGCATTTTCCTCTAGCACGATATGCGCCGCGCCCGCGCCCTTGCTGGCAAGGTAGATCGCGCAGCCCAAGGTTGGGTGACCTGCAAACGGCATCTCATGGTCGGGCGTGAAGATACGCACGCGCGCCGTGTTTGCAGGATCTTCAGGTGGCAGAATAAAGACGGTCTCGGAGAGATTGAATTCGCGCGCAAGTGCCGCCATCTGTTCCGTGCTGAGCGCGCGTGCATTTTCGACAATGGCCAGCGGGTTCCCCTGAAATGCGGTGTCGGTAAAGACGTCGTAGATGTGGAAGGGTAGCATCGGGTCCTCATGCTGCGGGGCGGGCCGCAGACTAGTCACGGGTTAAACAAGCCGCGAATTGTCCTTCGCGGCGCGGATAAAGTCCAAAAACAGAGGATGCGGGGCGAAAGGTTTCGATTTCAGCTCCGGGTGAAACTGCACGCCAATGAACCAGGGATGATCGGCCGCCTCGACAATCTCGGGCAACCTCCCATCAGGCGACATGCCGGAAAAGATCAAGCCTTGGTTTTCGAGCGCCTCGCGATACGAGATATCGACCTCGTAGCGATGGCGATGACGTTCTTCGATAGCGGTATTGCCATAGACCTCCGCCACGCGGCTGCCGGCGGACAGGACCGCATCATAGGCGCCAAGGCGCATGGTCCCGCCCTTGTCGTCGGTTTTCTTGCGGGTCACCTTGGCGTTGCCCTGCACCCATTCCTTGAGATGATAAACCACAGGTTCAAAACGCTTTTTGCCAGCCTCTTGGTCAAATTCTTCGGACCCTGCATCCGGTAGGTCGGCCAAGTTTCGTGCCGCCTCAATCACCGCCATTTGCATGCCAAGACAAATGCCAAGATAGGGGACTTTGCGAGTTCGGGCGAATTCGGCCGCGCGGATCTTTCCCTCCGTCCCGCGTTCGCCGAAACCGCCGGGCACCAAGATCGCGTGAAAGCCTTCGAGATAGGGGGCGGGGTCCTTTTGCTCGAAGATTTCGGCATCGATCCATTCCGCGCGCACCTTTACGCGATTGGCAAGCCCGCCATGGGTCAACGCCTCTGCAATGGACTTATACGCATCTTCGAGCTGGGTGTATTTCCCTACGATTGCGACGCGCACCTCGCCTTCGGGGTTGTTGATGCGGTCGGCGACGTCTTCCCAAATCCGCAGGTCCGGGCGCGGCGCGGGGCGGATTTGGAAAGCGTCCAACACGGCTTGGTCCAACCCCTCGCGATGATAGGCAAGCGGGGCCTCATAGATCGAGGCGAGGTCTTGCGCCGCGATCACAGCATCGGACCGGACATTGCAGAACAGCGCGAGCTTTTCGCGTTCCTTTTCCGGGATCGGGCCTTCGGATCGGCAGACCAGGATGTCGGGCGCCAGACCGATGGAGCGCAATTCCTTGACGCTGTGCTGGGTCGGTTTGGTTTTCAGCTCACCGCTGGCCTTGATGAACGGCAGCAAGGTCAGATGCATAAAGATGCAATCGCCTCGGGGCTTTTCCTGGGCGAATTGCCGGATCGCTTCGAAGAACGGCAGGCCTTCGATATCGCCCACCGTGCCGCCGATTTCGCACAGCATGAAATCGGTTTCGTTTTCGCCGATGCGGATGAAGTCTTTGATCTCGTTGGTCACATGCGGGATGACCTGAATGGTTTTGCCCAAGTAATCGCCCGCACGTTCCTTTGCTAAAACGTTCGAATAGACGCGGCCGGAGCTGATGCTGTCGGTCGCGCGCGCCGCCACGCCGGTGAAGCGTTCGTAATGGCCGAGATCGAGATCGGTTTCCGCGCCGTCATCGGTGACGAAGACCTCACCATGTTCGAACGGGCTCATCGTGCCGGGATCGACGTTCAAATAGGGGTCGAGTTTTCGCAGCCGCACGGTATATCCGCGGGCTTGTAAAAGCGCCCCAAGTGCCGCTGATGCAAGGCCTTTTCCCAATGAGGACACGACACCGCCGGTGATAAAGATGAACCGCGCCATAACTCGGAATAACCCCGCATCTTGTGGTTGCGTCAGGGCGCAACACTGCATTGTCTACGGGATTTCAGCTTTAAGGGATTCGCGGCCAAGCGGCAAGCCCAGCATCGCAGCAGCGTTGAATTGCGGTGTTAACGCCCGGCCCCGTCACCGGTCTGCGGCTTGGATCAATCCGCGCGCGGCGGCAGCGCAGGCGCGTCGTCGGACGATGGCGGCAAAAGCTCGATCCCCGTCGGCGGCAGCAGCGCGTCGCCCGGATCGCCACCGTCTTCTTGCGTCTCGGCCGGAACGCCCAGGCGGTCCAGGACCGAGTCGTTGGCGGAGTTTTGCGCCGCGATGATGGTCAGTGTGATCGACGTCGCCAGAAAGGCGATGGCGAATGCCCAGGTCAACTTGCCCAACGCGGTCGCGGCCTGCCGTCCGCTCATGACACCGCCGCCACCGCCGCCAATGCCCAATCCGCCACCTTCGGACCGCTGCAACAGCACAACACCGATGAGGCAAATCGCAAGGATCAGGTGGATGACGAGGATGACGTTTTCCATGGGCGCGTATCGAAAGCTCGAACTAGGGTCTGGCAGGCGTAAGTAGCGTGTGCGTTATCTAGGGAAAACGCACACGGGCCGCAAGGGCATCCGGTCCTCCGTTGACGACGCCGGTTCAGGCGATCACGCACAGGTTAAAATTTTGCTAAACTGCGCCACATCGTGCCAGAAATCAGTTTCGCCTATCCTATACCCCCGCTATAGCCGAGCGCGGTTTGGCCGGAGGGACAAGATGGCGAACGTTGTGGTTGTTGGCGCGCAATGGGGCGACGAAGGCAAGGGCAAGATTGTCGATTGGCTCAGCGAACGGGCCGATGTGATTGCCCGTTTTCAAGGTGGGCACAATGCCGGCCACACCTTGGTGATCGATGGGGCTGTCTATAAATTGCACGCGCTCCCGTCCGGTGTCGTGCGTCCGGGCAAGCTGTCGGTCATCGGCAATGGCGTGGTTCTCGACCCATGGCATCTGGTCGCGGAGATTGAGACCGTGACCGCGCAAGGGGTGGAGATCAGTCCAGAGACATTGATGGTGGCCGAAAACACGCCGCTCATCTTGCCCATCCATGGCGAGCTTGACCGGGCGCGAGAGGCACAAAACTCGGTCGCGCGTATCGGTACGACCGGACGCGGGATCGGGCCGGCCTATGAAGACAAGGTCGGTCGTCGGTCCGTGCGTGTGGCCGATTTGGCCGATGATGCGACATTGAACAGTCGCGTCGACCGCGCCTTGGTGCACCATGATGCGCTGCGCCGCGGTCTCGGTCTGAAACCGGTCGACCGCGACGGCCTGGTCACAGCGCTTCAGGACGTGGCACCTAAGATCCTGCCTTATGCCGGCCCAGTTTGGAAAGTGATGACCGAGAAGCGCAAAACCGGAAAGCGCATCTTGTTTGAGGGCGCGCAGGGCGCGTTGCTGGACATCGATTTCGGTACGTACCCGTTTGTCACCTCGTCCAACGTCATCGCCGGGCAAGCGGCCACGGGTGTCGGCGTGGGCCCAGGGTCGATAGATTATGTTCTTGGGATCGTAAAAGCCTATACCACGCGCGTCGGCGAAGGCCCGTTCCCCACCGAGCTTGAGGATGAAGACGGTCAGCGCCTTGGCGAGCGTGGGCATGAATTTGGCACGACGACCGGTCGCAAGCGCCGGTGCGGTTGGTTTGACGCGGTTTTGGTCCGGCAGACATGTGTGACCTCTGGGGTCAAGGGGATCGCGCTGACGAAGCTTGACGTGCTTGACGGGTTCGACACGTTAAAAATCTGTACGGGCTACGAATTGGACGGCGCCCCGCTGGATTACCTGCCTATCGCCGCTGATCAGCAAGCCCGCGTGCGCCCGATCTATGAGACACTGCCCGGTTGGCAGCAATCGACCGCGGGCGCGCGTTCCTGGGCGGATTTGCCGGGCGAGGCGGTGAAATACGTGCGGCGGATCGAGGAATTGATCGCGTGCCCGGTTGCACTACTTTCGACCTCACCCGAGCGGGACGACACGATCCTGGTCACCGACCCCTTTGCCGATTGAGCCCATGGCGCTGAGTTATAAGACACGCAGACGTTTGTCGCTTTTGATCCTGTTGATCGGGCTGCCGCTTTACATCGGTGCTGCCGCGTTTGTGGTCGGCTTGTTCGACCGGCCAAGCGTCTTTTTGGAGCTTTTGATCTATATCGGCCTCGGTATCGTCTGGGCTTTGCCGTTTCGCGCGGTGTTCCGCGGTGTGGGCAAAGCGGACCCAGATGCCGACGGGTAGACGCGCACGGCTCGGCAAAAACCGAAAGGGCCGCGCAGTCGATGCGCGGCCCTTCGCGAATGTGCTGACCAGTTATCCCGCGTAGTGGCGTGACTTCACCGTCAGTCGGAATTGGCCGCGCGCGATTTTTTCCAGCTTGCCTTCGCGCAGCAGGATACCGAAGGCGCGCAAGGCCGCTTCGCGGCTGATCTGGCCGTCCGATGCAATCGTGACAAGCCGCATCAGCACCGGCCGGGACACGGTCGGCTGCTCTTCATTGCGCAGCATCCAAGCCGCCGCCAATTCCAGGTAGTCCTGGGGACGTTCCGGATCGGGGTCGCCGGCATGGGTGCGGAATGCATCCGTCAGGCTGTCCGATTTCGGCTCGGGCGTCTCAACCGGGCTGGGCGCTTCGGCTGCGGGGTCGGGCGCGCCAAGACCGGCATCGACCGGCGCGGTGGCCTCTTCGACACGATCATCCAATTCCACCGTGTCGGTCGTGTCCTCATCGTCATCGGTGCGGCGTAGGATGCCCGTGCGCAGTCCGAGATTCACGAGGCTGCTGGCCACACCGCGGCGCGCGGGACGGTCATCCAACGCGTCGACCTCTTCGACCTCGGATTGCGGGGCGATGTCTTCGGCCGGCGCGCCGGGGATCTCAAAGTCGTCATCGTCGTCTTGGATCGAATCCGGATCGGCGTTTTCCAGGCGCAAGGGTGCAGCGGCCGGGCTGGGCGTCTCTTGATCAACACCCGCACCGTCGAATTCCTCGGCCAGGGCTAAGCTGCCGTTATTGACCCGACGCGGCCGGACAGGCTGGATCGACGCGCCAATGCCGCCGGGCTGGGTTTCTTCGACCCGCTGTTCCGAAACCAACACAAGCGGTGTCGTGCGGCCCGGCGCCTCTTCGGGATTGCGGCGGCGTGAGACATCCACCTGAACCCGGCGCGGACGCATGACACGAGCCAGGTCCTCGCGATACTCGGCTGTCTTTTCGTCCTTCTCGCGTTCTTCCAATTCGGCCATGTCGTGGTCGGCCGCGCGCGCGGCGACCGCTGCCTTGAGATGTTCGAAATTGGCCCGGCGGCGACTGGTCTCTTCGGTGGACAAGCGGCTGTCGGTTGCCTCAAACAGCCGGCTCATATCCGCATCGCCATCGGCATTGCCATCTTGGCCCAGCGCGCCGCGGCGGCTGGCCCGTTCGGCCCGGCGGGCATTGCGTTCCGACTCCTCAGCGATGCGCGCCAATTCGGCCTGCAACTCCGCCTCTTCGTCATCGGACAAATCCGCCGCGTCGTCGCTTTCGTCGAGCGGTTCGTCGGACCAATCGTCGTCGTCCTCTTGCTCGTCTTCGTCCCAGGCGTCCTCGTCGTCCCAAGATGCAGCGGCGTCTTCGGTCGCGTCAGTATCGACATCGTCGGCAGGTTCGTCGTCTTCGACAGGTTCCTCGGCCATAAGCGCCGATAGCACCGGTTCAGCAGGTGCCGCGTCGTCAGAACCGGGATCGGCATAATCGACGGGCATTTCAAGCACGGGCTCTGGCGCGTCGATTTCGTCCTCTGCGGGATCGGCGTCAGCGACCAGAACGACGTCCTCGGCTGCGACATCGCTGTCGCGTTCGGCGTGGGCCAGGTCTTCGTCGAATGCCGCATTGTCGGCATCTTCGACGTCGTCGAAATCGGCCACGTTGTCATCTTCGGTGGCATAGGCTGCGTCCGCCGCGTCGTCCGCATCAGGCGCGCTTTCGCTCTGGGCAAAGACCTCGTCAGAGATCGCGGCGTCGGCCTCGGCGGGCGTGTCGCCCTCAAGCTCGGGGTCGGGCGCGTCGAAGACAGGCATTGCCGCGCGCATGCGGGCAAGCTTTTCGGCCACGCTTTCCTCGTCAAAGGGTAGGGCGTCGAAGTCGATCACCTCGTCTTCGTCGGCCGCACCTGCGCCGAAATCATCCGCGACATATCCGGCATCAGGACCACTTGACGCGGGCTCTTCTGCGTCATCGGTTTCGTTGTACCAAGCGTCGAGATCGGCCTCGGCGCCGTTCAGCGCCGTTTCATCGGGTGTTTCGGCTACGTCGTGCTCGACCACATCCTGCACGTCTTGCGTCTCCTGCGCGGCGGCATCGATGTCATCGGCGGCATCAGCGACATCGGTCGCATCATCTTCTTCCGCGACGGCCGCGACCGGAACGTCCTCGGCCGGGGCATCGTCTTCGGCCTCCGCATCGATAAGCGCAGAGATTGCGCCAAGCACCGGAGTTTCCGCTGCGTCGTCGGCTGCATCTTCGAGCCCGTCATCTTCGGCTTCTTGCGCGGCAGCGGCCTCTTCGGCCTCGTTGGCCGACAACAATGCCGCCAGAACCGCGTCGTCCTCGGCCTCTGACGCGTCCGCCTCAGCGTCGTCGTCGATCTCGGGCGCGGCCGGTTCGTCGACGGCCTCGTCAGAGGCTTCGGAGGATGCTGTTGTCGTGAGAATACGCGTGCTCAGCGCGCTCCATCCGTTGGTGTCGTCGACATCTGCATCGATATTATCGTCGGCCGGTTCCGCATCTGTGTCGGCCATATCCTCGGTCGCGTGATCTTCAACCGCGGCGGCGACGGTTTCGGCGTCATCCTCTTCGCTGGCGGCATCATCCGAGCCGTCAAGCTCGTCTTTGGCCATGGCTTCAACGTCGCCGGCATCTTCTGCTTCGTCATCCGCTAAATCGGCGATCTCGGCATTCGGTTCGATATCTTCGTCGACCGCGTCCGTTTCGGCATCACCTTCGGAAGCCTCGTCGTCGTCCATCGCGGCGCGTTCTTCGGCGGTTTCCGCGTCGTCTGCGTCGTGGTCTTCGGTCTCGGGGTCTTCAGTCTCGGGCTCTTCGATCTCGGGCGCGTCGGTTTCCGCCGTGTCGCTTGTCTCGGGTTCGACCACCTCGTCTACGACCAGTTCGGATTGGCGCGTCGCGTCGAGCGCCTCTTCGTCCTCAGATTCGATCGCCGCGGCGTCCTCGATCAGCGCTTCGTCGATGTTCAGATCGTCGGCCTCGGGGCTGGGATCGACCGCATGGACATCGTCGGCTGCGTCAGCAGCAGGCTCAGGTTCTTCATCGGCCTCGTCAATCGATGGGCTCAGCACAAGCCCGCTTGCGGCTTGCCGTGCCTCAACACGCCGGTGTACCGCTTGTTCGGCAATGCGCTGTAGGGCTTCGGTGTCCGGCGTGGGCGGCTCAGCGCCAAAGAAGCGATCTTCTGCCGCGAGGTCGCGGAAATACTCCGCAATCCCTTTCATCGCCGAGAAGGGGTCATCAAAGCCCTCCAACGTGCAGGAGAACGTGCCGTACGAGACGGTGAGGATCTTGTTTGCGTTCTGCATCAAGGGCACCTGTTTCTCTGAGCCGGACGAGCCGGAATTTATCATCGTATCGTTTCGTGCAAGACATTGATTCCCGATAAACGCGACGGGAATTGGGCCTTTCAGTGATCTTTGACAAGCAAAACGGCGACAATGGACGAAATGAGGCCATGATTGTTGAAGCTGCCACATTGGTGACACTTTTGGGCAGTGGTGAGCTGTATTCCGCCGACCTTTCCGACGCGTATTCGCGCGCGCCAGTTTTGGTCGCGGCAGATGGCGGCGCGGGTCGGGCGCTGGATGCCGGAATTCTACCCGACGCGGTCATTGGCGATCTTGATTCGCTCAACCCCGCGCACAAAGATCGCATTCCGCAGGACCGAATTCACCATATCGGTGAACAAGACAGCACGGATTTCGACAAAGCCCTGCGGTCCATTTCCGCGCCGGGCGTGATCGCAATTGGATTTACCGGTGGACGGATCGACCATGAATTGGCGGTGTATCATACACTTATCACCCGCCCCAGCCCACCTTGCGTGGTTTTGGGGCGCACCGATATCGCCTTTCTCGCCCCGCGGGAGCTGAGCCTAGATTTGGTGGCGGGCGCGCGGGTGTCTTTGTTCCCGATGGGCCGGGTTTCGGGTCGTTCGACAGGATTGAAATGGCCGATCGAGGGCCTCGACTTCGCACCGGACCGGCGCATTGGCACCTCTAACCTTGCCGCGGCCGCACGCGTGGAGCTGTCATTCGACGCCGAGCGCATGCTGATCATCCTGCCAAAGACGTTTCTTGACGCGGCGCTGCGGGCGGTGATCGACTTTCCTCTGTCCCCTGCTGACGCAACGGGCTAAGAGTCCGGCCCAAATGCGCCTTGGGGGCTATGCTGCTGATGTCTTCATCCATCGACCACGTCAAAATCATCGCCGCAAAGCGCGCCGTGGAATTTGTCGAGGACGGCATGCGTGTCGGGCTCGGATCAGGGTCGACGGCGGCCTTCATGGTCCAAGCGCTTGGCGAATTGGTGCGCGAAGAAGGGCTGCGCATTCGCGCGGCGGCCACCTCCTCGGCCACCGCAGCGCTGGCCGAGGATGTCGGCATCAAGATTACACCACTTGATGAATTGCGAAGCCTTGATGTGACCATTGACGGCGCCGACGAAGTTGATCCTAACCTCAACCTGATCAAAGGCGGCGGCGGCGCGCTGCTGATGGAAAAGATCGTTGCCACGGCGTCAGATCACATGATCATCGTGGCGGATTCGACGAAATCGGTCGGCACGCTCGGGCGCTACCCGCTGCCCGTAGAGGTTGTCCCGTTTGGCTGGAAGACCAGCAAGGCGCTGTTGCGAGAAATATTGCTGAGCCTCGATGTCGATGGGCGCGAGATCACGCTGCGCGAAAAAGGTGGCGCGCCGTTTATAACCGACCAAGGAAACTACATACTCGATCTTCATTTGGGTCGCATCGGCGCGCCGCGACAGATGGCAATGGTTTTGAACCAAGTGCCGGGTGTGGTCGAAAATGGCTTGTTCATGGATATGTGCGACACATTGATCCTCGGCCAAGCTGACGGCACGATTGAGCTGCGCGACATCGCCACCGGCCGGGTCAGCCATGAGCGGGCGGAAATGTCGGAGACGGACAATCTTTTTAGGGACATCGTAGATGGGTGACGCCGCGTTCGATTACGACTTGTTTGTTATCGGCGGCGGGTCTGGCGGCGTCCGGGCCGCGCGCGTTTCCGCCGGTATGGGCGCCCGTGTCGCCATTGCAGAGGAAAGCCGGATGGGCGGCACCTGTGTGATTCGCGGCTGCGTGCCGAAAAAGCTGATGGTCTTTGCCTCAAGCTATCGCGAGGGCTTTGGCGATGCGCGCGCCTATGGCTGGGACGTGCCGGACGGTGTGTTCAATTGGACGTCGTTCTCCGGCAAGCTCCGGGCTGAATTGGATCGGCTCGAAGGCATTTACCGCCAGCTTCTGGATAGCTCTGGGGTCGCGATTTTCGACAGCCGTGCCCGCCTTGCCGATGCCCATACCGTAGAACTGGCCGATGGCACGCGCAAGACAGCCAAGCACATTTTGCTGGCCACAGGCGGGCACCCGGTTCGGCCAGAGATGCCCAATGGCCAACTTGGCATCGTGTCGGACGATATTTTCAATCTCACGTCGCTCCCGTCGTCGATCTTGATCGTCGGCGGCGGCTATATCGCCTGTGAATTTGCTTGTATTCTGAAGGGGTTGGGCGTCAAGGTCACCCAGTTTTACCGGGGCGCGCAAATCTTGCGCGGCTTTGACGATGAGGCCCGCGGCCTGGTGTCCGAACAGATGCAAAGCCGCGGCATCGACCTGCATCTGGGTACCAACATCGTGTCGATGGCCATGGAAAGCGCCGATCATAGGGTGGCAGAGACCGTGACCGATATGGGCGCTCCGGCGGCAGAGCCTCTGCCAAGCTCAGGAGCCGGCGCGCCTGGCGACGGACCCATTTGGGTGAAATCGACCAACGGCCAAGAGCACGTGTTCGATGCGGTGCTGTTTGCCACGGGTCGCAGACCCAACACGCGGGATTTGGGCCTTGAAGAATTGGGCGTAAAGATTGGACGCTATGGTCAAGTTGTCGTCGACGACTATTCGCAGACAGCGGTGCCGTCGATTTATGCCATTGGTGATGTGACCAACCGCGTGAACCTGACCCCGGTTGCCATCCGCGAGGGCATGGCCTTTGCCCAAACCATCTTTGGCGGTGTTCCGACACCCGTCGATCATGATTTGATCCCCTCTGCCGTCTTTACCCAACCCGAAATGGGCACGGTTGGGCTGAGCGAGGAAGCGGCCGCCGAGCAGGAGGAAATCGAGGTGTATTGCACCTCGTTCCGGCCGATGCGCGCGGCTTTTGCCGGCCGGTCCGAACGCGTGCTGATGAAACTCATCGTTTCGCGACAGACACGCCGCGTTTTGGGCTGTCACATCGTTGCGCCCGAAGCCGGTGAGATGATCCAACTGGCCGGCATTGCGATAAAAATGGGCGCCACGAAAGAGGACTTTGACCGCACGGTTGCCGTCCATCCGACCATGGCCGAAGAGCTTGTGACGATGAAATCCCCGATACGCGTGGTGTAATGCCACGCCTTTTTGATACGAAAATGCGTGAAATCGGGGGCAAGACCCCCATATGCGTTCCTAAGCGAACGGCGATGGCAAAAGGAAAAAGGCGTAATGGCTGGCAATAACGGCGGCCCTTGGGGCGGCGGCGGCTCTGGTGGAAATCGCGGAAATGGCGGTGGGCGCGGACCCGGCGACAACCAAAATATCCCCGAGATCGATGAGATCGTGCGGAAAGGCCAAGAGCAGCTTCGGGTGCTGATGGGCGGCCGCGGCGGCCCGCGGATGCCCAATGGCGGCGGCGATGGCGATGGCGGCCCGAGACTGACCCGAGGGACGGTTCTCATCGGCCTTGGTTTGGTGGTTGCGGCTTGGGTCTTTGGCTCCTTTTACACCGTTCGGCCCGAACAACGATCGGTCGAGCTATTTTTGGGCTCGTTTTATTCGATCGGAGAGCCGGGTTTGAACTTTGCCCCGTGGCCGTTGGTTACAGCCGAGGTCATCGATGTCACGACGAACCGCACCGAAGCCATCGGTGTGCGGAATTCGGGCAGCTCCGATGCGGGCCTCATGCTGACAACGGATGAAAACATCGTCGACATCGATTTCGAGGTGGTTTGGAACATCGCCGATCCGGCGCAGTATCTATTCAATTTGCGTGATCCCGAGGCGACGGTGCGCGCCGTTTCGGAGGCCGCCATGCGCGAAGTGATCGCGCAAAGCCAGCTCGCCCCGATCCTGAACCGGGACCGGCAACTGATTGCCGATACCGTAAGTGACCTGATCCAATCGACGATGGACAGCTACGAATCCGGCGTGAATATCGTGCGTCTCAACCTTGACCGGGCCGACCCGCCATCAGAAGTGATCGACGCATTCCGCGACGTGCAAGCCGCGGAACAGGAACGAGACCGTCTGGAACGTCAGGCGGACGCGTATGCAAACCGCGTCTTGGCCGGCGCCCGTGGTGAGGCTGCACAACTTCTCGAAGAAGCTGAAGCCTACCGCGCGCAGGTTGTGAACGAAGCACAGGGTGAAGCGTCTCGGTTCTTGTCGGTCCTGGCCGAATATGAACAAGCGCCAGAAGTGACGCGGCGCCGGTTGTATCTGGAAACGCTGGAACGCGTATTGGGCGACGTCGATCTGGTGATCCTCGACAGTGAAGGTCAAGGCGCCGGTGGCGGCGTCGTGCCCTATCTTCCACTCAATGAATTACGCAGCCCTCGGGCCACAACCGCAGGGAGCTCCAATTGATGCGTCGCCTGACCTACATCTTACCCGTCATCCTTGTCGGCCTGGTATTGTTGATGAGTTCCATCTTTATCGTCGACGAACGTCAGCGTGCGCTGGTGCTGCAATTCGGCCAGATCAGGCAGGTCGTGGAGGAGCCGGGGTTGAACTTTAAAATCCCGCTGATCCAGGAAGTTGTCTATTACGACGACCGTATTTTGTCGCTCGACACCGCACCGATCGAGGTCACGCCGTCGGACGACAGACGTCTGGTCGTGGACGCGTTCGCGCGCTACCGGATCGCCGATGTCGTGCAATTCCGCCAAGCGGTTGGCGCGGGCGGCCTGAGCAATGGCGAGCGACTGCTTGAGGATATTCTCAACCCACAGATCCGGGCGGTCTTGGGTGCTGATGGGGTAACCTCGAACACCATTTTGTCCGAAGACCGGGCTTCGCTGATGTCTCGGATCACGGTGGTCAGCCGCGCCTTGGCCCAGGATATCGGGCTTGAAGTGCTCGATGTACGCCTTAAGCAGACCAACCTTCCACCGCAGAACCTGCAAGCGACCTTTGATCGGATGAGTGCAGAGCGGGAGCGCGAAGCGACCGACGAGCGCGCGCGCGGCGAGGAGGCGGCCCAACGGGTGCGCGCGCAAGCCGACCGGACGGTCGTTGAGCTTGTGTCCGAAGCCACGCGCGAAGCTGAGATTGTCCGTGGTGAAGCCGATGCAGAGCGCAATCGGACATTCGCCGAAGCCTTTGGGCAGGATCAAGAGTTCTTCGAATTCTACCGCTCAATGACGGCCTATGAACGCGCGTTGATGCAACAAAATTCGACCATGGTGATCACACCCGACAGTGAATTCTTCGAATTTCTCGGTGGTTCTACCGGATCGGGTTTCGCCGGACCGTCGGAGTGAGTTTTGCCGCGATCCTTTTGGGGATCGGTATGGTTTTTGTGATCGAGGGGCTGGTCTTTGCGCTGGCCCCTTCGCGTTTGGACGACTTGGTGCGCCTTTTGGCGCAAATCCCCTTTGAAGCGCGACGCCTCATCGGGCTTATTGCTGTCTTTTTTGGCGTGCTTATCGTTTCGTGGGCCCTATCTTTGGGGTAGTCTTTGGTTAACCACTTTGGTCGTAATACAGGCGGGCGGTTTTTCACGCGCATGTGACGGTCTGCGCGCGAGCTGCGGTTGATCCGCGGACCATGCGATCAAATATAGGGAAGATTGCGCCTTTTGGCGTTTGCAGATCGCATAACTCAATGAAGGAGTTTCGGACTTGAACAATGAAACGCCCGTCAATCGCCCGGCCCGCGCAATTGCCGTTGCACCGTCGAAATTGCCGAAGCATCCTTTGGTCAGGACCTTTCCGGCGCTGATTGTTGTGCTGGTCGCGCTTGCGATTCTGGGCACAGCGATGCCGGTCAAGTCCCAGACGCTGCCGCCGAATTCCTTCGCCGATCTGGTCGATCAGGTCGGCGACTCGGTCGTGAACATCACGACCAGTTCCGTGGTCGCAGGCCGGACAGGCCCGCAGCCGCAAGTGCCGCCGGGCTCGCCGCTTGAGGATTTCTTCAACGATTTTCTTGACCGCCAAGACCCCGACGGGCAAGCGCGCCGGTCCGCGGCCTTGGGATCTGGCTTTGTCATTTCGGAAGACGGGTTCATCGTCACCAACAACCACGTCATCGAAGGCGCGGATGAGATCACGGTGGAGTTTCGGTCGGGCGACATGCTGGTCGCGGAATTGATTGGCACAGATCCAAACACAGATATTGCGCTGCTTAAGGTGTCTTCTGATGCACCGCTACCTTTCGTGCCCTTTGGCAACAGCGATGCTGCGCGCGTGGGCGATTGGGTCATGGCGGTCGGCAACCCGCTGGGCCAAGGCTTTTCCGTCTCAGTCGGCATCGTGTCCGCGCGTGAACGTGCGCTGAGCGGCACCTATGACGATTTCATCCAAACCGATGCGGCGATCAATCGCGGCAATTCGGGTGGCCCGCTGTTTAACCTCGATGGTGAGGTGATCGGCGTGAACACCGCTATCCTCAGCCCCAATGGCGGCTCGATCGGGATCGGGTTTTCCATGGCCTCTAATGTTGTGACCGGTGTTGTCGATCAACTTCGGGAATTCGGTGAAACGCGCCGCGGCTGGCTGGGCGTGCGCATCCAGGATGTCACGCCAGACATCGCCGAGGGCTTAGCGCTGGCCGAGGCACGCGGCGCGTTGGTCACCGATGTGCCAACAGGCCCGGCACTCGAAGCCGGGATCGAAGTGGGCGACGTGATCCTAGCGTTTGATGGCACGGACATCCAAGATACGCGGGAATTGGTGCGCATCGTGGGCAATTCAGGTGTTGGCGAAACCGTTCGCATGCTGGTGTTCCGCGAAGGCGAGACGCAGACAATTTTGGTCACGCTCGGCCGACGTGAGACGGCCGAATCGGCCAGTGCGAGTGCGGCGCCCGAGGCGCCCTTGCCAGCCCCGGCGACGGGCAACGTGCTGGGCATGTCGCTGACTCCGCTGACCGATGAGCTGCGCACGCAATTGGGCATCGATGCGACAACCGAGGGTCTGTTGATCGAAGATGTTGATCCGGCAAGCGATGCGGCCGCGAAGGGCCTGGTGGCCGGCGATGTGATTACCGAGGCTGGCCAGGAGCCGATTGGAACGGTTGATGCCTTTGCAACGCGGGTCGCCGACGCACAGGATGCGGGCCAGAAAAGCATGCTCTTGCTGATCCGTCGCGGCGGTAATCCGCGATTTGTCGCCCTTTCGATCGAAGAGGAAGCGGCCACAGAATAGCGTGGCGTTGGGCATGCCCGCGCGGTCTTCTGCCGGTCGCGCGTAGAACGCCATATTTTGGCGCATGGCCGTTTCGGTGTTGTCGGGTTTGATCTGACCTGTTTGATCCGTTGCGGCGCCTATGGCAGGGCGCGCCTAGCGGCTTGGCCCGTCTGCGTATCGCGGCTCCTGATGGGCCTCCACAAGCAATGCATCAAGCATGTGGGAGATATCCTCCACATGCTCCGCAATGACATGTGTCACACCAGATTGGCGCTGCAAAATGCCGCGCACCTTAAGCATGCGGCCGGCAATCACGGCGCGGCGGAAGGCGAGATAGATCTTTTGCCAAATGATCACATTGACGATGCCGAATTCATCTTCGAGCGTCACAAAGATCACACCCTTCGCGGTGCCCGGCCGTTGCCGGACCAGGACAAGCCCCGCCACCGCAACGCGCGCATTTTGCGATGGCAGATCCAACATATGGTTCGGCAGTACCATCGGCGGACGGGGCCAGGGGGGCGAGGTTGGGGTCATAAGAACAAAAATAGAACGTTTGTGCAATGATGCAAGCGGGTCTGGAAAGCCCCGGCCCTGCGCGTTACCTACGCTTCTAAACGATGGCAAAAGGGCGAAGAATGCCGAAGATCACCTATGTCGAATTTAACGGGACCGAACATGTTGTGGAGGTGGCCCAAGGCCTTACCGTGATGGAAGGCGCGCGCGACAACAACATTCCAGGCATTGAAGCCGATTGCGGTGGCGCCTGTGCCTGTTCGACTTGCCACGTCTATATCCATGCCGATTGGGTCGAGAAACTGCCTGCCATCGATCCGATGGAAGAGGATATGCTGGAATTCGCTTATGAGCCCAACAGCACCTCGCGTCTGACCTGTCAGCTGAAGGTGACCGACGCGTTGGATGGCCTTGTCGTGCAGATGCCGGAAAAGCAGATTTGAGCAGGGCGCCGCGTCGGGCGCATCGCCTGTGGCGCGGTTTTGCCCGCGGCGGATTGTTGGCCTTGGCGCTTGTGGCCGGCGGGGCGGGGACCAACGCCCAGACCGGTCCATGTCTGGAACCAGGAATGGGAACGGCTGCTCAGCCTGAAACGCTAGGGGGTCTTTTCTGTGTCACGGACCGGGATGGGACGCAGCGTTATCCGCATGGTGTCCTGGGAGACACATGGGAGCCCACGCGCCTGACTGGACGGACAGCCGATGCCGAGATGTCGCTCCGCTTGGAGGCGGTGCATGTTTTTGAAGACCTGGCCCCGCGCCTTGCGGATTTGGACGGCGATGGGTCCGCCGAGATCATCACAATCCGGTCGCACCGAAACTTTGGCGCCCAACTGGCCATTTACGGGCCCGATCCTGCGAACGAAACCTTCCAGCTCATCGCCGCAACACCTTATATCGGCCGCCCGAACCGTTGGCTCGCGCCCATTGGCGTGGCGGATTTCAATGCTGATGGGTTGATGGATATCGCTTATGTCGACCGTCCGCATCTGGCCCGGACCTTGCGCGTTTGGACCTTTGAGGCAGGTGCGTTGCGCGAGATCGCTTCGGCGGGTGGATTTTCAAACCATCGCATCGGCGAAGACTTTATCACCGGCGGCGTGCGGAATTGCGGGGCTGGGCCGGAAATGGTCATAGCCGACGCAGGTTGGACGCAGGTCATGGTTGCGCGGATGGAAAACGGCGCAATCATCGGCGCACCGGTTGCGCCGTTTTCGACGGAGGCCATTGCTGCGGCGCTGGCCTGCCGCTGATCGGTACGTGCGCCGCCCGCTGCGCCTTGGCCACGCAAAAAGCCGGCTTGACTTCGGAAGGCGCGCACGGTTTGACCGCGCTGCCAATCTGACAAAGGAATTGCCCCCATGCACGCCTATCGCAGCCATACCTGCGCTGATCTGACCAAAGCCAATGTCGGCCAGACCGTGCGGCTGTCCGGCTGGGTGCATCGGGTCCGCGACCATGGCGGCGTGCTGTTTATTGATTTGCGCGACCATTACGGCATCACGCAAGTGATCGCCGACGGGGATAGTCCGGTTTTTGCCGAACTGGAGAAGGTGCGCGCTGAATGGTGCATTCGGATCGACGGCAACGTCCTGGAACGCGATGCAACGCTGGTGAACCCGAACCTGCCCACCGGAGAAATCGAGGTCTTTATTCGCGATATGGAGGTACTTGGCGCGGCGGTCGAATTGCCGCTGCCGGTCTTTGGCGACCAGGACTACCCCGAAGAGACGCGACTGCGTTACCGATATCTCGACCTGCGGCGCGAACAGATGCAAACCAATATGGCCTTGCGGTCGGATGTGATCGCGTCGATCCGGCAGCGCATGTGGGGGATCGGGTTTCGCGAATACCAAACGCCCATCATCACCGCCTCCAGCCCCGAAGGTGCGCGCGATTTTCTGGTGCCTTCACGTCTGCATCCGGGAAAATTCTATGCGCTGCCGCAGGCGCCGCAGCAATTCAAACAACTGCTGATGATGTCGGGTTTCGATAAGTATTTCCAAATTGCGCCCTGTTTCCGCGACGAAGATCCGCGCGCGGACCGTTCGCCCACGGATTTTTACCAACTCGACCTCGAGATGAGCTTTGTCGAACAGCAGGATGTGTTTGACACGGTCGCCCCGGTCATCGCGGGCGTGTTTCAAGAATTTGGCGGCGGCAAATCGGTCGATGCGCCGAATAGCTGGCCGCAAATTCCCTATGTCGAGGCGATGGCGCGCTATGGCACGGACAAGCCGGACCTGCGCAACCCGATCAAGATGCAAACAGTGTCGGAGCATTTCGCGGCCGGTGGGTTTGCGATCTTCGCCAAGATCTTGGAACAGGATGGCACCGAAGTTCGCGCCATCCCGGCCCCCACGGGCGGCAGTCGGAAATTCTGCGACCGGATGAATGCCTGGGCCCAAGGGCAGGGCTTGCCGGGCATGGGCTATATCTTTTGGCGCGCGGCGGAAAACGGTGTGGAACCCGCCGGTCCGCTGGCCAAAAATATCGGGCCTGAGCGCACCGAGGCGATCCGCCAGCAGCTTGGGCTCAACGCCGGGGATGCAGCGTTTTTCCTAGCCGGAAAACCCAGCGATTTCGAAGCTGTTGCCGGCCGGGCTCGCACCGAAATTGGCGACCAATTGGGTTTGATCGATGACACCAGATTTGCCTTTGCCTGGATCGTGGATTTCCCGATCTATGAAAAGGACGCCGAGACCGGCCATATCGATTTCGAGCACAACCCGTTTTCCATGCCGCAAGGCGGGCTGGAGGCGCTTGAGGGCGATCCGCTGTCGGTCAAAGGGTTTCAGTATGACCTCGCTTGCAACGGCTACGAGCTGGTCTCTGGTGCGATCCGGAACCACAAACCGGAGATCATGCTAAAGGCGTTTGAAATCGCCGGTTATGGTGAAGACGAAGTGATTGCGCGCTTTGGCGGGCTTTACACCGCGTTCCAATATGGCGCGCCACCCCATGGCGGCTGTGCCTTGGGGATCGACCGGGTGGTGATGTTGCTGGCCAACACCGCCAATATTCGTGAAGTGATGCTGTTTCCAATGAACCAGCGCGCAGAAGACCTAATGATGGGTGCCCCATCAGAACCGAGCCCAGAGCAAATGATGGAGCTTCGGTTGCGCGCGCTGCCGCCGGAATGACCTTCCGCAGCCTCCGTGCGGCGGGTTTTGATATTCTCGCGCTCAACCATGCGGAGGCTATTCTATCGGTCGATTTCGCCGAAGAGACGGCCGAATTGATTGACGCGCTTGAGGCCTTTCGGGTGCGTTCAGCCGAGCTAATCGGTGGGGGTGGCGGTGAGGCGCCTTCGACCATCCGCCTGCGCAAATCCTTAAGCGAACGCGGCTGGCGCAAGCATAACTTTCGGATCGAAACGACGGTCGATGGTGTTACCCAAGGCCAGGGTACGAGCCACGAAATCGACCATGTGCGCCGCAGCGAAGCGGGGCTTATCGCGCTAGAGATCGAGTGGAATAACAAAGACCCGTTCTTTGACCGCGATTTGGAGAATTTCCAACGCTTGCACGGGCAATCGGTGATCTCGGCCGGGGTTATCGTCACCCGCGGGCAGGCGCTTCAATCCGGGCTGCCAGGATTGGTGGCGCAAGTTTTGACCGACAAGGCCATCAAGGATGAGGCCGGATGCGCCGCGCTTGGGATCAAGGACAGATCCGCCCGCCAGCGAGAGATCGTTGCCCGGGCTGTCGCACGTGGAGAGCCGTTCGCCGAGGCCTTCGCCCGCCAGTTCGTTGCCGACAAATTTGGCCCCTCGACCACGCATTGGGAAAAGCTGGCAGATCGGGTGGCCCGTGGGGTCGGCAATCCGTGCCCCTTGGTGTTGATCGGCCTGCCGCTGCACGTCATCGAAGACCGGCCGGCAGCGTCAGAGGATGGGGATTTGTTTTCCTAAACCGTCATTCGGCGACCAGGCCGGAATTATAGGCGTAGGTCTGCCAATCGGGTTTGTAATCGGCGTCGGCTTGATTGCCCCAAACCGTCCAGCCCGGACGCAATCCGCGGCCAAAAAGTTCCAAATACGGGCCCCAGGAACAATCCTCGATCAAGGCGTATTGTTCGTCGGGTTTGCGCGAATGCTCGCGTTTGCGCGTTTGCAACATGTTGACCTGCCGTCGCCCGGGCGGCAGCGTCCGCGCATCTTTGCCCTTCGTGCCAAAGAGCAAAAGCTCCGTCACGTTGCGGAAATAAAACCCGACACCGCGCCCGTCCGACCCACCATCTTTGCGCACCTTGTGCCAAACGATATTGGATTTGTACTGAAAGCCCCACGCCGCCAAAACCGCGAGCCCTTCCGGCAAAAGCGCGTTCGGCACCCATAAATAGCAATGGGCACGGTCCGACAGGTGAGCGGACACCGGCAAAGCGCAAATTTCATCCAGCGTTAGCGTCGGATAACGTGCCAGGCGACGATGTTCCGGCGCGACCTTTCCGGTGCGGTTTGCAAAGCGCCATGGCGGGTCAGCCAGGACGGTGCCGAAATGCTGGCCATTGAGAAACCTATGCAGGTCTTGAGAAGGGTCTTGCTCCATCCCTCAAGATATAGTCTCTGCGGCTTTGGCTTGTCCATTTGGGAATGGTGCGCTGCGGCAAAAGGGAGGGCACGATGACCGAGGAATACGCGCAGCTTGGTGCGTATGTGCGAGATTTTGTGCCGCCGCCGCGCCCATCTGGGCAGGCGATGACCGGCCGTTATGCGCGGTTGGACAAACTCAATGCGCATCAGCATGGTGCAGGTCTCCACGCGGCCTTTGCCTGTGATGACCGATTGTGGGACTACATGCCGACCGGTCCGTTCGCGACGCCGGCGGCGTATGTTGCTTGGGTTCGATCTGTCGAGGACAGCAGCGATCCCCTGTTCTATGCGATCACCGACCTTGAAACTGGCCAATTGGCGGGTGTGGCGAGCTTTCTGCGTATCGCGCCGGAGGCCGGCTCGATCGAGGTCGGCTACATTACCTTTTCGCCCGCGTTGCAACGGCGGCGGGCGGCAACCGATGCCATGGCGCTGATGATGCGATGGGCGTTCGAGGCTGGCTATCGTCGCTATGAATGGAAGTGCAATGCGCTCAATTTAGCGTCGCGCCGTGCGGCTGAACGGCTGGGTTTGAGTTATGAGGGCGTCTTCCGTCAGGCGACCATCGTAAAGGGGCGAAACCGCGACACCGCCTGGTTCGCCGCGATTGATCAGGAATGGCCGCGCCTCCGTGCTGCATTCGATGCGTGGCTGTCGCCGGAAAATTTCGATGAAACCGGTCGACAACGCGTTCGTCTTTCTGCGCTGACCCAAGCGATCCGGGTCACCGATGATCCGGCGCTAAAGGCTTAAACAGCCGCGACGCGCGCGATCCGATCGCTCAGCAACGCTTGCAACTCATGCCGGTTCGCGGCGGACATTTCGCTGGCGAGCGCGCGCACCCGTTCTTCCAGCACGTCATCACGGGCCACCCGCGCGATACCGATCAAAAAAGGTCGGAGATAACCCAAAGGCGGCTCCTCCCCGTCCAGAAGTGCGACCGCATGGCTGAGGTCTTCGCGAAAGGCGAGTGCGTCTGGTTCGACCGCGCTGGTATCGGCCTTGCGCGGTCGCGATGGGTGAAGCTCCGTTGGGAGGTGGCTGAGGATCGTGGCCTGAAACGAGGCGAGTGAATCCATCGGTTTTGCGATGAAGCCGTCAGCGCCGGCAGCGAGACAATCCGCGCGCGCGGTATCCGGATCGTTGCCGGATGTGCCCATAAGCGCCGCAACACGCGGTTTGGCCGCATTCAATTGCGCGATCAGATCGAGACCCGAGCCATCGGGCAGGCCAATATCGACAATGGCCACGGTTGGCCGGTAAACCGTCAGGTGCCGTTCGGCCGCGGCCAAGCAATCGGCCCGGCGAATGCGGGCGCCGGAGCGAAGGCACAAGAGCCGCAGCGCCTCAGACGCGAAGCGGCTGTCTTCGACGACCAACACCGTTAGGCCCAAAAGCGGACGCTGCGCGGTTGGCTTCGGTCGGAAGGAAAGTGCGTTTAAGTCAGTGTCGTCCATGCCTGGAACCCGGTCTGATTCTCCGAATTATTAGACGCCCACAAGGTTGACGGATCATGAATCCCACCGGCTTTGCGGCTTTGAATTCATCGGCAAAACAGCTATGTGCGAACGCGTGTGAAATGTGCGGGGACTGCCATGATCGGAAGGCTCAACCATGTTGCCATTGCCGTGCCGGACCTTGAAGCCGCGGCGGCGCAGTATCGCGATACTTTGGGCGCGGAGGTCGGCCCGCCGCAGGATGAGCCGGACCACGGCGTCACCGTCGTCTTCATTACCTTGCCGAACACGAAAATTGAGCTGCTCTTTCCCCTTGGCAGCGGCTCACCAATTGCGGGTTTTCTGGAAAAAAATCCGTCCGGCGGCATTCATCATGTCTGTTACGAAGTCGACGATATTTTGGCCGCGCGCGATCAACTCCAAGCCGCCGGCGCGCGTGTTCTGGGCGACGGGGAGCCCAAGATCGGCGCCCATGGCAAGCCTGTTCTCTTCCTGCACCCAAAGGATTTTACCGGCACTTTGGTGGAGCTTGAAGAAGTATGAACGTTGTCACCGGCATCGTGCTTTACGCGATCATTTGGTTCATGACGCTGTTTGTCATTCTGCCGCTGCGCGCCAAAAGTCAGGGCGATACCGGGCGGATTGTGCCCGGAACGCCCTCCTCGGCACCCGCCGATCCTGCGCTCAAAACGCGCTTTTTGGTCACAACCGGCGTGGCGGCTGTCCTTTGGGTTATCGTTACAGCGGTCATCTTGTCGGGCGCAGTTGAAATCGCGGATTTCGATCTGTTCACCCGGTTCGGGATGGGCTCATCGGCGCGCTGATCCGGTGATACAGATGGGTGAAGGTCGCGGCCCCGAGGATCGGGACCAATAGGTTCAAAACCGGGATTGTCAGTGGGATCGTCATCAAGACGCCAGCGGCAAAAATCGTCCCGCTATGGCGCCGCCGGAACGCCCGTGCACCGGCCGCATCGTGATAGCGCAGCGCCACCATCTGTGCGTATTCCCGCCCCAGCAGAAACCCATTAAGCCCCCAAAAGATCAGCGGCGCGGCAGGGCTAAAGAGCAGATAAAGCACAAGCGCCGCGATATTTGCGACGATCAAGACGCCCAAGAATTTCAGGCCGTCGCCAAGGCCTGCGATGACGCCCAGATCCCGACCGGGCGGTAAATGGGCATAATGCCGTGCTTCGACCGCCGCGGCGATCCGGTCGAGGAAAAGTCCGGTAAAGGCCGAAGCCACTGGGATCATCAAAAAGGCCGACAAGACCAGCATGAGCGGGATGCTCGCCCAGGAAAGCGCGGTATCGATCCAGGTGATCTCGCCGATCCAGGGCAAGTTGAGGCTATCGGGCAAAATCCAACCCATGACCGTCACAAAGCCAAGATAGAACGCCAAAAAAAGCGCAAGCGTTAGCCCGAGGCCAAGCGCCAAAACGCGCAAAAACGCCGGATCGGTCAATTGCCGAACGGCTTTAAAGAAATCGTCCAAGATCACGCGTGTCTCATCCTCTCACCATGGCGTAGATCGGGTATCTGGGCGGGACGATCAAGGGGCGGTGCTGCAATCTCGGCTCCCCGCCCCCTCGGGCGCGTCACGGCGCGCTCAACCCTCGCATAGGCCGGGCCCGGCGTCATACCGCGTGCACGCAGCGCCCACGGCCCAACGAGCCCTCCCCAATCGGGGGAGGTGAGGCGGGGCGATTACCCGCTTTTCTTGGCGCGGCCGCGTTTTTTGCCGCCTCGTGCTTCGCGCTCGGCGATCAGACCTACCGCCACGTCCATCGTAACGCTTTCAGGCTCAACATCTTTCGGGATCGTTGCGTTGATCTTTTCCCATTTCACATACGGCCCATAGCGCCCCGGCATGACGTTGACGATGCCGCCGCGTTCGGGATGCTCACCCAGCTCTTTCAGCGGTTTGGCGGCCGCGCCGCGCCCCCGGCCACCTCCGGCTTTCTTTTGCGCAATCAGCTCAGTCGCCCGGTTCATGCCAAGTGAAAAGACGTCATCGACCTCGGGCAAGTTTGCGTAGATCGTGCGGCTTCCATCGGCAGGGTGCAATGCCACATAGGGGCCATAACGTCCGATATTGGTCTCAACCCGTCCGCCATCTTCGGGATGCGGCCCGATCTGGCGCGGCAACGACAAGAGCGTCAGGGCCTTCTCAAGATCGATGGCCTCCGGCTCCCAGCCCTTGGGCAGACTGGCCCGCGGCGGTTTGGGAGTTTCTTCGGTGGGCTCACCAAGTTGGACATAGGGGCCAAATCGTCCCGCGCGCAGCGTCACCGGGGCGCCGCTTTCGGGATCATGCCCCAAAGACTTTCCATCCGCCAAAAGCTGTGCTGCGCCATCGCCATCGCTTGGCGGCGCCATTGGACGGGTGTAGCGGCATTCGGGATAATTCGAACATCCGATAAAGGCCCCGCCGGACCGCGCGGTTTTCATCGCAAGTCGCCCGGCATCGCAGCTTGGACACAGCCTTGGGTCTGACCCATCTTCTTTGGCCGGAAAGAGATGCGGCTCCAAAACCTCGTTGATCTTCTCCAAGACCTCGGTGATACGCAGTTCCGAGGTTTCATCGATGGCGGCCGAAAAATCGCGCCAAAATCGGCCCAACACGTCTTTGTAGTCAGACGCCCCAGCCGACACTTCGTCGAGCTCGTTTTCGAGATCGGCGGTGAATTCGTAACCTACGTAGCGGCGGAAATAATTGGTCAAAAACGCGGTAACCAGCCGGCCCTTGTCTTCCGGAAAGAGGCGGTTTTTTTCCTTTCGCACATATCCGCGATCTTGGATCGTGGTGACGATGGAGGCATAGGTCGATGGTCGGCCAATCCCCAATTCCTCCATTTTTTTGACCAAGGTCGCTTCGGTGTAGCGCGGCGGCGGATTGGTGAAATGTTGTTGTCCGAGGACTGCGCCGTCCTGCGACATGATCGCGGCTTTGACCTTGCGCAGATCGGCCTCGGTCTCGATGGTAGCGCCATCTTCGCGGGCGATCTTGGTGAAATCGGCCTCTAGCGCGCCGCGCGACAGGGGCACCGCATCGCCAGCAGCCACTTGCGGTAGGCGCTTGTCATCCTCGGTTTCAACATCGTCGCGGCCTTCTTCATAGACCTTCAAAAACCCGTCAAAAAGGATCACTTGACCAGTTGCGCGCAGACCGACATGGCCATCCTCGGAGGTGATGTCGACGGTCGTGCGTTCGAGCTTCGCCGCGGCCATTTGGCTGGCAATGGTGCGGGTCCAGATCAGCTCGTAAAGCTTGCGCTGATCGTCTTCGCTAAGCTTTAGTTCGGCTGGAGATTTCCCCATATCCGTTGGGCGGATGCACTCATGCGCCTCTTGCGCGTTTTTCGCCTTGTTTTTGTACATCCGCGGGCTCGCCGGGACATAGTCCGCGCCATAGCGGTCGGTGATCGCATCCCGCGCGGCATGCACCGCCTCTGGGGCCATATCGATGCCATCGGTCCTCATATAGGTGATGTGCCCGGCCTCGTAGAGCCGCTGGGCCGCGCGCATCGTCGCCTGCGCCCCAAAGCCGAACTTTCGGCTGGCCTCCTGCTGAAGCGTTGAGGTCATGAAGGGTGGTGCAGGGTTGCGCGTGCCCGGTTTGGCCTCGACCGTGGCGACATGAAGCGGACGGGACGCGACCGCGTGGACGGCCAAAGACGCCGCTGATGCCGTGCCGAGATCCATCCGATCGATTTTTTTGCCGCCAAGGCGCGTTAGCCGCGCCTCAAACGGTTTTCCGCGCGGCGTCTCGAGCATCGCCCGGACCGACCAGTATTCTTGCGCGCGAAACGCCTCGATCTCCATTTCGCGCTCGACGATGATCCTGAGACTCACCGATTGTACGCGTCCGGCGGATTTCGCGCCTGGTAACTTGCGCCATAAAACCGGCGAAAGGTTGAAGCCCACCAAATAGTCCAGCGCCCGGCGGGCGAGGTAGGCCTCAACCAACGGTGCATCGACCGTGCGCGGGCGTTCCATCGCATCGGTCACAGCCTGCTTTGTGATTTGGTTGAAGACCACGCGCTGTGGCGTGTGATCGCGCAGAATTTTGCCGGTATCGCGGCGGCGGCGCAATTCTTCCTCAAGATGCCAGGAGATCGCTTCGCCTTCGCGGTCTGGGTCGGTTGCCAGGATCAATTCCGGGTCGTCCTTGAGCGCATCTGCGATGGCTTTGACGTGCTTTTTGCTGTCGGAGGCGACCTCCCACAACATCTCAAACTCCTGCTCCGGATCGACCGACCCGTCCTTCGGCGGCAAGTCCCGCACATGCCCATAGGAGGCGAGAACAGTGTAATCCTTGCCCAAATATTTGTTGATTGTCTTGGCTTTAGCCGGAGATTCAACGACGACAACGGGCATGGAAATCCTTGCAGTTCATACGTGGTGCGTGGCGGCGGACCATGTGGGGGCTATCGCTAGATTGTCAATGGCGTGTCGGCAGGCTTGACGCAAATGCGGAAAATTGTGCGGCGTTGAAACATGCGGCATGTTGGTGGTGTCATGACGAGATTTGCGGTTCTTTTGGCGCCTGCTTTGATGGCGGGGTTTTGGGTGTTTGGGGCCCTGGCACCGGCCGCGGCCGCACCGCGGGATGTCCCGGTCGGCGATCCGCTGCGCCGGGTCTTGCTTGATGCGATCCGGCCCGAGGCTGAGGCCCTGCTGGCGCCGCCGGTTGTATTTCGCGTAATCGAGATTGCCGCTGACCGGGACCGGGCCTTTGCCCGGCTTTACGCCACCCGTCCCGGAGGCGGCGCCATCGAGATGGAAAGGACCCCGGTTGTCACCCAAGACGGTTGGTCGATCGACATGATCGATGGGCCGCGATTTGAGGTTTTCTTTCATCGGCGCGCCGGAATATGGCAGGTTGTGAGATGGGATATGGGGGCCACGGATGCTTGGTGGTACGGGTATGATTGCGCAAACTACGCAGCGTTCTATGACGGGCTGGGTTGCTAAGGCGCGCGCGTCAGCATTCCGCCGGGATGGCGTTCGATCTGCCCCGCAACTTCCAACGCTGAGAGCACGGCGGCCACCGCATGTGCCGGTTGCCCGGTGTCGCGAATGATCTGGTCTTCGGATGCCGGCGACGGCCCGAGAAGTGCCAGGATGGCTGCGTCGAGGTTTTTGTGTGCCAGCGGCGTGGCGCTGGCGGGCGGCACCGGTTCGGGCGCGCCAGCGTCCGGTGCTGGCCGCACGGCCTTTGGAAGCCTGTCGTCCGGTCCGGCCGCAATGGGGCCAAGCGCCTCAACGGCATCCTCCGCGCCGCGCACCAAAATAGCGCCATCCCGGATCAACAGGTTGCAGCCCGATGCACGGCTGTCCAGCGGATGGCCGGGCACCGCCAAGACTTCGCGCCCCTGATCCAGCGCTGCGCGCGCTGTGATCAAAGAGCCCGATCGCGCCGCGGCCTCCACCACGATCACCGCTTGTGCCAAACCGGCGACGATGCGGTTGCGCAGTGGGAAATGACGCGCTTGAGGATCGAGGCCAAAAGGTTGTTCGGAGAGCCGCAAACCCGTCTTGCCGATGCGTTCGGCAAGCGCGGTGTTTTCAATTGGATACATCACGTCGAGGCCGCCGGCCTGCACAGCGATTGTGCCGGTCGGCAAAGCCGCATCATGGGCGATGGCATCAATGCCCCGTGCCAGGCCTGAGACAATGACAAAGCCTTGGCCCCCGAGGTCTTCGGCCAGCCGCTTGGTCATGCGCGCGCCGAGGGAGGAGGCGTTGCGTGTCCCGACCATGGCCAAGGCCGGCCGGTCCAAAAGCGTCAGATCGCCAAGCGCCCACAAGATGGGCGGCGCTTGGCCGTGTTCGGCGAGCGCGGCGGGGTAGTGCCTGTCGCCAAGGCAAATCATCGCCGCACCCGCGCGTTTGGCAGCCTTCATCTCAGCGTGGGCGACGCCTTCGGGACAGATCTGATATGTCTCCACACCGGCTTTTGCGGCCACCTCCGGCAAGGCCTCCAGAGCCTTGCTGGCGGTTCCATGTTCGGCCATCAAGCGGCGGAAGGTGGCCGGGCCGACCCGACGCGAGCGGATCAGACGTAGGCGATCGAGCCGGTCTTGGCCCGCCGTCGATGGCGGCGGCGCATAGCCGAGCGGCGCCTCAGCAAAACCGGGTTCAAGATCGAAATCCATAGGGTTAACGGTAGGCCTGGCAAGGTTAACGATCCGTTAGCGCAGCCGGGTAAAGGGGCGCTCCCGCCGCCCTCGGCCTTGCGGCCTGCGGGCGTTGGGCGTGGCGCGCGGTCGGGCTGGCGCCCGTGGCCGCGCGCTCACCGCTTCGATCCCGATCGGGGTGCGGGTTGGCGCTGCGTGGTTTTTTGTGCCGAGAGGTCGGTCGCTGACTGGCCCGCCGCAGACGAGGCCTGCCCGAGGGTTTTCGAGCACGCAACCCGGACGGCCGTCCGACCGGCTGCGGCGATGGTCGCGCGATCCGTAGCCTGGGTGCCGCGCCGCAGCGGTGGTGTCGGCAGCCCAAGTGACGCGCCGGTCAAAGCGTCAAAAGTGGCGCGCGTAGCTCCGGGGTCTCGACGTGGGGAATCTCTGTCCCAAATGGCGGTTCTGTCCCCAATATGTCAATGCAGCGCAGGCCAGCATCTGGCAGCTAAACCAATCTTTCACCGCGCGATCTTGCCCGGTCCCGCATCTGAGCATTTGTTGCGCCAGAGACCCGGGATGGTCGCGCACGGAGCCGTCTTAAGTCCGCAGGGCAGGCAAATCGACTTGCCAAGAAACACAGTTTCCAGCCAACGAAGACTGCTGAATAGGGCCGCGGCGGCAATGGCTCGGCCCCATATCCTGACGGGGGCATGATCAGAAATCGAGCGCGGCGGGCGGATTGGTTGGAATACGGACCAAAGCCAGAGCTTCAGGCCGCCGCGCCCCCCACGGTGAGCCCGCCAATAAGCAGCGTCGGCTGGCCGACGCCCACCGGCACCCATTGCCCAGCTTTGCCGCAATTGCCCATGCCTGGATCAAGCGCCATGTCGTTGCCGATCGCGCGGATACCCTTGAGCGCCGTGGCGCCGTCGCCGATCAGCGTCGCACCTCTGACCGGTGCGCCGACCTTGCCGTTTTCGACACGATAGGCTTCGGTGCAGGAAAACACGAACTTCCCGGATGTGATATCGACCTGGCCGCCGCCAAAGCCAACCGCGTAGATGCCGTCTTTGACATCGGCCACGATCGCCTCGGGCGCGGCATGACCGCCGAGCATGTAGGTGTTCGTCATGCGTGGCATCGGTGGGTGGGCAAAGCTCTCCCGTCGGCCATTGCCGGTTGCTTCGACCCCCATCAGGCGGGCGTTTTGCCGGTCTTGCATGTAACCCACGAGGATGCCGTCTTCGATTAAGACATTCTTGCTCGACGGCGTGCCTTCGTCATCGATCGTGATGCTGCCACGCCGGTCGGGGATCGTGCCGTCGTCAAGAACGGTGACCCCCGGTGCGGCAACACGCGCGCCCATGAGGCCTGCAAAGGCAGAAGACCCTTTGCGATTAAAGTCACCTTCAAGCCCGTGACCGACCGCTTCGTGCAACAGGATGCCGGGCCAGCCGGGCCCCAGCGCGACGTCCATGACCCCAGCGGGCGCTGGGACCGACGAGAGATTGACCACCGCGATGCGCAACGCCTCGCGCGCGGTCGCCTCCCAGTGATCCCGGTCGATGAGCCCGGTCAACGGTACCCGACCGCCGCCACCCGCTGAACCCGATTCGCGCCGACCCTGGTCTTCGACGATGACCGCGACATTCAAACGCGTCATGGGCCGAATATCGGCCATCCGCGTGCCCTCGGGCCGTAGGATCTCGATTTCTTGCAGGGATGTCGCCACCGAGGCGGTCACCTGCACGACACGCGGGTCAAGCGCGCGCAGGAACGTATCAATGTCTTGCAATGTCTCCAATTTCACCCCGAAGGCCGTGCCAGAGACCGCATCGCTATCGGTGTAGAGCTTGGTATTGGTGCCGCGCGGGGCTGGGGCCAATGCGCCGCCGCCATCGCCCACGGCCAGTCGCGCCGTCTCGGCCGCGCGCTTCAGCGCTGCCGCGGAGATTTCGGTTGCATGCGCATAGCCCGCAACGGTGCCCGTTACAGCGCGCAAGCCGAACCCCTCGGCTGCGTCGTAGCTGGCATTGCGCACGCGCCCATCATCAAACACGATCATCTCCGACCGCCGCCGTTCGAGAAACAGCTCGCCATCCTCGGCGCCTTGCGTGGCATCGCGCAGAACGCCAAGGGCTTCGGCTTCGTCGATATGTGTTTCGAACGGGCGGAAGGGGATGTGGTCGGACATGGGTGCTCCGATTGACAAAAAAGTAACCTTGCACCGGCAATTGGGTGAGACATTTAGCCCAATGTCTTGCAGGCTCAGCATGTATATGGTTCAGCAAGTTTGGAACGCAACGGGGCGCGCACGGACCGCGGCCTCGCGACAACAGGACAGATGAATGGCACTTCGGACGAAGATCACCGGTCTTATGGCCGGTTTTGGTTCAACGGTTCTTGCCGGCGCTGTATGTGCGCAGACGACTGAGATCAGGGGCGAGTTGCCGATCTTGGGTGCGCCGGTGCCGGGCGGCATCAATATGCAGCCCGCTGTAACCGACGGGGCGCTCGATATTCGGGCTTTGGACAATTTCCTGTTGGTTATCATTTCGCTCATCGTGCTCTTTGTGGTGGCGCTTTTGGCTTATGCCATCATTCGGCACAATGCGCGCGCCAACCCGGAGCCCGCCACATTCAGCCACAACACGCCCATTGAGGTGACCTGGACGATCGTGCCGCTGTTGATCCTTGTGGTGATTGGCGCCTTTAGCCTGCCGGTGCTCTTCCGCCAGCAGACCATCCCTGAGGCGGATGTGCTGATCAAAACCACGGGCTATCAGTGGCATTGGGGCTACGAATATCCCGAACACGGGATCGAATATCTATCGTTCATGCTGGAACCGGAGCAGTTGGCCGATTACGGCTACGGGCCGGATGAATACTTGTTGGCGACAGATACCGCGATGGTTGTGCCGACGGGTCAAACCATTGTCGTCCAAGTCACGGCGGCCGATGTGATCCATTCCTGGACGATCCCAGCTTTTGGCGTGAAGCAAGACGGCGTGCCGGGTCGCTTAGCGGAGCTTTGGTTTGAAGTCGAACCGGGGCAGGAAGGCGTTTATTTCGGCCAATGTTCTGAGCTTTGCGGTGTCAACCACGCTTATATGCCGATCACGGTTTTTGCGGTGACGCCTGAGGAATACGAAGCTTGGCTTGCCGGCGAGGCGGCTGAGTTTGCGTCCACCGGCACGCGCGCGCCGGCCTTCACGCAGGTTGCGTCGGTGGAGTAAATCGTTGAGCGACCTGACGAGCCAAACGCCAGTCACCCTCGAAGGCGACGCCCGCTTCGGCGACTATATCGCGCTGATGAAGCCGCGTGTGATGTCGTTGGTTGTTTTCACGGCACTTGTGGGGCTCATCGTGGCCCCAGCCCCGGTCGATCCGATGATCGGCTTCACCGCCATCTTGTTCATCGCACTTGGCGCCGGCGCCTCTGGTGCGCTCAATATGTGGTATGACGCCGATATCGACGCCGTGATGCGGCGCACAAAAGGACGTCCGGTGCCGTCAGGCCGGATCGACCGGCATGAGGCGCTGTCGGTCGGGCTGGGTCTGTCCGCCCTGTCCATCGTGATGCTGGGACTTGCCGCAAATTGGCAATCAGCGGCGCTGTTGGCCTTCACCATCTTTTTCTATGCCGTGATCTACACAGTCTGGCTGAAACGCCGCACGCCCCAAAACATCGTAATTGGGGGGGCGGCCGGAGCCTTTCCGCCGATCATCGGATGGGTTGCCGCAACCGGCACGATCTCGGTCGAGGCGGTGCTGATGTTCGGGTTGATCTTTATGTGGACGCCGCCGCATTTCTGGGCATTGGCGTTGTTCATGAAAGGCGATTACCACAAGGCTGAGGTGCCGATGCTGACCGTCACCCATGGCCGCCGCGAAACCCGTCGCCAGATTTGGCTCTATTCGTTGGCCCTGGTCCCGGTCGCGCTTGGTCTTGCGCTCACTCCGGTGGCGGGGCTGGTCTATCTGGCCGTGGCGGGCGGTTTCAACATCGTCTTTGTTGCGCTGGCTTGGTTGGTTTGGCGGCGCGATGAAGCGACAGCGGAGGCCGACAATTACGCCACCGAACGGGGCTTATTTCGCTTTTCGCTGATCTACCTTTTCGCCCATTTCGGCGCGCTTTTGATGGATGCGGCACTTGCCGCGGGCGGAGGAGGGTTCTGACATGCCGTTGACGCAAACACATGATCTGCATCGCCGACGCCTTGGCCGTAACATCGGCGTCGCGCTGTCGCTGTTGGGGTTTTGCGTGATTGTCTTTGGCCTGACGATTGCTAAAGTGCGCCAAGGTGCTTCGCTTGAGGCCTACGACCACATAGCCCGGCCTTCAATCACTGTGGAGGACACGCCGTGAACGGCACTGCGAATGCGCGTACTGCGCGCCGGCTCTTGTTTGTCGTGGCCGGCATGGTCGGGCTGACGGCCTCTGCGGTACCGCTTTACGATTGGTTCTGCCGGGTTACAGGCTATGGCGGCACGACAAATGTCGCAGAGGCCGAAAGCGACGTGATCCTGGATCGCACGATTACCGTCCGCTTTGACGCCAGCCGCGCAACCGACATGCCGTGGGAATTTCGCCCCGTAGAAACCTCGATGGAGATCCGCATCGGCGAGACGGGCTTGGCCTTCTACGAGGCCTATAACCCCACCGACCATCCGGTCGCCGGCAGCGCCAGCTACAATGTCGCCCCGTTTACCGCCGGTCTCTATTTCTCGAAAATTCAGTGTTTTTGCTTTGAAGAGCAGGTGCTGGAACCGGGAGAGCGCGTGATGATGCCGGTCAGCTTTTACGTCGATCCAGAGCTGGTCAATGACCCCGAGGCGGGCGACGTGCCCGCGATCACGCTGAGCTATACGTTCCACCGAATTGAGCTGCCAGATCGCAGCGCACACGCCGCGTTGGCTGACTAAGAAGGACCGCGACCATGGCCGCAGCGAAGCAACACGACTACCATATCCTGCCGCCGTCGATCTATCCGCTATTGGCGGCGATCGGGGCCTTTACGATGCTGGCGGGCGCCGTGATCTGGATGCATGGCCAGGGCCCATGGCTCTTCCTGATGGGCTTTACTGCGATCATCTTTTGCATGGTCGGCTGGTGGGGGGATACGGTCTCGGAGAACAATGCCGGTGATCATACACCGGTTGTGAAGATCGGCCTGCGCTACGGGTTCATCATGTTCATCATGTCCGAAGTGATGTTCTTCGTGGCGTGGTTTTGGGCATTCTTCAAGCACACGATCTACCCGATGAATGAATATGAGGGCTCCACCTATGTGCCGGCGGAGTTCTATCAGCTCGACCCGTTTCATTTGCCGCTGATCAATACGGTGATCCTGTTGCTGTCGGGCTGTGCTGTGACCTGGGCGCACCATGCCTTGGTCCACGAAGATAACCGCCGCGACGTCGCCACCGGCCTGGGCATCGGTATCATTCTTGGCGTTGTGTTCACCGGCTTGCAGGCCTTTGAATATTACGAGCTTTTGGTGCACCACGATTGGACCTTTGGCGGCGATAAGTTCTTTGGCGCCTTCTTCATGGCCACAGGTTTTCACGGCTTACATGTCATTATTGGCACGATCTTCTTGTTCGTGTGCTTTTTGCGTGTACAGGCCGGGCATTTCACGTCCGACGACCATACAGGCTTTGAGGCCGCCGCCTGGTATTGGCACTTTGTCGACGTTGTCTGGCTGTTCCTCTTTGCCGCCGTTTACATTTGGGGCCTGGGCTAGGGGCCGTCGGTCGAACGACGCATCGGCCCCGTGGGATCGGCTTGGGGGGCATCGAGCCCCCGCGCGCCGACAGATCGCGCCTTGCGATCTGAGCCCACCGCCCGCATCCCTGGCGAAACTCAGGCGTAGTTTGGCGATCCATTGGGGTTTGAGCGATGTTGCAGCGGATGATAGTGCCCCTGATTATTGGCGTGGCCGGCGTCGCGGTTCTCGTCTCTCTTGGCAATTGGCAAGTCCAGCGCCTGGCCTGGAAGGAAGGCGTGCTGGCCGATATCGAGGCCCGCATTGCCGCAGCGCCGGTGCCTTTGCCCGACCGGCCTGATCCAGACAGCCATCGCTATTTGCCGGTCACGGCAACCGGAATCATTGGCGCAGAGGCGATCCGCGTCTTGGTCTCCACCCGTGAAGATGGCGCCGGTTACCGCATCATCTCAACCTTCGAGACAGATGGGCGCATCGTTTTGGTCGATCTCGGTTTCATCGATGTCGAAGCCGAGATACCACCCGGTGGCCCGGCAGTGGTGATCGGAAATCTGCACTGGCCCGATGAGGTGACCAATTCAACGCCTGACCCTGACCTCTTGCGCAATATCTGGTTTGCCCGCGATGTGCCTGTTCTGGCAGACACGCTTTCGGCTGAGCCCGTTTTGATCATCGCCCGATCCATCGAACCGGGCCGCAATATCCGGCCGCTTCCGGTTGGCACCGAGGGCATCCCGAACGATCATCTGCAATACGCGGGCACGTGGTTTTCGCTGGCATTCATCTGGTTTGGGATGACTCTCTATCTGCTGTGGCGTATCAGGCAGAGAACGGTCTAAGGCCCCACTGAAATGCACTATGTTTCCACCCGCGGGCAGGCCCCGCATCTGAGTTTTGAGGATGTCTTGCTGACGGGCCTTGCCGGCGATGGCGGGCTCTTTGTTCCGGACGCGGTGCCGACCCTGCCAGCAAAGGAGATCCGCGCCATGCAGGATGCGCGGTACGAAGACGTTGCGTTCACGGTGATGCAGCCATTTGTTGGAGAGTGTTTTCCGGCGGCGACCTTGCGGGATCTGATCACCGCCGCCTATCAAGATTTCGGCCACATCGCGCGGGCACCACTGATGGAGATCGACCGCGGTCATTTCTTGTGTGAGCTGTTCCACGGGCCGACCTTGGCGTTCAAGGATTTTGCGATGCAACTCATCGGGCAGATGATGGCCCATGTCCTGGACCGGCGCAGGGCGCGCGTGACGATCGTTGGCGCAACCTCGGGTGATACCGGGTCCGCTGCCATCGAAGCCTTTGCCGGGCTCGACGCGGTTGATGTGGTGATCTTGTATCCTCATGGCCGGGTCAGCGATGTTCAGCGACGGCAAATGACAACGCCGAAGGCCAGCAATATCCGCACGCTTGCGGTGCACGGCACCTTCGATGATTGCCAACGCCACCTCAAAGACATGTTTGCCGATCTCGAATTCCGCGATGGCGTGCGCTTGGCCGCGGTCAATTCGATCAACTGGGCGCGGGTCATGGCGCAGATCGTCTATTACTTCACCGCGGCCACATCGCTGGGCGCGCCGGACCGCCCTGTATCCTTCACGGTGCCGACTGGGAATTTCGGAGACATTTATGCCGGCGAGATGGCCCGGCGCATGGGTCTGCCGATTGCCGATCTGGTTGTCGCCACCAACCAGAACGACATACTTGATCGCGCGATCAATGCCGGCCAATACCAGGTCGGCGACGTGCGGCCCTCCATTAGCCCATCGATGGACATTCAAGTCAGCTCCAATTTCGAACGGCTTTTGTTTGATGCCTATGGCCGCGATGGCAATGCAATCGCGCAATTGATGACCGAATTGGCGCGAAATGGCGGGTTTTCGATAAGCCAGGGCGTGCGCGAACACATCGCTGCCGGTTTTTCCGCCGGGTCGGCGACCGAAGCGCAAACGGCGGCGCGGATCCGGGCAACGCTGCACCAGAGCGCTGAGCTGGTTTGTCCCCATACCGCCGTGGGTCTCGATGTGGCCACGCGTCATCAGCGCGTTGGAATTCCCATGATCACACTGGCCACCGCCCATCCGGCGAAGTTCCCTATCGCCGTCGAAGAGGCCACAGGCGTTCATCCGGCTCTTCCAAAGCGGATGGCCGACCTTTATGACCGGTCTGAACGGGTGACCGAGATCGCCAATGACCTTGAGACGATCAAATCCCATATTCGAGACGAGGTACTTGCGTGAGCGTCCACACCCATACCCTGCCCAATGGCTTGCGTATCGTGACGGAGCATATGCCGGGGCTGCAATCGGCGGCATTGGGTCTTTGGGTATCCGCCGGGGGACGCCATGAACGCGCCGATGAAAACGGCATCGCGCATTTCTTGGAGCATATGGCGTTTAAGGGCACCGCGCGGCGGAACGCCCAATCAATTGCCGAAGAGATCGAGGATGTGGGCGGCTACATTAACGCCTATACCAGCCGTGAGGCGACGGCCTATTACGCGCGCGTGCTCAAGGATGACGTCCCGCTCGCGCTGGATCTCATTGCCGATATCGTTTTGAACCCCGCCTTCGATCCGCATGAGATTGAAGTCGAACGCGGTGTCATCTTGCAAGAGATCGGTCAGGCAAACGACACGCCCGATGATATCATTTTCGATTGGCTGCAAGAAGCGGCCTATCCCGAACAACCGCTCGGCCGGACCATTTTGGGCGAGACGCAGCGCGTGCGCGGCTTTGCCCGCGGTGACTTTCAGCGCTTCGTGGCGCAGCATTACGGCCCCGGTCAGCTGATCCTATCTGCCGCGGGTGCGGTTGATCACGACGCCATCGTGCGATTGGCAGAGGCGCAGTTTGCACATCTGACGGCCCAGCCGGTGATCGCCGCCGCGCCTGCGCGGTTTCACGGCGGCGAACGGCGCGAGCTTAAAGGCCTAGAGCAGGCACATTTCACGCTCGCGCTGGAGGCGCCGGGATACCGGTCCGATGACGTGTATGCCGCCCAGATATTTGCAACCGCTTTGGGCGGTGGCATGTCGTCGCGTCTGTTCCAAGAGATCCGCGAACGACGCGGCTTGTGCTACACGATCTTTGCCCAAGTTGCCTCCTATGACGATACTGGGATGTTGACGATTTATTCGGGCACCGGTGCGGATGATTTGCCGGAGCTTGCACGTCTGACAATCGATGAGCTGCGCCGCGCCGCCGATGGCCTCACCATGGCCGAGCTTGATCGCGCGCGCGCGCAAATGAAGGCCGGCATGCTTATGGGTCTCGAAAGCCCGTCGGCCCGCGCCGAACGGCTCGCACGGCATGTCGCCATTTGGAACCGGGTGCCGCCCCTACAGGAGGCAATTGCCCGGATCGATGCGGTCACGCTTGAGGGCCTGCGCGATCTTGCCGGTGGCTTGGCCGGGGCTGGCAAATCGGCAATGGCGCTTTACGGACCGGTCGAAAACGCGCCCAGCTTGGCGCATATCTCGGAGCGGCTGGCCGCGTGATGATCGCGCGGAAACGCAAGACCCAGATCGAGACCGAGCGCCTGACGCTTCGTCTGCCGCAGCATTCCGATTTTCGCGATTGGACGGCGTTGCGCCAATTGTCAGCCAGCTTCCTGCAACCATGGGAGCCCAGTTGGGCCAGCGATCATCTCAGCCGCAAGAGCTTTACCAACCGTGTCTATTGGGCGAGCCGGGCGGTATCCCAGGGCTCTGCACTGCCGCTTTTTATGCTGCGCCGCGAGGACACTACGCTCCTGGGGGCGATCACCCTCGACAATATCCGCCGTGGACCGAGCCAGGCGGGGACCTTGGGCTATTGGATTGGGGCCAATCACGCGCGCCAGGGATATATGCGAGAAGCGATCCAAGGTCTCGTGCATTATGCCTTTGCAACGCTAGATCTCTCTAGGATCGAGGCGGCGTGCCTGCCGGAGAACGTGGCATCGCGCGGTGTTTTGGAAAAGGCTGGATTCAAATATGAAGGCGTGGCGCAGAGCTATCTGCAGATCAATGGCCGCTGGCGCAACCACGTGCTCTACGCAAATCTGCGCAATGACCGGCGCGGCCGCACCGATGTGGGCTAGGGCGTTGCGGCGCGTCCCGTCTCGCCTTTCGAAGCGCCCGCCGCACAGGCGCTGGCCATGAGCGATATTTTGACCGAGCTGAAGGGCCGTGTTCCGGCCGAGATCATGCGCCCGCCGCTGCCGCACTACCTTGAAGAACCGCGGGGGCGATGGAGAGGTCAAGCCGCTGCAATCCTCGCCCCGACGACAACCGCCGAAGTCGCCGAAATTCTGCGCGCCTGTTCAAAAACCGGCACGCCCGTGGTGCCCTTTGGTGGTGGGACAGGGCATGTGGGCGGCCAGCTTTTGCCGAACGGAACCGCGCCTGTCGTTTTGTCCTTGGAACGCATGAACGACATTGGTCCGGTCGATGCCGAAGGCCAATCGGTCACTGTGGGCGCCGGTGCGATTTTGGCCGATGTGCACGCCGCGGCCGAGGCGCGGGGGCTGGTCTTTCCATTGACGCTGGCCAGCCAGGGATCAGCCCGGATCGGTGGGCTCTTGGCGACCAATGCCGGGGGTGTCGGTGTCATCCGCTACGGCAATGCGCGTGATCTGTGTCTTGGGCTTGAGGCTGTACTGCCCGATGGTCAAGTGATGGCCGGGCTGAAGGCGCTGCGCAAGGACAATACGGGCTACGATCTGCGCCATCTATTGATCGGCGCCGAGGGCACGCTTGGCGTGATCACCCAGGCGGTGCTGCGCCTTTACCCTCAACCGAAGGACCGCGCCGTTGCGCTGTTTGTGGTGCCCGATCCCACGGCCGCGCTGCGCCTTTTGCGGATGTCGCAGGCACAGATCGGCCCCGGGCTCTCGGCTTTTGAGCTGATTTCGGGGCAGGGTTTGGATTTCCTGGTTGAAACCGGGATTGACAGCCGCGCCCCGTTCGCGCCGCGACCTGATTGGATGTGCCTGATCGATGTTGGTCTGGCGCAGGCGCAACCGGTGCTTGAGACGCTCTTTGAGGCAGCACAAGGCGCGAGCCTGACCACCGATGGCGTGGTGTCACAAAGCGAGGCGCAACGCCAAGCGATTTGGGACTTGCGCGAACGGCTGCCCGAGGCCAACCGGAAAATCGGCGCGATCTCCTCGCATGATATTTCCGTGCCGGTGGCCGCCATTCCCGATTTCATAGCCCAAGGGCCGGGCGTGATCGGCGCGCTTGGCACGTTCCGGATCAATTGCTTTGGCCATCTGGGCGATGGCAATCTACACTATAACGTTTTTCCAATCCCCGGAGAGACGCGTGCCGACCATGCCGACAAACGGGATGCGATCAAACGCGCCGTGCATAATCTGGTCGATGCATTCGGCGGGTCGGTCTCTGCCGAACATGGAATCGGACGGCTGAAGGTCAATGATCTGGAACGCTATGGCGATCCGGGAAAGCTTGCTGCGATGCGCGCGATCAAGGCCGCACTTGATCCGAAAGGCATCATGAACCCAGGCGCGGTCTTACGCCCGCGGCCGTGATGTCGCGAAGCTAAGGGAGCGCGAGGGATGCGTCATCCCTCGCAAAGCCCATCCGGCGAGGATTCGGGCCGGCGATGGCTGCCCGTAAGGGTGGCCTGAGCAGGCCCGACGCGCGGTTACTCCCGGGTCCCAGCAAACCGCGTTTCCCATTCGACACGGTCTTCATCGGCAATTTTGCGAAACAACACATCCGGTACGGAAAAGCAATGTCCCGCTGAGAGGCTTGTCAAACTGGTCCCGGCCTGCTCCGGCCATTGCGGCTGGGTCGCCATGGCGCGATGCAGGGCTGCCGCGGCATCGGGAAGAAATGGCGCCGATACGGTGGCATAGAGCGGGATGAGGTTCAGCGCGGTTCGAGTGATCGCTGCGGCTCGGTCCGGATCGGTTTTAAACGCTGCCCAGGGTGCGGCGGCCTGCAAATATTCGTTCCCAAGTGTCCACATCGCGCGCAACTCGCCCGCTGCGCGCCGAATTTCGATCCGGTCCATTGCAGTCTCATAGGCTTCAAGGCGCGTCTGCAATGCGTCGGCCAACGCGGCCTCCTCTGGGCCCGCCGCGCCGCCTTCTGGAACCGCCTCGCCAAATTTCGACCGGCAAAATTTGGTTATGCGACTGACGAAATTGCCCAGCACATCGGCGAGGTCTTTGTTGACGTCCTGCTGGAAGGTCTCCCAGACAAATTCGCTGTCGGAGCTTTCCGGAACATGGCTCAGAAGCCACCACCGCCAATAGTCAGAGGGCAGGATTTCAAGCGCCTGATCCATGAATACGCCGCGCCCTCGGCTGGTGGAAAATTGCCCGCCATCATAGTTCAGGTAGTTGAAAGATTTTATATAATCGACGAGCTTCCAGGGCTCGCCGGACCCCAATATCGTGGCCGGAAAGCTGAGCGTATGAAAGGGTACATTGTCCTTGCCCATGAACTGGGTGTAGGTCACGTCATCGGCGCCTTTGTCGGTGCGCCACCAGCGTTCCCAATTCTCACCCTTGCCCGCATCCACCCATTCCTGCGCACAGGCGATATATTCGATCGGCGCATCGAACCAGACATAGAAAACCTTGCCTTCCATACCCGGCCAAGGCGCATCGCCTTTCTTGACCGGCACGCCCCAGTCCAGGTCCCGGGTGATGCCGCGATCCTGCAATCCATCTCCGTCGTTCAGCCATTTCTTGGCAATCGATGTGGTCAGGATCGGCCAGCCTTCGCGGGTGTCGATCCACGCCTCCAACCGGTCCTTCATCGCCGATTGACGCAGGTGGAGGTGCTTGGTGTCGCGCATTTCCAGATCGGTGGATTGGGAAATGGTGGAATGCGGATCGATCAGGTCAACAGGGTCGAGCAACTTGCCGCAATTGTCGCATTGGTCGCCGCGCGCCTCTTCGAACCCGCAATTCGGACAAGTGCCTTCAATGTAGCGATCGGGCAAGAAGCGGCCATCAGCGTGGGAATACATCTGCTTTTCGGTGGCTTCCCGGATCAGGCCGGCGTCATCCAGAACCTTGGCGAAGTGCTGCGTCAGCGCGTGGTTTTGCGGGCTTGACGAGCGGCCGAAATGATCAAAGCTGAGCCGAAATCCCGCGGCAAGATCGGACTGGACCTGCCACATCTCGGCGCAGTATTCGGCAACGGGTTTGCCGGCTTTTGCGGCCGCGATCTCGGCCGGTGTACCGTGCTCATCGGTGGCGCATAGAAACAGAACTTCATGCCCACGGGCGCGCAAATACCGCGCGTAAAGATCGGCTGGCAATTGGCTCCCGATCAGGTTGCCAAGATGTTTTACACCGTTGATGTACGGAATTGCTGAGGTGATCAGATGCCTTGCCATACCGCTTGCCTTCGCTGTCGTCTGCCGTCTCTAGCTTACGGCAGGGCAAAGAGCCAGCAGGGTCATTTCCCGCGTCGAAACAGGCGCCCGACCTGAAACGAGGTGCGCGGGATCCACACGTAAGGTTGCCGGGCTGCCGATGTCGCGCGGCGGCGCATGCGGTAAAGGCCAAAGGCGACCAAGCCGAGATGGCCCAGCCCAATGAAGAAAAACAGAGCGCGCGGGCCGAAAAGATCGATCAGCTGCGACGACAAGAGCGGCGAGACAATGGCGCCAATGGCATAAAAAAAGATCAATGCTGCTGAAAGCTCCACACGTTGATCGTCGTCTGCCCAGTCATGCGCGTGGGCCGCCGAGACGGAGTAAATCGGGAAGGTGACGCTGCCGAAGATAAACGCGCCGACGAAGATGCCGATGGTGCCGAGCCCAGCCAAAAGCACGGTCAGACCGGAGGCGAGAATGGCGGCCAGCGATATCCAAATCAGCACCCATCTGCGATCATAGCGATCTGCGATCCAACCCATCGGCCATTGCATCAGCGCGCCGCCTAAGACGAAGGCGGCAAGGAAGTAACCGATCTGGTCCGGGCGAAGGCCAAGCTCGGCCCCGTAAAGCGGGCCGATCATCCGAAACGCGGCCGTTGCGATGCCGGCCACAATAACGCCGCCGACGGCAAGGGGCGACAGGCGCCAGGCCAGCAAGGGCTGAAGTCGCGGCGCGGATGCGACATGCGGGGGCGCCAGGCGCGTGAGAGTGAGTGGCAAGAGTGCCGCGCAGCACAAAAGCGCCAGCAAATTGTAGGAAACGTAAGAGGCGGGCGCGAGAAAGCCGATCATCAGCTGTGCGGCGAGCTGTGCGTAGATGTCGACCATCCGGTAGGTGCCCATGGCGCGGCCGCGCGTGGCATTGGTCACCTTGGCTTGCAACCAGGCTTCGATAACGGTGTAGGCGCCGGCAATGCAGAGCCCCGATGCCACACGCAACACGGCCCAGGCCCAAGGTGCGTCCGTTAAGGTGTGGCCCAAAAGGCCGATCCCGCCAAGCGCGGTGAAGGCTGCGAAGGACCGGGAATGCCCGACCGCGCCCATCAAGCGTGGCGCCCACCAACAGCCGATGAAAAACCCCAGGAAATGGGCCGATCCCAAAAGACCTATCTGGGTTGCCGAAAAGCCGAGCGCGGTGCCGGAAAGGACGTCAAGCGGACCAACACCGCCCGAGGAGAGCTGTAGCAGAATGACGGAAAGAAAGAGGGCCGCGAACGAAAGGATGAGGCGCATGGGACCAGTGCGTTGGACCAGGGCGTTTTCGTTTTTCTACGCGCGTTCTGACGCGCCGACTTGCCGATTTGCGCCGTTTGCGATGTCGTATTCCTGGGGGTGGGTCGACCCGGCTTGCCGCCCCCGCCTGCAGCGGGGACACGCCCCGGGCCGAGCTGCCGCAAGAAAGCGGCGGTACTGAGTGCTTAAAAAGCCTATGGGATTAGCGTGCATCGTGGCGGAGGCTTTGCGCGGCCTTAGGCGATTTGGTCGTAGGACCGGCGGTTCAGGCAGGTTCAGGTTGCGGGGCCAGGGTCGCGCGACCGTTTTGCCACATGACCGGCCATTGTGCCTCGGGTGCGGTGCGGGCGCGCAACCGATCAAGCTGCCATTCGCTTTTGCCCGGCCTATGGGCCTGTTCTAGGCGCCAGCGGCTTTCAACGCCGCGTGCGCCACCGACACCTGGTGTGAGCAACAGGCCCAAGGGCGCGCGGCCGGCTTTCTCCGCCCCGGTTTCCGCAGCAAGGTGCAGCCGACGCACAGGCGTCAGATCGGGCGGTTCGGGGCATTCGGCCACGGCAAGCGCTATGGCGCCCGATCGCAACGCTTCCTCAAGAGACCAGAGCAGATCTTCGGCCCGTTTGGGCTCTGCAAAGAGCAGCCGGCCTGGATCAATCTCGGCCGCGACGCCTGCCATATGCAGCCTGTCTGTTGCCCAGCCTGGCCGGATCCACAAGACGGGGCCGGATAGTTCTTTTGCCGCCCAAAGCGCCAGGCGCCGCCGCGCGCCACCGCAAAATTCATGTACCCGCCCGCCCGCCAACTCGAACCGGCCCAAAAGCTTTAGGCCTGGGCGCGCTTGGCGGTGGGACTGGCGGGTGAGGCGGGTTATATCCATCGCTTGGAGTATAGATGTTCTTGAAATGTTCTCAAGTCTTGCATCCCGTGAAGAGCGGCGTAATCTAGCCCCTATAAAATCATTTCCCGAGGACCACATGCGCACCATTCAACTCGGCCGCTCCGGCATCGAGGTTACGGATTATTGTCTGGGGACGATGACATACGGCGCCCAAACACCCGAGGCGGACGCTCATCGTCAATTGTCTGCCGCCGCGGCCGCAGGGATCACCTTCATCGATACAGCCGAGATGTATCCGGTCAATCCGATCCGTCCCGAAACCGTCGGGCTAACCGAACGCATCATCGGCAATTGGCTGGCGCAAGCCCCTGCACATCGCGATGCCTTTCGTATCGCCACCAAAGCGGCCGGATTCAACGAAGGCTTCGTGCGCCAAGGCCTGCCGGTCACGGGCGCCACCTTCACCGAGGCGTTCGAAGGTTCGCTGAAACGGCTGCAAACCGATTACATCGATCTTTACCAACTTCACTGGCCAAACCGGGGCCATTACCATTTCCGGCAAATGTGGTCTTACGATCCAAGCCATCAAATCCGCGCCGAGACCATCGCGCATATGGAAGATGTCCTTACCGCGGCCCAGGCCCTTATCGATGCGGGCAAAATGGGTGCGTTCGGATTATCGAATGAGACCGCTTGGGGCACGGCGCAATGGGTCAATACCTCCGATAGGCTTGGGTTGCCGCGGGTTGCGTCGATCCAGAACGAATACTCGCTGCTCTACCGCACCTATGACACCGACCTGGCTGAACTGGCGGTGAACGAAGATGTATTGCTGCTGGCCTATTCGCCCCTGGCTGTCGGCATTTTGACGGGCAAGTATCAAGGCGGCGCGATCCCCGCGGGATCCCGCCTCGCCATCCAAGAAGAGCCCAGTGGGCGCACCACACCCCGCGCATTTGCCGCAACCGATGCCTATCACGCCATCGCCCGGCGGCACGGGATTGATCCGGTGCACATGTCGCTGGCGTTCACGGTTCAACGGCCATTTCCGGTTGCGACGATCTTTGGCGCCACCACGCAAGCGCAGCTTGACCATATCCTTGCGGGGCTGGACACGCATCTCGGCACAGAGATTTTGGGCGAGATCAATGCAACCCACAGGTTGCACGCCATGCCGTTCTGATGGCGCGGCTGACAATCCAAGGGCAGGCCGGGGCAGCGCCCGATTGGGCGGCGCGCGCGGTTCTTTTGGGCCATGACGTGGGCGTCACCGGGGCGACTTCCGCAGAAACCTACAAGCGCGCATTTAAGGCCGCGCGTGCCGTCTTGCCGGTGCTTTTTGATATTGCACTGCCGCCCGAGGGCGCGTGCACCTTCCATGAACGTGCGCCAAACCAGCCGAGCCACGCAGATTGGACGATCGATGCGCGAACGCAAAGCCTTACATTGGACGGCGGTAACGGGCCCGCGCCGCTGCGGGCCGCAGCCCCGATTTGGCTTTTTCCGGTCGTTTCGCCCGATGCGCCCGCCGATTTCTGCGCAGCGATGGGCGTGGGCCATGGCGACATTGAATTGCCCGCGGTCCTGGCCGCGCTGGTCGACCAGGACCGAAACGCAATGGTTGCCGCTATGCGGGCGATAAAGGCACGCGGCAGCGGCATTGGCGCCATCTTGGCGCAGCATGAGACGCAGCTTGCCCCGCATGCTCCGCCGGATCTTTCCGCGCCGCCCGTCACGCTCGACCGGATCGTGCCGCCCGATTGGGTGGATTACAACGGCCATATGAACGAGGCGCGGTATCTGACCGCCTTTTCCGATGCAACGGATCGGCTGTTGCTCTGGGCGGGGATGGATGCCGCATGTGTGGCCGAGGGCCGGTCTGTCTTTACGGTCGAGACCCATATCCAACATCTCGGCGAGGTCGATATCGGTGACCGGATCACGGTGGTGACGCATGTCCTAGACGGCGCGGGAAAGCGTCTGCACCTGTGGCACGAATTGTATCGCGATGGGGCCTGTGCTGCGACAGCGGAACAGCTTTTGTTGCATATCGACCTGAATACCCGCCGCGTTGGCCTGCCGCGCAGCGATGTCGGCGCCTGGTTGTCGGCCGCCGGCGCGGCGCAAGCCCATATGCCAAGACCGAAGGGCTTGGGCCGCTTCGTTGGCGCGCCGCGCATCTAAGAAGGGCCCGGGCCGACCACAAGCCCGGGCCCCGCGCGTTCCCACGCCTGGGGAACAGCAAACCGGCCAGAATGTGTTCGGGGACGTCCCGACCGCGATGCCTTGCGCACTGACTTGGGAATTTTCAACCTTTAACAGAAGACTTGATACCGATCCCATGGCCCATCGGGGCCGTATGGTTAACGTGCCGATAAATTCGGGTGATTTTGCGACCGAGTGGCAGCGGCAATCGGGTGATTCAATGCCGCGTTTCACCTAAAGCGTTAACCGTTACGCGCGATCTGTTAAACAATTTGATCGCGCATTTGGCGCAATAGATCGGGCGCGTCGCGGGCGGAGTAGCGGCTTTCGCGGATCAACCAGTCGAAGTGCTGGGTCAGCGCATTCACGCGTTCTCGATCCCGGAAAGCAATGTTGAAACGGCCCAGATAAATCGCCGCGATTTTTGGTCCAAAGACCGTGATCGGCGCCGAGAATACCCGGCGTGCATCAAAGACAAACACGCGTAATGTTGGGTAAAGTTGATCGTAAACGCGTAAAATCCAATCAAATTGTGCACGACGCTGATCTGCGGCCAAGCCCGCGTAATAACCTGAACCCTCGGCCAAGGCGGCCAATTCATGTTGCGGGATCGCGATCTCGTAGTCGCTGGTTGTCGCGCGCATCCATTCAAGCCTTGCCTCGGCGACTTCGATGGCGCGACCGGGCGATTGGTTATAGGTGGGGCGGTATTCCCATTCCATTAACTCATTCGTTTTGATCATGTCAGGCAACGTGGCAGGGACGTGGCGGATTTTGTAACCCGCAGCCTCCTTGTGCCAGGCGAAGATCTGATCATCGACATCGGCCGCGCGGCCGGTTTTGGAAATCGAAAGCGTTGTCGACAGCAAAACGCCCGCCTGTTCCGGCCGGTCGGTCAGCCCCAAGAGCCAATCGGCAGACACGCCAAGCACATGTGCGGCCCCCGCGACAATATGGGCGCCGGGCAGACGCGCATCCTTGGCCGACAACACTTGGCTGATCGTTGAGCGATCAATGCCCAACGCACGGGCCAGATGCGCCCGCGACGTTCCCGACAGAACCATCGCCATGGCGATCCGTTCCCGGAAGAGAGCAGCGCGGTCGCGCTTATCGGGTATATCCAACATTGTTTAGAAAATGAAACATCCGTGATCTTTTGATTAGAAAACTCTGACTGACGCAAAAAAGCAAGCTTTGGTAACGAGATAAAGGGCTTGGGGCGGCCCTTGTAGAACATTGCTGGAGGACATATGCGGATCGAATGGCCGACCGTATGGTTGATTTTGGGCTGTTATTTCGTTTGGGCCGCGGCCCTATGGCTTGCGGCTTGGGCGATCTTACCGGCGGTGGTGCTGGCAACGTTGACGATTGCGCTTCATTCGTCGTTGCAGCACGAAGTCACGCATGGTCACCCGTTACCGTCGCGTCGCGTCAGTCAAGGGTTGGTTTTTGCATCGTTGAACCTAGCGATCCCCTATCTTCGGTTTCGGGATACGCATTTGGCCCATCATCAGGATGCGAACCTGACCGATCCTTATGACGATCCGGAAACGAATTATCTGGACCCGGCTACATGGCAGCGATTGCCACGTGCGGTGCGCGCCCTTTTGGGGTTTAACAACACGATGCTTGGTCGGCTTGTTGTCGGGCCGCTGGTCGGACAGGTGGCATTCATGGCGTCCGATCTGCGCGCGATTGCGCATCAGCGACCGGGCGTGGCCCGTGCATGGCTATTGCACGTGCTGGCCATCGTGCCAGTGCTGGCCATCGTGTTTGTGGCACCGATGCCGGTCTGGGCGTATCTGCTTGCCTGCTACCTTGGCCTATCGGTTCTGAAGATCCGCACATTTCTCGAACATCAAGCGCATGAGCGTATGCGCGGCCGCACCGTAGTGATCGAGGATCGCGGGCTTTTGGCTTTTCTGTTCCTCAACAACAATTTCCATGTCGTGCACCACATGCATCCGCGGGTGCCGTGGTACCGGCTTCCACGTCTGTATTTCGCCAATCAGCAAAAATACCTAACGCGGAATTACGGATATCGCTACCCATCCTATGGCGAGGTGTTTCGGCGGCATTTCTGGCGCGCGAAAGACCCGGTCGCCCATCCGCATTACCCAAATAACTGATCTGCACACCGCCGCATCTTGCGCCGCGCTGATGCAGCGCGCATGAGGGGGCATGCCGCTTTGGATCCCCGTCACCATTTTCGCTGCCTTCATGCAGAACCTGCGGTTTCTGCTGCAACGGCACCTAAAGGTGACGACCCTGTCGACCGCAGGCGCCACGTGGGCGCGCTTTGTCTACGCGTTGCCGTTTGTTGCGCTGGCTTTGGTGGCCTACAAAGCGACGACCGGGCAGGCATGGCCCGAACCGGCCCCCGGTTACCTGACCTATTCCGTCATCGGCGCATTGGCGCAAATGACCGCCACCGCCTGTGTGGTGGCATTGTTCGCCCATAGACATTTTTACGTGGGCATTACGCTCAAAAAATCCGAGGTCATCCTGACGGCGCTCGTTGGCCTGGTCGTTTTGGGCGAGGCGGTGTCGGTTCCGGTCGTTATTGCAATCGCCGTGGGCTTTATCGGCGTTTTGGTCCTGTCCGACCCGCCTGAGGAAACCGGGTTGCCGCTTTCGGCGCGGATTTTCAATGTGGCTTCGGGCTACGGGCTTGCCTCTGGTCTTTTGTTTGGCGTGTCGGCCGTGTGTTACCGGGGTGCGACGCTCAGCCTTAGCGGGGGCGATGCTCCGCTGCGCGCGGCGCTTGCTCTATTGACGGCGACCTCGGTTCAAGTGTTGAGCTTAGGCCTATGGCTTGCCTGGCGCGACCGGCGCGAGATCGCGCGCGTTTTCTTGGCCTGGCGCGTGGCTCTTCCGATGGGCGCAACCTCCATGCTGGGATCGATTGGTTGGTTCACGGCATTCGCCTTGCAAACCGCGGCCTATGTCAAAGCGCTCGGCCAAATCGAATTGGTCTTCACCTTTTTGTTTTCGGTGTTTTGGTTGAAAGAACGCGTCAAACGATCCGAGGCGATCGGTATCGGACTGATCGTTCTGTCGCTCGGGTTGATCGTGGCTGGCACGTTCTAGAGCCGGAAAAACTGGCTTGCATCATGGGCATTGTCAAAAAACGGCACGCCCTCGGCGGCGCGCCCCGTGATACGGGCGCCAAGCTCGGCCAGAACCACTTCGGTAATAAACGGCATGTCAAAGCCGCGAGCGTCTTCTAACGGAACCCATTGCAAGTGGCTCAGCTCATCCTCGGCGCCTGAAAAATCGTCGGGATCGGAGGCGAGCGCGTCGGCGGCGGCCAAGAAGAACCTTGCATCAAATCGGCGGGGCCGTCCCGGCGGGGTGATCGCACGAAACAGAAACGACATCGATGCGCCATCGGGCAAATTCCCAGTGGCGCAATAGCCTTGCCAACCCAGGGGCGGGTCCGCGCAAACACCGCTTTGGCCAAGAAGCAGCCCGGTTTCTTCCCAAAGCTCACGGGTCGCAGCAGAAATCAGGGTCTCGGGTCTTACCTCGGACCGCTTGCTGAGCGCTGCATGATCGCCCGCTGGAATGGCTCGAGACAGTGGCATCCGCGCATCATCAGGGTCGACCGCGCCGCCGGGAAAGACGAATTTCGACGGCATGAACGCCGCAGATTTGCCGCGTTGACCCATTAGCACGCGCGGCCGTGTCGTTGCATCGCGAAGCAATATGATCGTTGCCGCGTCCCGAATGGGTGCGTCGGTTAAAACCCGTGCATCCGCTTGGCCCATTGGATCCCCACAATCATCCCTTTCAACCTCGGCAAGAGGTAAAGCGCCATGGCCGAAACGCCAACGCAAAAGACCGCCGCCAACAAGACAGGATCGGGCTGGAACGCCGAATACGTCCATAGCATGAGCGGACCCATCACCTTTGCCGTGATCAAAATCGACAGATAGGCCGGCCCGTCATCGGCGCGCGCATGGGTCATATCCGCTTGGCAGATCGGGCATTCGGTCCGCAATTTAAGGTAGCCGTCGAAAAGCGTGCCGCGCCCGCATTCCGGGCATCGCTGTCGCCAACCGCGGCGAATGGCGGGCCAGGCGGGCCTATCTTTGGGAAAGGTCTCTTGCTGCGTCGTGTCTACGTCCGACATCGGTATGTCCTGCCATCATGCGATACGCTTGTCCTATGAAAAAGATACGGGAAGGCAAAGCGAGACAAAGCCACACGCGACGCTGCGCCGCGGCCAGCGCGAGATTTTCGAAAAAGTTGCGACGGAATTTATCTCGCTGGCCGTGAGACGGAGGCAAGCAAGAAGCTTAACAGGAGAAAAGAAGACATGTTGGATCGTAAAATCATCACTCTGTCGCTGTTGTTGCCTTTGGGTGTTGTCGCTGGTCTGCCGGCGGTGGCGCAAGAGGGGCCAAGACCCGGTGCGGAGGTATTTGCCGAACTTGATGCCGATGGCGATGGCGCGCTCACCTTAGAAGAGCTGATGGCGCGCGGAGAGCGCGGGTTCGAACAGGCTGATGCCGATGGTGACGGGACCATCACGCGCGAGGAAATGACTGCGCAGGCCACCGAACGCGCCATGCAAAACGTCGACCGTTTCTTTGAGAACTTCGACACAAATGCCGATGGGAGCGTCAGCCAAGATGAAATCGCGGCCGTGCGCGACGCGCAAGAAGAGGACCGGCGCATGCGGTTTGCTGAGCGGATTTTCGAGCGGCTGGACGCGGATGGCGATGGCAGCATCAATGCAGAAGAGTTCGAACAGGCACGTGGCCGGATGGGTGAGCCGGGTCGTGGCGGCGTCTTTGGACATCGTGGCTGACCCAGGGGCAGGTTTGCTTTGGTCTGCAAAGGGCACCATCATGGGTGCCCTTTGCCTCCGCCGTAAAGGACCGGTAGACATCGATTATGCCGCCGCAGGATGCAGAACTCGACGCGCTCTCGGACGATGCGCTCATGGTCTTGTTTGCGCGGGGCGACACCCCTGCGGCGCGGGTCTTGACCAAGCGTTTGCTGCCCAAGGCGCTCGGTCATGCCGCCCGGGTTCTGGGAAACCAGGCCGAGGCCGAGGATGTCGCGCAGGAGGCGATGCTGCGACTGTGGCGCGCGGCGGCCGATTGGAAAACCGATGGTCCGGCGCGGCCTGCAACGTGGCTGTATCGCGTCACGGCCAATCTTGCGGTCGACCGGATCCGCGCTCGGGTGAAGTCGACACCGCTCGACACCGTGCCGGAGCCGCCAGACGAGACAAAGGCGCCGGCCGAGCAGATGGACGATGCAACGCGCCGGGCCGCGCTTGATGCGGCGTTACAAGACCTGCCGGAGCGGCAACGTCAGGCCGTTGTGCTGCGTCACATCGAGGGGTTGTCGAACCCGGATATTGCTACCGCATTGGACATCTCGGTTGAGGCAGTGGAGAGTTTAACCGCCCGAGGCCGTCGCGCATTGGCAGCGGCGCTGAAGGACCAGAAGGAGGCGCTTGGATATGACAGCTGATCGTGACACCGACGCGGTGGAGCTAGAGAGCTTCTTTGCTGCAGCGCGCGCCGCGCCGGGGCCGAGCGACGACTTAATTGCCAGGGTCATGGCCGACGCTGAAACGATAAGGCAAGCCGAGGCCGCGGCATCCGCAATCCCCCACCAACCCCGCCGCTCCGGATGGGTTGAAGTTTTGGGAGGGTGGCTGACAGTGTCGGGCTTGGCGGCGGCTTGTGCTGCGGGCGTTACTTTTGGACTTGTGTTGCCCAGCACGGCCGCTTTTGCCACCGACGGTGTATTCTCGACACTGATTAGCGGACAGAACGCGGCAGGTTTTGCCGGTTTCGATGCTGTCGGTTTTGCGCTTGATTTTGAGGTAGAGCAATGACTGAGCCAGCCGTCAAACGGCGCGCGCCGCGTGTTATGCGGATCGCATTGGCCCTATCCTTGGGTCTCAACCTGATGGTTTTGGGCCTGGTTGCAGGATTGGCGTTTTCCGGTGTTGGTCGGCATTCAAATGGCCCCATGATGGGCTTGAGGGCCATCGGGTTGGGCCCGTTTGTGCCAGCCTTGTCGGCGGATGATCGGCGGGCCTTGGGTGGCCAATTGCGGGAAAACCGGGACCTCTTTGCCGAAGATAGCCGTCCGTTGGGGCGGGCGATCCGCGGGTTTATCGAATTGCTTCGGGCCGACAGCTTTGACCGCGCCGCCGCCGAAGTGGCTTTGTCGGCACAGCGTGGGCATGGTGCAGCGCTGCAGGAGGCCGGCCATGGCATTTTGCTTGACCATGTTGAGGCAATGAGCCCCGAGGCGCGCGCGCTCTTCGCCGATCGGCTTGAGCAATCTTTGCGCCGGGCGATCGCACGCAACGCGCCAGATCGGGGAGACGATCCGTAGGCGCGGGTCTGCTTCAATCCGCCAGTTGCGGCTCAAGGGCAAGGCTTGCCCGATTGCGTCCATGTCGTTTTGAAGCGTAGAGCGCGCGGTCGGCGCGAGCCAGTGTGGTTTCGACAGCTTCTCCAGGCTCAAGACTGGCGACACCGATACTGACGGTTACATGCAGAGCCTGTCCCACGACGGACAAAACTTGATCGGCCACCTTTTTGCGCAACGCATTGGCCAAAGCCATCGCCTCGGTGTTTTGTCGTGCGGGGATGGCAACCAAAAACTCCTCTCCGCCGATGCGCGCGCAGATTGGCGCGTCGGCGCCAGCCTGGCGCAAGACCCCCGCCACCGCAACCAACACTTGGTCCCCCGCAGCATGTCCGTAGCGGTCGTTGATCGATTTGAAATGATCAATGTCAATCATCATCACCGCATGCGGTTCACCCCGCAACTGGGCCAATTGCTGTAGCCCGGCGCGCCGGTTCTGAAGGCCGGTGAGCGGGTCGGCCAATGCCATTGCAAGATTTGCATCGAGCAGCGCGTGCAAGTGTTCGGCCTGCCGCACGCGGCGCATCAAGGCCAGCAGCCGCGCACAGCACTCCTTGGCGTCGTCCACGCCTTGGAAGACGCCATTTGCGCCAAGATCGAGTGCTTTGGCGGCCGTTTCGCTGTCCTGTTCACTGCACAAGACAACGGTGGCCTTGATCCGGTCCGGCACGCGGGCGCGCAAATCGATCAGAAAGCGCAGCGGATCGCCAAGCGACCCTATATCCCCGTCGATGACGAAGACATCGTGCCGCGCCTCTGCGCCGGAGCGACCCAGAATGCGGCTGGGATCGAGGGTTTCGACCCGCAATTTCGTATTGGCCGTGATTGCGGACTGCCAAGCGCGTGCATGGCTGGGCCGTTTGCTGACTAATCCGATCAGGCCGGTATGTGTGTGACCCCAATCAATCGCGCCGCATACGCCATGCGGCATCGGCGAGACGCGTGCTGCAAGGTCGCGCCGCTCCGCTAAATCGCTTAGCGATCGTCGGATACGGGCAAAAAGTGCGCCGTCATCGACTGGACCGCCGATAATATCATCGGCCCCAGCCTTCAAGATTGCGGCCCATTGGGCCGGTTCGCGGCGCGATGCGATGACCAAAATGGGAATGTCGGCGGCCCAATCCTGCTGACGCAAGGTGCGGCAAAGACTGGCCGTGTCGATATCGGCAAGGCCATCGCCGAGGATGATCATGTCCGGTCGCAAGTTAGGGCCGAGCGCCAGTGCAGCCGTGCCGGCCGCCGCCAGCGACACCTGGTAATGCGCCGACTGCAATTTGGCGCGCAGAGCAATTCGAGCGGTCGGGACAGGGTCCACGACCAAAAATGTGCCGATCATATCTGGCTGCTTTTCGGGGTTTCGACTGACCTCGACATTCTGTCTTTATCGTTAAAAAACCCTTTCGAATTGTCGGAGATGTCCAGATGGATGCAGAACACGCCGAAACCGATGCGTTGAAGTTGCTGGGCTGGCTGGCGCTGCAAGAGGAGCTATTGCCTGTCTTCCTTGGCGCAACCGGCGCGAGTTTGGACGATTTGCGCGCACGCGCCAGTGAGCCTGACTTTCTTGCCAGCCTTGTTGATTTCTTGCTGATGGATGATGCTTGGGTATTGCAAGCCAGCGACGCGATGAACTGGTCGCCCGAACGGATCGGTCAAATCCGGGCAGGGCTGCCTGGTGGAGAACTGCCGCACTGGACGTGAATGCGCCCCGATTGCGACGCGCAATGTCGCAAACCGGCAACGCAGACGCGGCCCGCCCGTGCTTGTTTGGATGCCAGCAGAGCGCACCGCCGCGGGAGATGCCGATGACAACCGAAATCGCGGAACCAAAGCGCCGGCGCGCAGGGGGGCGGCGCGGACATGCCGCCCGATCGGGCGGGCATGCGATTGACCAGACGCATTGGCGGGTGCCAAAGCTGGTCGACCCGCCGGTTGAGCCTTTGACGGCCGAAGGGATTGAGGCCATCCATCAAGGCGCGATGCGCATCCTTTCGGAATTGGGGATCGTGTTTCTTAACGCCGAGGCGCGTGGGGTTCTCGCCAAAGCGGGTTGTCGCATCCTAGACGAAACCGTTTTCATGGACCCGGCATTCGTTATGGAACAAATCGCGCTGGTGCCGTCGTCCTTCACGCTTACCCCACGCAATCCGGACAAAGAGCTTATCGTTGGCGACGGGCATATCCTCTTTGGCAACGTCTCTTCACCGCCGAATGCATGGGATATGGCGCGCGGCAAACGACCCGGGGATTTCGAGACCTTCAAGGAATTTATGAAGCTAACGCAGTATTTTAACTGCATCCACTTCGCCGGGGGCTATCCTGTGGAGCCGATCGATCTGCATGCCTCGACGCGCCATCTTGACTGTTTGTATGAAAAACTGACGCTGACCGACAAAGTGGCACATGCCTATTCGCTCGGGGCCGAACGGGTCGAAGACGTTATGGAGATGGTGCGCATTGCCGGCGGGCTTAGCCATGATGAATTCGATGCAACCCCGCTAATGTATACCAACATCAATTCCGTCTCTCCGTTGCAGCATGATCATCCGATGCTTGATGGTTTGATGCGGCTGGCTCGGCGCGGTCAGCCAACGGTGGTGACGCCTTTTACGCTTGCAGGCGCGATGAGCCCGGTGACCATGTCGGGTGCTGTGACACTGTCGATCGCGGAGGCCTTAGCGGCGATTGTTCTGGGACAAGTTGTCCGGCCCGGATGCCCCGCGGCCATCGGAACCTTCACATCCAATGTCGACATGAAATCCGGCGCGCCGGCATTCGGCACGCCCGAATATATGCGTGCAACGCAGATGACCGGTCAGATGGCGCGGTATTACAATTTGCCGATGCGCTCGTCCGGCGTGTGTGCGTCAAACGTTCCGGATGGGCAAGCAATGTGGGAAACCTCGCAATCGTTGTGGGCCGCGGTGCAGTCGGGCACCAACATTGTCTACCATGCAGCCGGTTGGCTGGAGGGCGGTCTGATCGCCAGCCCCGAAAAGTTCGTGATGGATTGCGAGGTTCTGCAACAGATCCAAAGGTATCTCGAGCCGAGCTTGTGGGCGACCGGGCCAGATGAGATTGCCATCGATGCGATTGCCGAAGTTGGGCCCGGCGGCCATTTCTTTGGCTGCCAGCATACCCAAGACAGGTACCAATCGGCCTTTTATCAGCCGTTCCTGTCGGATTGGCGCAACTTTGAGGCTTGGCAGCTTGACGGTTCTGTTTGGACGGCCGAACGGGCGCATCGAACGTACAAGAAGATCCTTGCCGAATTTGAGCCACCGCCGATCGATCCGGCAATCGACGAGGAACTGCGCGACTTTGTGGCCCGCCGGAAGGCAGAGGGCGGCGCGCCCACCGATTATTGATCAGTTGATCACCGGAACCATTTCTTCATCAAATCCCTTTAACGCAGACGTGCTTGTCACTCGGGTGGAAGAGGTTCGTTTGCATGCATGGATTGGTCAATAGAGCCTTCCAAGGGTTTTTGGTCGACACATACGGGACCGGTGTGTGGGGTTCGATACGGCGGGATGCGGGTCTCGAATTCGAAGATTTCGAAGCCATGATGCGATACAATCCCGCTCTAACAGAACGCGTGATTTTCGCCGCTTCCCGTCGGCTAGACAAACCACCCGCAGCGTTTATGGAGGATGTCGGCACCTGGGTGGCGACAAATCCAAAGCAGCCCGGTATCCGCCGCCTTTTGCGCTTTGGCGGCACCGACTTTCGCGAATTTTTATTCTCAATCGATGAATTGCCGGGTCGGGCCAAAATGGCGATTCCGTATTTAGAGGTCCCCGATCTGACCCTGAACCATAATAGCGCACACAATCGCATCGAGTTGAACCTCATTTGGCCAAAGGTGAACCTTTCCGCGGTCGTACTTGGGACTTTGCGCGCAATCGCCGACGATTATGGCGCCCTGGTCTTGATGGAGGCGCAAGAAACAGGCCCGCTCAGCTCCCTGATCGAGGTCGAACTGTTGGACAATTGCTTTGCCGAGGGCAACAGTTTCTCCCTGGGGGGGGGCGTTACATGAACCAGCACCTTTCTCAGCCGCAAGATATGGTCGCTTTGCCGGGTGCGGCGCTTGATGCGCTGATGCCGATGCATATCCGGTTCGACCAAAATGGCCGTGTCCTGCGGGTCGGGCCGACGCTGAAAAAGCTGCACGGAGCGGTGCAAAACGACAGCGACACTGTGCTGGACTATGTGGTGTTGCGCAGGCCAAGCGGGGGCGACACCGTTGGGGGACTTCTGGCGCTCGAAGGACAACGGTTAAGCCTGCACCTGCGCAGCCGCCCTGGCCTCGCCTTGCGCGGCCAATGCCTGGCGTTGCCCAACGGGGGTGGCGGTATCTTGAACATCTCCCTGGGTCTTTCATTTGCCGAAGCCGTGGAAGAATGCGGCCTGACGCTATCGGATTTCTCGCACTGTGATCAAACGGTTGACCTCCTCTACCTCAGCGAAGCCGTCCGCTCGGTATCGGAGGCCTCGCGTAACCTAACCGATCGGCTTGTTGCTTCAGAAACCGCCGCACGGGCGCGCGCGGCTTCGGACGAATTGACCGGTCTGGCCAACCGTCGCGCGTTGACCGCGTTCCTTGACCGATTGTCCCAAAGGTTCGACCAACCCTTTGGGATTATCCAAATCGATCTCGACCATTTCAAAGAAATCAATGATGAGATGGGCCATGCCGCCGGCGACGCAGTTTTGCAGCATGTCGCGAAAATCCTGCTGGCCGCCGTGCGCGATGAGGATATGGCCGTTCGCATGGGCGGCGACGAATTCGCCCTTGTGATCCGCGGTACCGATGAGCCGGCGATGTTGCATGCAATCGCCGAACGCATCCTGTCTGACGTCAAATTGCCGCTCGAGATCGAGGGGCAATTCGTCGAAATTGGCGCCTCCATTGGCAGCACAAGGTCTAGCTTTTATGCAAAGCCCGACCCCTCACAGATGCTGCGCGATGCCGACGAAGCGCTCTATGCGTCCAAGCGGAGCGGCCGCGGTCAGCACTGTATTTTTCGCATGCCCGGTCCTGACGACCGAATTATACCCTAAAGACAAGTGTAACCACCTATTAAGGCTGCTGGCGTAATCGGTCTGAATACGGACCGGATACATGCCGGGCCGAACCTGTCTTCGGCCGGTGGTCCGGCGACCCTTTGGGGCGCAAATCGACCACAAGGAGAAGAGCGAAGATGACCGTCTCCCTCTTGGAGGAGCTGCTCCGGGATGCATATCCGGGTGCTAAGTCAAAACATCGACGTCGGTTGCAGGTTCTTGTGTTGGAAGATGATGCAACGGACCGGTTGCGCCTGCAACGTGTCTTGTCGCGCGCGGGCCTGCGCGCCGATTTGACCGAGGTAGGCTCAGTGGAGTTTTTTCGCCCAGCTTTGGATCGGCAGACCTATGACCTCGTTTTCATCGATTTCTGGCTGGGGTTCGCGTCCGGCCTGGATGCGCTGCAGATTCTATTGGCTCACCCCGATCAGGCCCGCGCCGTGCCGATCATGCTTAGCCGTGCGACCGAACCTGATATCATTGTCGAAGCGATGCGCGCAGGCTGCGCCGACTACGTCGTCAAGGATAGCCTCGATGTCGAGACGCTGCGTAGATGCATTGCCCAGGCGTTTGAGCGTCGTATTATGCTGGCAGCGATGCGCGAGGCGCAAGAGCTTCGGGTTGCAATCCGCCATTTGGTGGATCGTCTGGCTTCCGGCGCATTGCCGGGCCCTGCCGACGAAGCAGCCCCACCTCTGTCTGGTGTGACGCCTCAATCCACGCCGCTCAAACCGACAGCATCGGCCCGCATATCCTCTGGGCTATTGGCGGATCTAGAGATGCTCTGGCACCTACGGCGCGGCTAGGTGGCGTCGTAGGTCCAGCGGTAGTCCGGCGGGGTTGGGCCCTTGTTACGGCCGCCTTGCTGTTTTTGCTCCCAGGCATGGGCCAGGATGCCCACCGATCTGGACAGGCAAAAAAAACCCCGCGCCAAAGCCGGGGGGCAACCCAATTCGGCATAGATCACCGCTGTTGCCCCGTCGATATTCATCGGGACAGGGCGGCCTTTGGTTTCCGCCAAATGGGCCTCGATTGCCCTCCCGATTCGAGCAAATTGGCCCGAAATCACACCGTCCTTTGCGGCGTCATCCACAAGCGACAGAAGACGCGGGGCGCGTGGGTCGACCGGAGTGTGAAATCGGTGGCCAAATCCCGGCAGGTATCGCCCGTTTTGGGACTGCCACGCGGCAATTGCCATCGCAAGCGGCGCGGCATCTTGGGCAAGCGACTGCAAAAGCACCACCGCTTGTTCCCCCGCCCCGCCATGGACATCGCCGAGCATGTTGACGCCCGTTGCCATCGCGTTCTGAAGACCGACGCCACAGGTCGCGGCCATGCGGGCAGCGGCAATCGAGGGCGCCTGCGGGCCATGATCAACCGCCGCAACCAACGCGGCTTCAAGCAAACGTTCCCGAGGCCCAGCAATTTCAGTGCCCGTGACCATAAGCCAGATCATTTGCGGAAAGCTCAGGTGACCGATCAGCTCTTGGATGGGATAGCCACGAATGTCGATACGGCCGGGTTCCATATCGATGATCGCGGTCCGCCACCAATCCGAGACGTCTTCGCCGCTCATGTCACGCCCTCTTTCGCCAATTGGTTTATTTCAGCCGCGCCATAGCCCAAATCGACCAAGATATCGCGCGTATCGGCCCCAAGTGTCGGCGGTGCGGCCTGAGGGCGGGGTCGCACGCCGTCTTGGCGATATCCTGCGGTTGCGATCTGAATGGTTCGATCCGTATCTGCTCCGGAGGAAATAGCGGCCAATAGGCCGCGTTCTGCGACTTGCGGATGGGCCAAGGCCTCTTCGACGCGCAAGACCGGGCCGGCCGGCACGCCGAGTGCGTTGAGCTCGCGCGCCCAATCGCGTGCAGGCCGTGTCGCCAACACAGTCTCCAATTCCGCCTTTAGCACCAAACGGTGTGCCTTACGGTCCTCTCGGGTCGCAAATTCCGGCCGGTCCATCAGGTCCCGACGACCGAGATGTTGCGCAAGCACCCGCCATTGTTCGTCTTTGTTGGCCGCGATGTTCAAGAGCCCATCGGCGGCTTGAAAGGCGCCAGACGGCGCCGAGGTCGGGTTCTCATTGCCCTGAGCGGTTGGCGCGACCCCGCCGATCAGCCAGTTCGACACAACCCATCCCATCGTTGTGAGCACAGAATCCAACATCGACACATCGATGACCGTGCCGCGGGGCTGGGCTTGAAGCGCGCCGCAGATGGCCATCGCGGCGGTGAGACCGCCGATCGTGTCGGCCAACGGAAAACCGACCCGGGTCGGTGGCCCGTCGGGGGCACCGGTGATCGCCATCACGCCTGCGGCGCCTTGGATGATCTGGTCATAGGCCGGCCTATCGCGCCAAGGCCCGTCTTGGCCAAAACCGGAGATCGCGGCATAAATTAGATGTGGTTGCGCGGCGCGCAAAACCTCGGCACCCAAGCCCAGCCGGTCCATGACGCCGGGTCGGAAGTTTTCGACCAAGACATCGGCAGTTTTGATCAGGCGCATCAGGACGGCGCGGCCCGCGTCGGTTTTGAGATTGAGCGTAATGGAGCGTTTTCCGGCGTTTTGCGCGAGAAACGATATCCCCATACCGGCGGCGTTGAGTTTTGGGTCAGCCCCAAGGCTGCGGGCCAAATCGCCGCGCACCGGGGCTTCCACCTTGATCACCTCGGCGCCCATCAAGCCCAATTGCTGACAGCAAAACGGGCCTGCCAAGACATTCGTGAGGTCTAAAACGCGAATTCCTGCGAGCGGGTCAATCCCCATCTGCCACGCCGCGCGTCCGCGCCTTGGCGCGTGCCCGCGCCGCCCGGAACCCCGGCAGCACCACCAACACGGCGGCCAAGATCAGCAGACCTGCCGTCATCGGTCGTTCCCAAATAAACTCGGGGCCGCGATACAGCATCATCGAGCGGAAGAAGTTATCCTCCAACATGGTGCCCAGGATGAAACCGATCAGCAGCGGGGCCAGCGGGAAATTGGCAAACCGCAACACCGTTGCCATCACACCCAATCCGACCAAGATCAATAGCTCCGTCGCGTTGTTTTGACCGATATAGGCGCCCATCAGCGTGAAAAACAAAATGAACGGGATCAGAAAGTTGCGCGGGATCGCCAGGATTTTGGCGATATATGGGATGAGGGGAAGGTTCAGAACCAAAAGGACCAAATTCCCGATATACATCGAGATGATGACGGCCCAGAAAATCTGTGGCTCATCGGTCATCAAGCGTGGGCCAGGCGTGACGTTTAGCGCAATGAGGGCGCCCAAGAGAATTGCTGTTGTGCCTGAGCCGGGTATTCCGAGCGTCAGCAGCGGCACGAAGGACCCTGTGCACGCGGCGTTGTTGGCGGTCTCTGGTGCAGCGAGGCCCTTTACCGAACCATTGCCAAATTCCTTCTGCTCCTCGGGGTTCGCCAGGTTGCGTTCAACGGCGTAGCCCAGAAACGATGCAATCGTCGCGCCCGCACCGGGCAAGACGCCGATGAAAAAGCCTTGCAGTGATTGGCGCCCGATCACAGGGACCATCTTGCGCCCTTCCTCACGCGAGAATCGCAAGTTGGTGATCGCGCCAGAGCTGCCATCGCCTTGCGAGGACCGCGCCGGGTTCAGGACCAGAAACAGCGCTTCTGGCAAGGCGAACATGGCCATCGCAAGGGTGATGAAACTGATGCCCGATTGCAGATCCATCACGCCGAATGTGAAGCGCGCGCCGTTGAAAATCGCGCCTTCGCCAACAGTCGCCAGCATCAGGCCGAGGATCGTCATCATCAATGCTTTGGCAACTTGGCCTGATCCGGCAAAAGCGGCGATCGCCGACAGCCCTACGACCATCAACGCGAAATATTCGGCGGAATGGAAGAGCAGCGCCACCGATGACAGCGCCGGCGCAAAAATTGCCAGCAAGATCGCCCCGATCGTTCCGCCGGAAAAACTGGCGACCGCAGCAATCGTCAACGCTTTGCCCGCTTGGCCCTTTCGCGCCATCGGATAGCCGTCGAAACTTGTTGCAACCGTGCCGGCAACCCCCGGTGCGTTAAGCAAAATCGACGAGGTCGAGCCGCCGAAGATCGCCCCGTAATACACGCCGGCCAATAAGATCAGTGCCGCGGCGGGATCGCCAAGAGAGATCGCCACGGGGATCATAATGGCGATGATCGACATCGGCCCCAAACCCGGCAGCATGCCAATGAATGTGCCAATCAAACAACCCGCGATCACCATCAAAAGGTTCTGGATTGAGAAGGCGGCGGACAGGCCGATCAGGATACCTTCTAGCATGGCTCAGTTCCCCATGAAAAACGGCAGCGGCCGCAGAAAAATGCCCAAGACCTGCTGGACCAAGTACCAAACAAAGCCCGTGGCCAAGGCGGCGACGACGATCATGAGGAGCCAGCGGCGCTCGCCCAAGAGCGCACTTCCCGTAACGAGGAACAGCGTGGTTGTTAGCAAAAAGCCCATCGGGCGAAGGGTGTGCGCATAGACCACCATCAAAACCAATAGACCGATGGCTTGGCCGAGATTGTAGTCGGTCAGCCGGCGATAATCGATATCTGTGGCACCGGGCTGGCTTTCTTCGGATTTCTCAAATCCAAGCAAAACGAACATACCCAGGACGAGGCCAATCACGGACAAGATTTTAGGAAAGGTCGACGGCCATATCGGGTTTCGCAGCTCAAACGGCCTCAGCGCGCCATCCATAGCGAAAAATGCGACGTATCCGTAGGCGCAGCAAAATGCGACAAAGATAAGCGCGATCCAGCGGTCAAGCGCCATAACTGTCCCCCCCTGGGTGTTTGGGGCCCCCAGCCGGGAGCCCCAGAGCTTCAAATGCGTGGTGCTTTACAAAAAGCCCAGGGTCCGCATCAGATCGCCGATTTGTGTTTCTTGTTCTTCGAGGAAGGCCCGGAAATCATCCCCGGAATTGTGGATGTTCACCCAGCCATTGCGCGACCGGACCTCTTCCCAAGCATCGGTCTCGTACATCGCCTCGAGCGCCGCTTGGTAGCCTGCGAGCGTCTCGCTATCGAGCCCGGGGGCCGCAAAGAAACCGCGCCAATTCACAAAGGTCGTATCAAGCCCCTGTTCCATCATGGTCGGCGCATCGGGATAGGCATCCACACGTTCCTCTGAGGTCACGCCGATGATGCGCACTTCGCCTTGCTGCGCCAGCGCTACTGCTTCGGAAAAGCCGGTAGACAACGCGTCGATCTCACCCGAAAGCAAGCCTGCCATCGCTTCGCCGCCGGCATCATAGGGGATATAGTTAAAGGCTGTCGGGTCTTCCCCTGCGGCCTCCATCGCCATGGCCGCGACCAAGTGGTCCATGCCGCCCGGCACCGACCCGCCGCCGATTGCGAAATCATCGCCTTGGCTGCGGAATGCGTCGAGTAGTTGGCCCATATCCCCAACGTCGCTGTCGGTTTGCACCACGATGGCGGCGTAATCCCCGATCGTCCCGGCAACGAGTGTGAGGTCGCGGAAGCTTTGTGGGAACACTCCGGTGAGCGAACGGATCACAATCGGAGTGGAATTGACCATCAACGTGTCACCCATCGATTCGGCATTTTCGATGAGATGCGCAATGGCGACACCGCCCCCGCCGCCGGACATATTTTCGTAGGATGCGCTGCCGACCAGGCCGGCATTGGTCAGGGCCTCGCCCGTGCCGCGCGCGGTGCCGTCCCAGCCGCCACCCGCACCACCTGGGATGAGAAAGTGGATATCGTCCAATATCTGGTGGCCATCGGCATGTGCGTATCCGGCCATCGCCAGGCTGGTCGCCGCCGCCAGCACGACCCGGCGGGTCATGTTCAGTCTGTTCATCATATTCCTCCCTTTCCGGGCATGATGCTGCCCGGTTTGCATTTTTGCGGACTACACGGTTGCACGGGATAGGATTTCGCACAAGCGTGAATGCAACGGTCGCATTCGGGCGGTCCGATGTGAACACTGCGTGATCAATTGGCCCCAGACGCGGGCAGGAGCTGTGCATGCACCAGACATTCATCGACCATTTGCAATCTGAATTGGGCACATTGAGATCAACCGGTCTCTATAAAGAAGAACGCGTAATCACCACGCCGCAATCGGGCACGGTAGGCCTGGCATCGGGCCGCGATGTTATCAATCTTTGCGCCAACAATTACCTGGGCCTGTCGGATCATCCCGATCTTGTCGAAGCCGGTCGCGCCGCGTTGACGCGTTACGGATACGGGATGTCCTCGGTGCGCTTCATTTGCGGCACGCAAGAGGAACACAAAGACCTCGAAGCCCGCCTTACGGCATTTTTGGGATTTGAGGACACGATCCTCTATTCGAGCTGCTTTGACGCCAATGCTGGGCTTTTTGAGACGCTTTTGGGTCCGGAAGATGCGATCATTTCCGATGCCCTCAACCATGCGTCCATCATTGATGGGGTGCGGTTGAGTAAGGCAACCCGGTTGCGCTACGCCAATTCGGACATGGCCGATCTACGCCGGCAGTTGGAGGCCGCGCAAGATTGCCGTTTTAAGTTGATTGCGACCGATGGCGTGTTTTCCATGGACGGCTATATCGCGCAGCTTGCCGATATTTGCGATCTGGCAGACGAATTCGGCGCCATGGTTATGGTCGACGACAGCCACGCAGTCGGATTTTTGGGACCAACCGGTCGCGGAAGTCACGAACATTGCGGCGTGATGGGGCGCATCGACATCATGACCGGTACGCTGGGCAAGGCTTTGGGCGGGGCCTCGGGCGGCTATACCTGCGCGCGGGCTGAGGTGGTCGATTGGCTGCGCCAACGTTCGCGTCCCTACCTATTTTCAAACACCTTAGCCCCAGTGATCGCGGCCACATCGATTAAGGTTCTCGACATGCTGGAGGCTTCGACCGAGCGCCGAGATCGGCTCATGGACAATGCGGTGCATTTCAGGGCCCGGATGGGGCAGGCGGGCTTTGACCTCTTGCCGGGCGAACATCCGATCATCCCGGTCATGCTGCGCGACCCCAAGCGCGCTCAAGAGCTGGCGGCCCGGCTTGACGCGCGGGGCGTCTACGTCGCGCCGTTCAGCTATCCGGTGGTCCCGAAAGGCCAGGATCGCATTCGCACACAGATGTCAGCGGCCCATAGCCGGGCTGAACTTGATACCGCCATAGATGCGTTTGTCGCGGTCGGTCGCGAGATGGGCATCATCTGATGCGCAATGACATGCGCGCGCTGGTCAAATCGCGTCCGGAACCAGGGCTTTGGATGGAACATGTGCCGGTGCCGGAAGCCGGCCCTGGGGAGGTTCTGATCAAAGTGCGAAAATCCGCGATCTGCGGAACCGATGTGCATATCTGGAATTGGGATGAATGGTCGGCAAAGACCGTGCCGGTGCCGATGGTGGTCGGTCACGAATTTGCCGGCGAGATCGCGGGGCTGGGTGCTGCAGCGACAAAATACACGATCGGGCAGCGTGTCTCTGGCGAAGGTCACATCACCTGCGGGGCGTGTCGCAATTGTCGCGCCGGGCGGGCGCATTTGTGCCGCAACACGCAAGGCGTGGGTGTGAACCGCCCAGGTAGTTTCGCCGAATTTCTTGTCTTGCCCGAAGCAAACGTGGTGCCCATTCCCGACGATATTCCTGATGAGATTGCCGCCATCTTTGATCCCTTAGGCAATGCCGTCCATACCGCCTTGTCCTTTGACCTGGTTGGCGAGGATGTCCTGGTCACCGGCGCCGGACCGATTGGCATTATGGGGGCGCTTGTGGCGCAAAAGGTCGGTGCCCGTCGGGTTGTGATCACCGATATCGCCCCCTACCGCCTGGATTTGGCCCGCCAAATGGGCGTGGCGCGCGTCGTCGATATCGGTCAGGAAACCCTTCGCGACGTGATGGACGATATCGGCATGACCGAAGGCTTCGATGTTGGGCTGGAAATGTCGGGTGCCGCGGCGGCCATGCGCCAGATGATCGCGCGGATGAATAGTGGCGGGAAAATTGCGCTGCTTGGCATCGCACCAACTGCCTTTGCCGTTGATTGGAACGAGATCATTTTCAAGATGCTCCAGGTCAAAGGCATTTACGGCCGCGAGATGTACGAAACCTGGTACAAAATGATCGCGCTTGTGCAGTCAGGGCTCGATCTGTCGGGTCTGATCACGCATCGGATCGGTATCGACGACTTTACCGACGGATTTGCGGCGATGATTTCGGGACAGGCGGGCAAGGTCGTAATGGACTGGTAGGGCGCGCGTAACGCGTCTCCGGTTCTGGCCTGCGGAGCGCGAGGGGCGCGCCCCTCGCAAAGGCCATGCGCCCAGCATCCGCGGTGCCGAGGGTCCCTGCGGCCCGAGGCGCCGCGATTACCGTTCTGCGGGGCGCAACGTGCCTGTGCAGGCGCCAAACCCGATGCGGTGGCCGTCCCCGTGCGCAGCCCCACGCATCGTGACCGTATCGCCGTCTTCCAAAAACCGGCGTGTGACGCCATCGGCGATCTCGACCGGTTCCTTTCCACCCCAGCTAAGCTCAAGCATAGAGCCACGGTTTTCACTGTTGGGCCCCGATATCGTGCCCGATCCCAGCAAATCACCCACCCGCATCGGGCAGCCAGAGCTCGCATGATGGGCCAGTTGCTGCGCCGAGGAATAATACATCTCGCGATAATTCGTCTCCGCGATATACCGCCCCGGCCCATTTTCCGGACTAAGTTCAATCGACAGCGCGATGTCATAGAGCATTGGCCCCGGCTCCTTAAGATGCGGCAACAGAGGGACCTCCCGCTCGGGTGTCGCAGCGCGGAATGGGCGCAGCGCCGCGGTCGTCACAATCCAAGGACTGATCGTTGTCGCCGTTGCTTTTGATTGGAACGGGCCAAGCGGTTGATATTCCCAAGCTTGGATGTCGCGGGCGGACCAATCGTTCAAGATCACATAGCCAAAGATTGCCGCATCGGCCTCAGCAACGCTCAGCCGGCCTGATGTGGGCTGTCCAACAATTGCCCCCATCTCCAATTCGAAATCGAACCGCTCCGACGGCGCAAAGCGGGGCTCAGTTTCTGTCGGTCCCTTCAACTGTCCAAATGGGCGGGTGATGGGTGTGCCGGACACCACAACGGATGACGCGCGCCCATTATAGCCGATCGGGATATGCAACCAATTTGGCGGCAATGCGTTTTCGGCACCGCGAAACATCGTGCCGACATTGCTGGCATGATGATAGGAGGCGTAAAAGTCGGTGTATTCGGTGACGCTAAAGGGCAGGTGCAGCCCGGCATCGGCCTGGGCTACAAGGTATTGCCCCAAAACGTCCTCGGCCTCCGCGCCGTGACGAAGAAATTCGGTCAGAACATCGCGAAGTCGGGCCCATTCCGCGGCCCCACGCGCCATAAACGCGTTCCAAGACCCAGTTTGCAGCGTCCCGCCGAAATCGAGGAATTGACCCGCCTCTAAGGCCGCAAGATCAAGGATTTGCGCGCCAATCGCCACGCCGCATCGCGCCGGCCCATCGGGCGTTGAGAACACGCCGTAAGGCAGATTATTGAGCGGAAAGTCCCCATTTGGGTCGTTCGCGGTCTCGATCCAGGACGGCAAAAGGGCGGTCATCAATCCTCCTCAGGCATGGGCATCCGGTTGCGCTTCGGGCCGCGCATTACCAAAGGCAGGAATATCCAGGCAACGGGCTTCGATCTCAGTCAGTCGCGCGAACGGAGAGAGGTCAACCCCCCAGCGATGGGCGTTATAAAGCTGCGGTATGAGGCACAGATCGGCCAAACCGGGTGTGTCACCGAAACAAAAGGTCCCGGACGGATCGATGGTATTTTGGAACGCGCCGAAGCCTTTTTCCATCCAATGATCCATCCAAGCGATGCCTTCTTTGTCGCTCGCGCCCAATTCGCGCTTGAGCACCGAGACCACACCGGAATTCGTGACCGGTTGGACATCGGCGGCTATAATATGGCTGGCGGCGAGAACCCGGCTCCGGGCGCGCGCGTCCTTCGGCAAAAGCGGCGGCGCAGGCCAGGTTGCGTCGATCCAATCGATAATCGCAAGTGATTGGGTGAGGCGCGTGCCATCATCAAGCTCCAGCGTCGGGACATAGTTCGACGGATTGACCGCGCCGTAATTCGCCTCGCGCTGCTCCCCCTTGACCAGATGGACGGGGATCGTTTCAAACGCTTGTCCCTTGAGCGCCAATGCGATCCGAACGCGGTAGGAACAGGACGAGCGCCAGTAAGAGTAAAGCTTCACTTACCAGAGCCCCGCCGTCGCAAGATGACGAAAACCCCAAGCAAGACGATGCTGATGACAAGAGCGGTTATACCAAGTGAGCTCATTAGGTGTTCTCCGATTTGTTTGGTATGCAGGCTTTTATAGGTGCCAAAATCTCAAGGTTCTCTTGCGGATGGACGATCCGCGCTACCACCGGCCTTCGGGCGTGCCGTCGAAGTGCTTCTCCATATCCGCCCAGACATCGATATAGCCTTGCTGAAGCGGGGCTTCGGTCGCGGCAAATGGGGTCAGGTGTTGCGGGAAACGGGTTTCGAACATAAAGCTCATGGTGTTGTCGAGTTTTTCGGACTTGAGGTCGGCATTTGACGCCCCCTCATACGCCTGCTTATCCGGCCCATGTGGCAACATCATGTTATGCAACGACATGCCGCCCGGCACGAAGCCTTCGGGTTTGGCATCGTAGATGCCGTAAATATTGCCCATCAATTCCGACATGATGTTTTTGTGGTACCAGGGCGGGCGGAACGTGTCCTCGGCCACCATCCAGCGTTCGCGGAACAGCACGAAATCGATATTGGCGGTGCCTGGCGATCCCGAGGGCGCCGTGAGCACAGTGAAAATCGACGGATCGGGATGGTCAAAGAGGATCGCGCCGACCGGGCAATAGGTGCGCAGATCGTATTTGACCGGTGCGTAGTTGCCGTGCCAGGCCACGACGTCGAGCGGGCTTTGCCCGATTTCGGTGACATGGAACTGACCGCCCCATTTCACGGTAATGGTTGAGGGCACTTCGCGGTCTTCAAACGCCGCGACCGGCGCTTTAAAGTCGCGCGGGTTGGCCAAGCAGTTAGCCCCAATCGGCCCGCGGCCCGGCAATTCGAACTTCTGCCCGTAATTTTCGCAGACAAAACCGCGCGCGGGCCCCTCAAGAAGCTCCACGCGGTAGACCAAGCCGCGTGGGATAATGGCGATTTCTTTGGGTTCGAGATCAAGTATGCCGAGCTCGGTATGAAAGCGAACGCGTCCGGCCTGCGGCACCACCAAAAGCTCACTATCGGCGGAAAAGAAATAATCGTCGGTCATCGACTGCGTGACCAAATAGACGTGGCTGGCCATGCCAACTTGTGTGTTCACATCGCCAGCGGTTGTGATGGTCCGCATGCCTGTCAGCCAGGTCAGATCGCCCTTCGCCTCGATCGGGTTCCAGCGATACTGGCCCAGGCTGACAATATCCGGGTCGATCAACGGAGCAGATTTCCAATAGGGCACATTGATCTTGCGATAGCGTGTGGAATGCTTGACCGATGGCCGAATGCGATAACACCATGTCCGTTCTGGCGGATGCACGGTGAAAGCCGTCCCTGAGAGCTGTTCTGCATAAAGACCATAGGGGCACTTTTGCGGAGAGTTGCGCCCTTGTGGCAGAGCCTCGGGCAGCGCCTCGGTCTCGTGGTCGTTGCCAAAGCCCGGCATATAGCCAGGCGTTGTGCCATTAGAGGAGAGCTGTTGTTGGATTTTGCGCGGGTCTTGCACGTTCATCTCGGATCTCCGTTTTAGCGTTTTGTTGGATCGGTTGCGGTGCTGTGTCCGCCCGCCAAGGCCAACGCCTCGGTCAGCGTGTCGAGATCACCGATGTGATTGGCAAGAACCAGAATGAGGCGCGCGTTGAGCGCCTGCGTTTCGGTCTCGCTGAGGCCTTCATGTGCGGCCAAGAGTGCCGCGTAAAAGTCGTCTGTCTGGGCAAGATTGGGGCGCGTGACAAGCGGCATCAGACTGCTCCTATCGCTATGCCAAGTGCGGCCCGCACTGCCCCGATATCAAAACGCGGCCAGCGCGCCGCGATATGTTGGTCAGGGCGGATGAGGTAAACGCCCTGCGGCGCTGCGCCCAGATACCGCTCTGCAAGCTCGCCGCGGGCGGGCAGGGTCACCGCACGGGCGCGCACGGGACCAAAATCGACGTCTTCTACCTCTGTATTCAGTCCCAAAACCACGAATTCATCCCCAAATTGGCCGAGCAAAAAGCCCGGCCCAAGGGGCGCATCTGGACAAGGGCTGCCAGGGCGGCTCCGGCTTGGCGCGCCGTCGAAAGCGTCAGGCCCATTGAGCGGCGATCCGTCGTAACTGCAGGGCAGGCTGAGGCGGCCGGAATTGACCATCGGACGGGCAAATTCATGCGCGGCGGCTAACTGCAAAACCGCATCGCGAAACAGGGCGTGTGCGGGGGAATGCGGGGTCAGAAAATCCGCCGAACGGGACGAGTTCTTGATATTTTCAAGCGCGCCGTGTTTGCGTTCGATGTGATAGCTTTCAATGAGGTCGTCTGGCGCGTGGCGTTCAATTACCAGGGCGAGTTTCCAGGCCAGATTGTCAACATCTTGCATCCCCCCATTGGCCCCCCTGGCGCCGAACGGGCTGACTTGGTGCGCGCTGTCACCGGCAAAAATGACCCGGCCGTGGACGTATCGGTCCATCGTGCAGCACCGAAACGTATAGATCGATGTCCAAACAAGCTCAAAGTCGCGATCGCCGATCATCCCAGAGACCCGCGCATTGACCCGGTCCTTGGCCAATTCAGCCTCGCGGTCGATGTTCCAGCCCAGTTGGAAATCGAGGCGCCAAACATCGTCGGGTTGTTTGTGCATCAATGCCGTTTGGCCCGGGTTGAAGGGCGGGTCGAACCAGAACCGCCGTTCGGTCGGGAAATCTCCGTCCATGCGGATATCTGCGATCAGGAAATTGTCTTCGAAAACGCGACCCTCAAAGCCGAGCCCCAATCTTTCCCGGGTTGGAGAATTGGCGCCGTCGCAAGCGACAAGCCAATCGGCTTCGGCCTGATATGTCCCGTCCGGCGTGTCAATCGTCAGCGCAACATGCGTGTCGTGCGGCTCAATCGTGCGCACGCGGTTTTGCCCACGTATGTCAATCGGGGCTCCAGCGGCTTGAAGGCGCCGGATCTCCTCGACCAGGAATTGTTCGAAATAGGGTTGTTGCAGGTTTATGAAGGCAGGTCGGAAATGGCCCGCTTCGGGCTGTAGGTTAAAACTGTAAATCTCTCGATCGGCGTTAAAGACCCGACCTAAGTTCCATACGACGCCCTTGTCGACCATCCGTTGGCCCGGCCCCAGCCGATCACAAATCTCCAATGTGCGCTTGGAAAAACAGATTGCGCGCGAGCCTTGGCCAACGCCGTCATGGTCATCAAGAACGACACACGGCACGCCTTTACGGCCCAAATCGAGCGCCAGGCCCATGCCAATCGGACCACCGCCAACAATGATTACCGGATGGCGCACCGGAGCGTTCGCATCTTGATCGGCTACACGCTGATAGGGATAAAGCTGGAACTGCGTTTTGTAGCGGTTTTGGACCATGCTAGCTCCAATAGGCTTGGGCGGAGGGGACGCGGCCATGCTCGAGAAAGAAATCATCAAGCTGTGGCGGTGCGACCCCGGCGTCTTGCAGCTGCACATGGGCCTGGCCTCGATGGTGAACCTGGTGCTGGAAGAGATGCGGCAACAGCCTCTCAACGCGCTCAGTCGTCATGCCATCCTGGCGCTCGGTTTGGCGGTCTTGCAAAAGGATTTCTGGGGTCAGGGTGCGGCAAAACTGGGCGAGGCGCGCATCGCTTTCGGCCTGTAGCCGGCCAAGTTCGGCCGGGTCGGAGATATCCTCGCGGCGGTAAACCGCCCGCCCCAAGCCGCCTTCCACCAACGCGTCGATGTAATAGAGATCAACCTCGTAGATATGGTTCATCGTGGCTTGAAGCGAGCCAAAGAAGCCCGGCCGCTTGGCTTGAAACCCGCCCTCGGGAAGCCCCGCCAGCGCCCGGTAGAAGGTTGCGTTCGCCCAAGCATTGTTCAGCGCCATTTCGAGAAAGGGGGTCATTTGATCCTCACCTTGTAAGCCATTTGGCGGCCATATGGGTGGCAAGGCCGGCTACCACCAACCAGCGCGCATTCGCTAGCAAAGGCCCAGTCGCGAGTGCCCAAAACTGCGCATCCGCCGGTAATGCTGCGCGTTGGTTGTGACGTCCAAGGCGGGCAACGCATGACAACGCGATGCGGTTTCGCGCCTTGCTGGCCGTGCCGATCCCCCTAGCGGACCGGAAGCGGGTCTTCGACCGCACATCTTGCAGGCGCGCCCCCGTCATCCTTGCAGCGCCTCCCACATCTCCGCGTCCCTTTGGGCCGTCCAGATGCGCGGGGTGTCGATGCCACGGGCTTCGTCATAAGCGCGGGCGACATTGAACGGCAGGCAGTGTTCGTAGATCGCATAGTCAGAGAATTTGGGGTCGCAGGCGCCGCGGACCGCGTCCCACGCTTCTTTGAGCGTGCCGCCGCGAGCGGCCACTTGGGCCGCGGGTGCATATGTGGACGCGACGAAGTCGCGGGTTGAGGCGATGGCTTTGTCGACCATCTCCGTGCCGACAAGCGCGTCACCGCGCCCCGGAGCGATTGATGCAGGGCTAAAGCTGGCAATTTTGTCAAGCGTCGTGCCCCAATCGCCGAAATGCCCGTCGCCGCAATAACAGGCTGAGTGGTATTCAACGATATCGCCCGTGAACATCACGTTCTGATCAGGGACACGGATTACGATATCGCCGGCCGTATGGGCGCGTCCGAGATGCATCATTTCGATCCGCCGATTGCCGAGATACACCGTCATCTTGTCGCGGAATGTGGTGGTCGGCCAGGTCAGGCCTGGGATGTCTTCGTGGCCTTCGAAAAGGCGGGGGAAGCGGGCAAACTCGCTGTCCCAATCCTCCCGCCCGCGTTCGACAACCATGGCGCGCGCGGCATCGGACATGATGATCTGATCGGCTCCGTAAGCGGACGCACCCAGCACCCGCACCGCGTGGTAATGGGTGAGAACGAGATGGCTGATCGGCTTGTCGGTGACCGACCGGACGCAGTCGATGACCTTACGTGCCAGCCGCGGCGTGGCCTGTGCCTCGACGATCATCACGGAGGTGTCGCCGATGATCACGCCGGAATTCGGATCGCCCTCTGCGGTAAAGGCAAACAGGCCATCTCCGATTTCCGTGAAACTAATGGTTTTTTCGGCCAGATCGCCGGCCGAGGCAAAAGCTTTTGCCATGCATCCTCCCAATGCGCATTTTGGTTGCATTTGTGACGGTCTTTTTTGTAACTATCAAGCCCATGACCCAATGGCTGGAGAATTTCTTGCCGTATCGGCTAAACCGGCTGTCCGAGGCCGTCAGCCAATCCGTGCGCCCGATTTACCAGGATATGCTCGGCTTGACCCGGCCGGAATGGCGGGTTTTGGCCGCCCTGGCCGATATCGGGCCCGCGACGGCCACGGAACTCGGCGCCCATTCGGCGCAACATAAAACCAAGGTCAGCCGGGCGGTTTTTCGCCTTGAGACGCGGCGATGGCTGTCCCGCACCACCGATCCAGACGACCGCCGGTCGGAGATTTTGACGCTGACGCCGTTGGGCCGAAATGCCTATGCCGATCTGATCGGTCCGTTATCCGCGCGAGAGGCGGCTTTGATGGACAAGCTATCCCCGGAAGATCGGGCGGCCCTGTTGCAAGGGCTCCGCGCTTTGGAGGCCGTCCTGATCTCTCGCTAGCGCGGCGGAGGCGCGCCCGGGTTGCGCGCCGTCTCAAGCCGGCCGTTCGGCCAGCCCTCGCCGGCCCGCGTTGCCACGGAGGACCGCAACGCACGGCGCATCGATTGTGGCGTCGCGCCAAATTCGGCGCGGAAGGCACGGGTCAACGCGGACGGGTCGAGATAGCCGGCGCGGCCTGCAATCTCAGTCACGCTGAGATGTGTCTCGACAATCATGCGCCGCGCCTCCGACAGGCGTATACGGCGGTAAAGCGCGCCTGGCGATGGGCCGCCTGCGGCCCGAAAACTCTGTTCCAGGGCGCGTCGGGTCAAACCGAGTTGCGCAGCGATTGTCGGGATCGGCAATGGCTTTTCAACCGCCCGGCGCATCAACGCCGCGGCGGCGCGGATACGTGGCGCGGGCATCGCCGAAAGCGTCGGGCGTGCACCTGGCATTGGCTCGCCATGCATGAAGAGCGCGGCAACTTCATGAGCCAGCACAGCGCCATGGTCTTGTTCGATCCGGTGCAACATCAGATCAAGCGTTGTTGTGGCGCCGCCGCAGCTTAACCGGTTGCCATCGACGACGAAGCGGTCGGTGACCAGGTCAACCTCGGGAAACCGCTCTGACATCTCTGTCAGCACGTCCCAGTGGCAGGTGGCGCGGCGCCCATCCAAAAGCCCCGCAGCCGCCAGAAGCCACGCACCCGTATCCACGCCCGCAAGCGTGTCGAACCGCCGCGAAGCCGCCCGTAACGCACGCAGGCAATTCGGCGTTGCCCATCGTTGATGTCCGTAGCTGGGCAACACGACGAGCAGATCCCCCGCCGCATCGGAAAGCGTGCCTTCCGGGGTCACGACCAAGCCGCTTGAGGATGCAACGGGCGCGCCGTCAAGGCTTAGGTATCGCCACGCATAGCGCGCCTTCGGCGACAGCGTGTTGGCGGCGCGGAACGGCTCTACGGCGTTGGCCAAACCAAGATTGGAAAACGCCGGAAACAAAAGAAGCGCTATCGTTTTCGCATTTTGCATGATTTGAGACTAATGCTGCAGGGTTCCGATCTGTCAACGCCGCAGGATGGGGCGGTGGGAGGTCGCTATGGAATTTGGGCTAAGCGAAGAGCAGGACATGATCGTCTCGACGGTTCGCAATTTTGTGGAACGCGAGATTTATCCCCATGAGGCCGCCGTGGAACGCGCGGGCGCAGTCCCGGCCGACTTGGCACAGGACATCAAGCAGAAGTGCCTCGATCTTGGGTTCTATGCCTGCAACTTTCCCGAGGAGGTCGGCGGCGCAGGCCTTGGCCATTTAGATTTCACGCTCGTCGAACGGGAGCTTGGGCGCGGGTCCATGGCGCTCACGCATTTCTTTGGCCGGCCGCAGAACATCTTGATGGCCTGCGAGGGCGAACAGCGAGAGCGGTATTTGCTGCCGGCGGTGCGCGGTGAGCGGATGGATGCCCTAGCCATGACCGAACCGGACGCCGGATCGGATGTGCGCGGGATGAAATGCACCGCTAGCCGGGATGGCCGTGATTGGGTCGTCAATGGGACGAAGCACTTTATCTCCGGCGCTGAGCATGCGGATTTTTTCATTGTCTTTGTCGCCACTGGCATCGACGACACCGCCCATGGACCGAAAAAACGGATCACCTGTTTTCTGGTGGACCGCGGACATCCGGGCTTTGAGGTCCGGGCCGGATACCGATCCGTCAGTCATCGTGGCTATCAGAATTGCATCCTGTCCTTTGACGATTGCCGACTGCCGGACACCCAGGTCCTGGGCGAGGTCGATGGCGGTTTTGCCGTGATGAACACCTGGCTTTACGCAACGCGGCTTACGGTGGCGGCGTTTTGTGTCGGGCGCGCGCGGCGGTGCTTTGAGATGGCCGTGGATTATGCCGCCGAACGCCAGCAATTTGGCCAGAAGATCGCGAAATTCCAGGGTGTGAGCTTTCAGATCGCGGACATGATCACGGAGATTGACGCCGCCGATTGGCTGACCTTGGCGGCCGCGTGGCGACTTGATGCGGCACGTCCGGCAAATCGGGAGATTGCCAGTGCCAAACTTTATGCCTCCGAAATGCTCGCGCGCGTCACCGATGCAAGCCTCCAGGTCTTCGGCGGGATGGGTCTGATGGATGACTTTCCGATTGAACGGTTTTGGCGCGATGCGCGGGTCGAGCGGATTTGGGACGGCACATCGGAAATCCAGCGTCACATCATCGGGCGCGAACTGTTTCGTCCGAAAGGCGCATGACACGCCTCGCGCGTCTTTTGCGGCCAGCGTCAATCGCAGTGATCGGCGGCGGGGCGTGGGGCGAAGCTGTCCTTGAGACCGCCAAGCGAGACGGGTTCGCTGGGCCGATTTGGCCCGTCCATCCCAATCGGCGCGAGATTGCGGGTTACCGCAGCTATGCCCGCGTTCAAGATTTACCGACCGCACCTGATGCGGCCTTTATCGCGGTGAACCGGTCCCGAACGCCTGGCCTTGTTAGGGATTTGGCAGCGTTGGGGACGGGGGGCGCAATTTGTTTCGCCAGCGGCTTTCGCGAGACCGGCGATGGGGCGCAGTTGGAACGCGATCTGGTGGATGCGGCCGGAGAGATGCCGGTGCTGGGACCCAATTGCTATGGCGTCATCAACGCGCTTGACGGCGCGGCCCTTTGGCCGGACCGGCACGGATTGGTTCCGGTGTCACGGGGCGTGGCGATTGTGGCGCAGTCGGGCAATATCCTTCTTAACCTGTCGATGCAGCGCCGGGGATTGCCGATCGCTTACGCCGTGGCCGCCGGCAACCAAGCCCAACTTGGTCTTGCAGAGATCGGGACCGCGCTGATCGCAGATGACCGGGTGAGCGCGCTTGGTCTTCATATCGAAGGCGTCGGAGATGTGCGCGCGCTTGAGGCTCTGGCGCAGTCTGCGGAGGCTGCCGGCAAGCCGATCGTGGCGCTCAAAGTCGGCCGATCAGAGGGCGCGCAGGCCGCCGGGCTTAGCCACACCGCATCGCTAACCGGCACAGCCACGGGCAGTGCGGCATTGCTGGCGCGTTTGGGGATCGCGCAAGTTGAGCGTCTTGGCGCCTTTTTGCAAGCGTTGATGCTGGCCCATCATACCGGCCAACTAGCTGCGCCGCGCATCGCGGTGATGTCCTGTTCTGGCGGGGAGGCGGGCCTTGCCGCAGATGCCGCGGCGGTGCGCGGGATCGATTGCCCGCCCTTGTCGAATGCGCAACATGCGGCGCTGGAGGCCGTGCTCGGTGCGCATGTCGCGCGGGCAAATCCGCTTGATTACCACACCCATATCTGGGGCGATGTGCCGAAGTTGCGTGCGATGATTGCAGCGATGATCTCGGGCGATGTGGCGCTTGGCCTTTTGGTTTTGGATTTCCCGCTGCCGGAATTGGGGCCTGTTCCGGAATGGGAGGCCGCGGTCACAGCAGCCGCAGCAGCGCATGCGGAGGCCGCGATCCCGTTGGCGATTGTGGCCAGTCTCCCCGATACGATGGATGCCGCGCGGGCCGCGTCGCTGGCGGCCGCTGGTTTGGTGCCGCTGTCGGGCCTGGAGGATGCCTTTGACGCGGTTGCAGCACTTGCGAAGCGGCATGCGCCCGCGACCGATGCGGTTCTCTTGCCATGTGCCGTTGCCGACCGCGAAGTTTTAAACGAAGCACAGGCAAAGGCGGCGCTTTGCCGGTTCGGTTTGACAGTTCCGTCAGGGCAGGCTGCACGCGGTGCGGCAGCGGCGGCGCGCGCGGCATCTCTGCTCGGCGACCGCGTGGTGCTGAAGGGCCTTGGTGCGGCGCACAAATCTGAAGCTGGATTGGTCGTGTTGGACCTCTCGGTCGACGCGGTGGCGGCGCAGGCAGAGGCGATGCCTGCCGAGGAGTTTCTTGTCGAAGAACACATCGACGGTGTCATTGCAGAATTGCTAATCGGCGTGGTAGCCGACCCGGCGCACGGATTTGTCCTGACGCTGGGCGCGGGTGGAACGCTGACGGAGATCATCGACGATACGCAGTCGATGCTGGTGCCGGCCTCATCTGAGACAGTAGCGCATGCACTGGCTGCATTGCGCTTGGCGCCCGTGTTTGACGGCTATCGCGGCCGGCCCGGCATTGATCATGGCGCGGTGCTGCGGGCCGTAGCCGCCGTGCAGGATTTTGTCGTGGCCCATGCCGACCGTCTTGTAGAGCTTGAGATCAATCCGCTTTTATGCACGCCTGATCGGGCCGTGGCGGCAGATGCGTTCATACGATGGGGACCGATATGATGGAACAGGATCCAATTCGGACGGAGCGGCGGGGCCAGGTCTTGGAGGTCACGCTGGATCGACCGAAAGCCAACGCCATCGACTTGGCGACCAGCCGGATCATGGGGGACGTGTTTGCCGAATTTCGAGATGATCCGGACTTGCGGGTTGCCATCCTTACGGCGGCCGGAGAACGCTTCTTTTGCCCCGGCTGGGATCTGAAGGCCGCTGCGGCGGGTGACGCCGTTGACGGCGATTACGGTGTTGGCGGCTTTGGCGGCTTGCAGGAGTTGCGCGGCCTTAACAAACCCGTAATCGCGGCGGTCAATGGAATTGCGTGTGGCGGCGGACTTGAGCTGGCGCTGAGTTGCGATCTGATCCTTGCAGCGGAACACGCGAGTTTTGCATTGCCCGAAATTCGATCTGGCACGGTGGCGGATGCGGCCTCGATCAAATTGCCAAAGCGCATCCCCTATCATGTGGCCATGGAAATGCTGCTGACCGGGCGTTGGATGACGGCGGAGGAGGCCGCCCGCTGGGGCCTGATTAATCGTGTCTTGGCACGCGAGGCGCTGATGGCTGAGGCGCGCGCGCTTGCCGATGAACTGGCCAGCGGTCCGCCTTTGGTTTTTGCGGCTATCAAAGAGATCGTCCGGGAGGCCGAAGACATGAAATTCCAAGATGCGTTGAACCGGATCACGAAATCCAACTTTGAAACCGTCGAGCGGCTTTACCGGTCGGACGATCAGATCGAAGGCGCGCGCGCCTTCGCCGAAAAGCGCGATCCGGTCTGGAAAGGCCGATGAGCGCGGGTGACGCTCGGGCAAAGCCCATCGCCCCACCCACCCTCCCGCTGGGCGCCAGGAGATCAAAACGATGCCTTTGAAACTCAACCGCAATGTGTTTGTGACCTGCGCTGTGACCGGATCGGGGAGCACCCAGGACAGATCGGCGCATGTGCCGCGGTCTCCGGCGGAGATTGCCGAAAGTGCCATTGCCGCGGCGAAAGCGGGTGCGGCGATTGTGCATGCTCATGTGCGTGACCCGGAGACCGGTGCACCGGCGCGCGACTTGGCGCTTTACCGAGAGGTCACGGACCGCGTGCGGGCTGCGGATGTGGACATGGTGCTGAACTTGACCGCCGGGATGGGCGGCGATCTGGTTTTCGGCGCGCCAGAGGCGCCTTTGCCCTTGCAGGCCGGGACCGACATGATCAGCGCGGAGGCGCGCATTGCCCATATCGCCGAATGCCGGCCCGAAATTTGCACGCTCGATTGCGGCACGATGAATTTCGCCGAGGCCGATTACGTTATGACCAACACACCCGGGATGCTGCGCGCCATGGGCCGTGCCATGACCGATCTCGGCGTGAAGCCTGAAATTGAGGCGTTCGACACAGGCCATTTGTGGCTTGCCAAGCGGCTCGTGGAGGAGGGTGTGCTCGATAGCCCCGCGCTGGTTCAGCTCTGTATGGGCGTGCCTTGGGGCGCGCCCAATGACCTCAATACGCTAATGGCCATGGTCAATGCCGTGCCGCCCGATTGGACCTTTTCGGCGTTTTCGCTGGGGCGGGATCAGATGGCTTATGTCGCCGCCGCCGTGTTGGCTGGCGGCCATGTCCGGGTCGGGCTAGAGGATAACCTTTGGCTCGAAAAGGGCGTTCTGGCAACGAACGCGCAATTGGTCACCAAGGCCGTGGGTCTAATCGAAGCGCTGGGCGGGCGCGTCATGGGCCCGGCAGAGGTGCGCGAGACGCTAGGCTTGATCAAGCGGGCGCCGGCATGAAGAGGTCGGGCGCGTGATGAAAGCAGCACTCATCGGTGGCGGTGTCATTGGAGGCGGATGGGCCGCGCGGTTCCTGCTTAACGGGTGTGATGTCAGCATCTACGATCCCGATCCGGAGGCGGCGCGCAAAGTTGGCGCGGTTTTGGACAATGCCCGAGCGGCTTTACCGGCCCTTTATGATCGCGATCTGCCGCCCGAAGGTCGGCTGCGCTTTGCCGCGACGCTGGCCGATGCGGTTGACGGCGCCGATTGGGTGCAGGAAAGCGTCCCTGAGCGGCTGGAGCTAAAGCACAAGGTCTATGGCGAGATCGGGTCAGCGCCGATTGTGGCATCTTCGACCAGCGGGTTTCGACCATCGCAGCTGAATGCGCAGGGCGCGAATGTGATTGTCGCCCATCCGTTCAACCCGGTCTACCTGCTGCCTTTGGTCGAGCTTGTCGGCGCGACAGAGATATGCGAGCCGGCGGCGGAAATCCTGCGCAAGATCGGCATGTATCCCCTGCCGGTCCGCCACGAGATTGACGCCCATATCGCCGATCGGTTGTTGGAAGCGGTCTGGCGTGAGGCGCTTTGGCTGATCAAGGACGGGATCGCAACCACGGCTGAAATCGACGAGGCGATCCGCATGGGCTTTGGGCTCAGATGGGCGCAGATGGGGCTTTTTGAAACCTACCGAATTGCCGGCGGCGAGGCGGGGATGCGTCATTTCCTTGCACAGTTCGGACCGGCTCTGGCCTGGCCATGGACCAAGCTGATGGACGTCCCTGAGCTTGATCAAGCGATGATCGAGACGATCGCGGCGCAATCGGATGCGCAATCAGGGGACCGCACGATCCGAGAATTGGAACGCGAACGAGACGAAAACCTGGTGGCCATGCTGCGCGCTTTGAAGGCGCGTGGCGCGGCGGCTGGCAAAGTGATTGCGGAGCATGAACGCAGCTTTTGAGCGCGCCTTTTATGACGGTACCTATCCGAACGGATAGGCCAACCCCTCAAATGCGCTCCCCGCAATCCTTCCGCGCGGCTGCACGGGCATGAATTCCGCCTTATTCCTGAACCTCGACGATTTGAGTAAATTGGAGAGTTTCATGAGTGCGCGTCTGAGCCCTAAATCCACACGAGCACGCATCGTTGAGGCGCTGTTGCGCAACGCGTCCGATGTCGCAAAGCGCACGGGGCGAGCTGATGTCGCAAAGACCGCCGATCTGCAAGTGCGCCGGATTGTCTTGGCACCGAACGAAGAGCTGCCTTTTGCCCGCACAAACACACGCGCGAAAGTGTGGGTCATTATCTCTGGCGCTGCGTCGGCAGATATTGGTGAGCAGGAGATGACTTTGAGCACGGACGCATTTGCGGTGATCCGTCCCGGCATGCTGCACCAGATCGAAAACTGCGGCACCGCGCCGCTCGTCATTATCGAGTTGAGCACCGCTGCCACGGGCGAGGCTACGCTTTGCCACCCGTGGCACGGATGGTTTCGTCCTAAAGATGCGCTCAGTACAGCCCCGCCTCTTTGGCAATCATTGCCGCCTGGGTGCGGTTGCGCGCATCAAGCTTGCGGCAAAGCGTTTTGACATGGAGTTTTACGGTCACCTCTTGCACGCCGATTTCGCGGGCGATCTCTTTGTTGGACAGGCCCCGGCACAGACCGGAAAGCACGTCGTTTTCACGTGCCGAGAGGGACTTGGCCAGAGGATGAATGTCGGGCGCGGGCGCGTCTTGGAGCACATCAAGGGGGACAAAGGTTTCTCCTGCGGCCATGAAGCGGATGGCATGAACCAAGGATTTCGCCCCCATGGTTTTCGGCAAAAATCCGGCAGCGCCCGCCGCGACGGCCTCTTCGGCGATGTTGCGGCTCGCCGTTCCCGAGATGATCGCAACGCCCGTATCGCCATTCGCGCTCAGCGCTTCGTCCAATCCGCGCAACCCCGCCATGCCCGGCATCGTATAATCCAGCAAAACCAAGTCGTATCGGCCGTTGGCCTTGATCTGCGCCACCGCCTCGTTCAGATCGACCGCGGTGTCGGTCGAAAAGTCCCCCGCGGCGTCAAGAAAGGCCGCAAGCGTGTCTCGGACGAGAATGTGGTCATCGGCGATCAGCACACGCATGGCAAGCTACCTCTTTTCCTGGCCAGAAACCGTGAAAATTTCATGCATTTTAAGGAACTCTCTTCGTCGGCGGCTTCGGCGCTTATCCGTCTTTAACAGCGTCAGTCTATACCAATCGATAACGGGCCGCGCTGTCACCGTGATCATCGCGACGCATCCCTGCATGCGCGGTGAACAAACCGAGAGGAGACCGATTATGCCGTCGATGATACGCCGAAATCTGTTGTTAACCGCCGCGGCTGCAAGCGCGTTCGCGTGGCACGGCACCGCACGTGCCTTCAGTCCACCAGAAGGCGCAGTTGTCCTTACGGTAGCAGGGGTGCCGGACGAAGCGGAGCCCGTTTATTTCGATCGAACGCTGTTGGAGGACCTGCCGGCTGTTACCATTCAGACGACGACGATCTGGACCGACGGACCGCAGGAATTCACCGGTGTCGAGCTCTCCGTTTTGCTGGAGCATTTAGGTGTCGTAGAGGGCCGGTTAAGCGCGGTTGCGGTCAATGATTACGCGGTTGAAATCCCGGTATCGGACGCCGTTACTGGTGGGCCGATCGTGGCCTATTTGCAAAATGGCGCGCCGATGTCGTTGCGCGACCGGGGCCCGCTTTGGATCGTCTACCCCTATGATCACAACCCTGACTACCGATCCGAGGTGATCTACGCCCGCAGCATCTGGCAGCTCGACCGCCTATTCGTGCTGCCGAATTAGCGGTCTCGCGCAACGTCTCATGCAGCTTGAGCAGAATAAAGATGCCGTGGTCCTTTGGGGCTGGCCGCTGATCGGCTTGGTCGTTTTGGTGACTATGCTGATCCTAGGTATTGCCTGGCTTGCCGATGACGTGCGCCTCAAACTAAATCGCTTGGCCACCGCCCAATCGGACAATGTCGCCTGGTCGTTGGCGCAGCTTGAGGTCGAGTTTCAGGCATTCGAGACCGCAAGTTTAGCGGCGCTTCACGACCTTAGACCGAACCTCGAAACGGTCACGACACGGTTTGACATATTCTATAGCCGGGTTTCGGGGCTCAACACTGCCGGCCGCCTTTCACGCATGCGGGATGATGCGGATTTCGCGGCGCATTTGTCGCAAGTGACGCGCTATCGCGATTGGGCTGCGGCACAAATTGATAGCGGACAGGTGTTGATCGCTGCCTCCCCCGAATTTTCCGATCAAACCGAGGCGGCGCACGATGCCATTCGGCAATTGTCGCTCCGGGGGGCAAATCTCACCGGCACAGCGGCGGAAGTCGGTCGGCAGCGCTTGGCCAGCGTCCTGTCGCGTTTGGCGCTTGCGGCCCTTTTTCTCGTGGCCGGCCTGATTGCAGCGTTGATCGTCGTGGCGCGCCTTTTGGCGCGGGCCGGGGCCCGGTCGCGTGAGATTATGCATGCGGCCGCCCGCCTGGATGCGGTGTCGAGCACCGCACTTGATGCCATCCTGGTTAGCGACCGGGATGGTCGTGTGCTGAATTTCAACGCCGCTGCCGAGCAGTTATTTGGCTATGAGGCGGATATGGCCATCGGCAAAAACTTTGCTGAACTGATCGTTCCCGATCACCACCGAAAGCGCCACGAAGCGGGGATGGCGCGGTACCGAGAAACAGGTGAGATGCGCGTGGTCGGCACCGGACGATTGCAGTTGGACGCCCGGCGGGCATCTGGCGAGGTCTTTCCTGCGGAACTTGCCATCGCCAAAACCGAAGGGCCGGATGGGGAGCTGTTCGTTGCCTTCATCCGAGATGTCTCAGCCCGCGTTGCCGCCGAAGCAGAGCTGCGCCAGGCGCGCGATGACGCACTGGCTGGCGAGAAGGCCAAAACAAACCTTTTGGCCGTGATGAGCCACGAAATGCGCACGCCGCTCAATGGAATTCTCGGCAGCCTTGAGCTTTTGGCCGCAACGGACATGACCGCGCAACAGCGCGACCATTTGCGGGTCATGAGCCGCTCGGGCGACGTGCTGTTGCACCATGTGAACGATGTGTTGGAGCTATCGCGCTTGGATGCGGGGCAAACCAAGTTTGCCCGCGAAACCTTCGGTCTGGCTGCCATGTTGCAAGAGGTCTCGGACACGGTTCGACCCATGGCCGACGCAAATGGCAACACGGTCACGCTGAACCTGCCGGCGGAAGTTGCGTCACCGGTTGTGGGCGACCCGCGTCGGTTGCGCCAGGTCATTTTGAACCTTGCTGGAAACGCGGTGAAGTTCACCGAAAACGGGCGCGTCACCGTATCGGCTATGCGTATTGCCGGCAGCGATGCGGTCGACATTTCAGTGACTGATACGGGCATCGGGATTTCCGAAGCGGATCAATCGCGCATCTTCGATGAATTTGTGACGATCGACCCGAGTTACGACCGAAAAGCCGAAGGCACGGGCCTCGGGCTGGCCATCACGCGCAAGCTGGTTCTGGCTATGGGCGGGACGATTGACGTCGAAAGCCGCCCCGGGCACGGCAGTGCGTTCCGCATCCGCGTGCCTTTGCCGGTCTGTCACAAAGTACCGCGCCACGCGCCGGCAAAACCGAAGATGCGGTTTGATGGTGTCGAGGTGCTTTTGGTCGAGGACAATCCGATCAATCGCCGCATCGCGATGGGCATGCTCAAGCCGATGGGCGTGACTGTGACGGAGGCGGTCAATGGTTCCGAAGGCGTCGCGGCGGCCGCGTCGCGCTCTTTTGATATCATCTTCATGGATATTAGCATGCCGGAATTGGATGGGACCGAGGCCACGCGCCGGATCCGCGCGGGTCCTTCGGCGTCGCGCAATGTCCCCATCGTCGCGTTGACAGCCCATTCTATGGATGAGGATATCGAACGATTTGAAGCCGCCGGTATGAACGGCGTGCTGCTAAAGCCAATTTCGTCGGACCGACTGGCTGAGGTTCTTGCCCAGCATTGCGGCGCGGCTGCTATGGCCCAGCCCGGGCCGCCCATTTTGGACCCCCAGGTCCATGGTGAGTTTGCCGAGGTGCTGGGTCCGGAAGAAACCGCGGCGATGGTCGCCAAGTTCCTCGACGACGCATCGCATGTGATCCCTTGGTTGTTGCGACACAACGACGACGACCACGCAGCTGAGGATGTGGCCAAACGGGCCCATGCGCTGGCTGGATCGGCCGCCGTTTTGGGGGCAAAGGCGCTGCATGCCGCGCTCTTTGCGCTCGAAACCTCGGCCCGTAAGGGCAGGTCACTCGCCGCGGATTGCCGACATCTGGCTGAAATTTGGCCGACCACCAAAGATGCGTTGGCAATGTCCGCCGGTGATACAGGTCCGGCATCGGCCGCTTAATTTGCGCCGCCGCAGCCGTGCCAGGGCCGGGGTCGCGCGTGATGCCAACACCCCAGACGGCCCGAGCCCAAACAAAATTTGCCGACAAGGGATGCCACCGAAGGATGGACGGACCGCGCACAAAATTGACCCTTGCGGCAGCAGGCGGGCGCACCTAGCGTCATGGGAATACTGGCGGGAGGTCAGTTAGGGGAGGACGCATCTGATGAACATCCTGTTCATCATGTACGATCAATTGCGCTTTGATTACCTGAGCTGCGCCGGTCACCCAGACTTGCAGACGCCCAATTTTGACCGTGTCGCATCCATGGGTGTGCGGTTCACAAATGCCTATTGCCAATCACCTGTGTGTGGTGCGTCACGCATGTCCTTTTACACGGGGCGTTACGCGTCCTCGCATGGCGCGCAGTGGAATGGTTTCCCGCTGCGGGTGGGCGAATGGACGATGGGCGATCATCTGCGCGACGCCGGCATGGCGGCTTGGCTGATTGGCAAGACCCACATGAAAGCGGACGCCGCAGGCATGGCGCGGTTGGGCCTTGCGCCCGACAGCACGATCGGTGCGCGGCAGGCGGAATGCGGGTTCGATGTTTGGGTGCGCGATGACGGCTTGTGGGGGGAAGGCCCAGACGGGTTTTATGACGAGAAAAGAAGCCCCTACAACGAATACCTAAAATCCAAAGGCTATGCGGGCTCCAATCCTTGGGCTGACTATGCCAATGCGGGTGTGCAAGACGGCGCGCTTGCTTCGGGCTGGATGTTCGAAAATGCGGACAAGCCCGCCAATATCCGCGAAGAGGACAGCGAAACGCCCTGGCTGACGGACCAAACCTTGGCATTCTTGGACGATGCGCAAGGCCCATGGTGTGCCCATGTCTCCTACATCAAACCACACTGGCCCTATATCGTGCCGGCGCCCTATCATGCCATGTTCGGGCCGAACCATGTGCCCGCAGCGCTTCGTCACCCTATCGAGCAGGAAGACGCCCACCCAGTCTATGGCGCCTTCATGGCCAACAAGATTGCTGCGGCGTTTCAGCAAGACGAAGTCCGGCAAAAGGTGATCCCTGCCTATATGGGCTTGATCAAACAATGCGACGATCAATTGGGTCGTATTCTGGATCACTTGGAACGCACAGGCGCCATCGGCAACACGATGATCGTATTGACCTCCGATCACGGGGACTACCTCGGCGATCACTGGCTGGGGGAAAAGGATCTATTCCACGAACCTTCGGTCAAAATACCGATGATCCTTTATGACCCTCGACCGGAAGCGGATACGACGCGGGGCACGCATTGTGCAGCGCTTGTCGAAGCAATTGATCTCGCCCCCACCTTTGTCGAGGCCGCAGGCGGCACGCCGGCGGATCACATCCTCGAAGGTCGCAGTCTCTTGCCCTGGCTGCGCGGTGAGACGCCGGCCTGGCGCGATATGGTGATCAGCGAATACGATTTTTCGGTAACTCCGATGTGCAGTTCACTCGGACTGACATCGCGCGACGCGCGGCTCTTTATGGTCTTTGACGGTCGGTTCAAACTGATCCATGCCGAAGGCGGATTTCGCCCGATGTTGTTCGATCTGGAGGCCGATCCCGACGAATTCATCGATCTGGCCAAGGGCGAAACCCATCGCGATGAGATTGCGCGGTTATACGACCATCTTGGATCCTGGGGCCGGCGCATGTCGCAACGGGTGACACGGTCGGACAGGGACATAGAGATGATGCGCGGACGTTCGGCGCGGCGCGGCATCTTGCCGTTTTTGAAAGACGGCTCGGAAGTTCCGATGGAATTGACCGCGCGCTACCGTGGTCCCATCGACCAAGTTTACGTGAGCGATGCCCCCACGCCTAAGAAGCCGCCGCGTGATGACTGACGCCGCACCGGTCGAAAAACGTGTGGCGGATGTGATTTGCGTTTGCTTCGCGCTGGTCATTTTGTTCTACGCGGCGGGCGGTCCGATCAGCGACTTTGTCCGTTGGTTCATCGAGACGACCACAGACGGGTTCGACGAATTGTCGCGCCGCGAGCAACGCGCTTTGCTGCGGGAGCATTGGTTCGGCGCGGCATGGCGCGGCGTTGAGCGATCCGTGCTTCAGCCGACGGGCCTGATCTTGGGGCTGCCGATCGCGTTCGGTATGGTGATCAGTGCCCTGACACTTCACACGTCGCGACGCCTGAGATGGGTAAACTGGGCGCTAACACTTACGGCGTTGATCTGTTTGGTGGCCTGGATCGCCGGCATCTTCGCGACCGATGCAGGCATGCTGCCATCGGCTGATCCAATCGACTTTGTCTTCTTTCCGCTTGCCGCGTCCGTGACGCTTTATCTGACATGGCGGATGTTTGGTGGGTTTATTGCTGCATTCTGCTTGTTTTGGGTTGTCTACCTGTTTGTCCGAGGCGATTTGCCGGCCTGGACGGGCATCTTGGTCGGTGTAGACGCACCTGCAGGGCAAAACCTTCGCGCAATGGTGCAGAATTTTTGGGCGCAAACCGGCGGGATGTTCGGCCAACCGATCCAAGTTGTCGCGGGCAATGTGCTCATCTTCATCGTGTTTGGCGCGGTGCTGATGGGCTCGGGGGCGGGCACGCTTTTGATGAAGCTGGCCAATCGGCTCACGGGTCGGTTCACAGGCGGCGCGGCCCATGCCGCTGTTGCGTCGTCGGCGCTCTTTGGCACGCTGTCCGGCGCGGCGATTTCCAATGTCGTATCGACCGGCGTGATGACAATTCCGGTGATCAAGAAGGCCGGATTCCGACCGGCCTTTGCTGGCGCGGTGGAGGCAGCCGCGTCCACAGGGGGACAGGTGATGCCGCCGGTGATGGGCGTGGTCGCCTTTTTTGTCGCCGGTCAAGTCGGCCTGGAATACCGCTATATCGTTGTGGCCGCGATCCTTCCTGCTTTGTTTTTCTACTTGGGCACGTTCATGGCCGTCTATTTTGAGGCCCGTCGTTCCGGCATTGGCGCGCTGGCTTTAGAAGATCGTCCGGCCTTGGACCGCAGCGAAATCTGGCAATGCTTGGTCTTCGCAATTCCGCTTGGAGTTTTGTCGACCTTTTTGTTCGTTCAGCCCTCCGTGCCGAAGGCGGGCTTTTATGGCTTTGTCGCAGCGATTTGCACGGCATTGGCCTTGTTTCCGGAATTCCGGGATCGCCATCGCCTATGGCGGGTGTTCGTCTCCGCGGGACGCATGGCGGCCTCAATTGTGGTTATCGTGGCGGCGATTGGTTTGATCGTGGGCCTTATCCAACTCTCGGGATTTGCCGGTCGGCTATCGCTTTTGTTGGCGCAGTTGGCGGATGGACCGCTTTTTATCGTGTTGCTCGTTGTCGCCTTGGGCTCGATTGTTTTGGGCATGGGGCTACCGCCGGGTGCCACCTATTTCATCATCGTGATTGCACTGAGTTCTGGCATCGAAGCCGTCGGCATTCCAGAGCTCACGCTGCACCTTTTCGTCGTGTTTTTCGCCGTAATGTCGACGGTGACCCCACCGGTGGCGCTTGCGGCCTTCGCTGCTGCGCCGATTGCCAAGGCCGATCCGATCCGTACCGGGCTGGCCGCGGCGCGCATAGGGCTTGCCGGTTTTTTGATCCCCTTCGTCTTCGCTTACCATCCAGCGGTTTTGTACAAGCTGCAAACCGCGTTCATCTGGTTTGGCGCCGACGTTTCGCGGTCTGCGGCAATGATCCATCCTGATGCTGTTTCATGGACCGCCTTTTTTTGGGTGATCGTGGCCTTCACCTTTTCGCTTTGGCTTTTGTCGTCCGCGCTTGCAGGCCATGAAGTGGCGCGCCTTAACCCAATGGCACGCGTCCTGCGCGCTTTGGCGGGCCTTGCGGTTCTTGTGCCAGACATGACTGTGGCGGCAGTTGCTGCGGGGATTGGCGTGGCGTTAATCGCCGTGCACCGCGTTCAACACCAAATGTCGACACCAATAACAGCGGATCAACACCCGCATCCAAGCAACCTGGAGGAGAAACGATGAGACATTATTCCATAGCAGCATCATTTGGGGCAGCGCTCGCGCTGACCAGTGCGGTACAGGCAGAGGACACGCTGCGCATGGCGACGATCGCCCCGTCGCTTGGCCAGGCAATCACGATGGCGACCTTCGCCAATATCGTGAACGACAATCTTGAGGATGTGACGATCGAAGTCGCCGGCGGTGGGGCGGCCACGTTGCATCAAATCGAGGTGGGTCGGGGCAATCTGGAGATGTCCATGACATCCCCGGTAATCTACAATCTTATGGCCGCAGGCACGCGGATGTATGCCAATGAATCTGATGCGGCGGACGCAGCAGAAAACGTTCGTCTTTTGATGTGGTTTCCCTATGGCCAATACCACTTTGCCGTGCGCGGTGACAGCGATATTGAGCTGTTGGACGACATCGAGGGCGCCACCGTATTTCTCGGTCCGCAAGGTGGCGGCGCGTTCAACGCAGCGCGCGGTTGGATCGAGGCGACCACGGGATTGGTCGCCGGCGAGGATTACGAGGCCATCACGGCAAATTGGCAAACAGGATTTCAATCCTTCCTGGACGGCACAATCGACATGTACGTCAATGGCTGTCTCGACCCGTGTCAGCAATTTCTGCAATTCACCGAAACCGAGACGCTGCGCTTTATCGGCCCAGAAAGCCATGATCACGCCGAGGTTGATGAGTATCTGGGCGCTTGGCGGTATCGCGCGGAAATTCCCGCAGGGCTTTATCAGACCCAGCTGAACGAGGGGCCGGTGATGTCGTTTGACACATCTGTCGGCATTGCCATCCGTGCGGATCTGGACGAGGAGCTGGTGTACCAGATGACGCGCGCATTTTGGGATAACGTCGACCAAGTCACGTCCGATGCGCCCTGGGCCGAGGCATTGGATATCGCCTTTGCCGCGCAGCAACGCGGGCAAATGCAATTGCATCCCGGTGCGGCGCGGTACTATCGCGAGGTCGGTGTACTGCAATGATCATCGGGAAGGGCCGGGCACGCATCTGGCGGCCCGGCCGCGCTGGGGTCGCGATCAGCTGGATGGGATCATGGCCTCCAATCGCAACATGTCCGCCATGTTGAAAGCCCCCATCCCACCATCAATCGCGATGTCTATGCCCTTGATCCAACTGCTTTGCGGCGAAAGCAAAAAGGCGGCCAGTTGCGCAATTTCCTCGGCCGTTCCTGCCCGTCCCGCGCGTTCAATATTTCCGGCCACCTTGTCTCCGAAGGCGCGGGCAAAGTCGTCCAATATGGCGGTGGCCACGGCGCCGGGGCTGATCGAGTTCATGCGAAGATCGCGACCAATCAGTGTTTCGGTTTGTGCAAGCGTCCAGGCAATGACCGCTTCTTTTGAAAGGTTATAGGCGCGCGTGGCGTCCAGCCCTTCGCCATCCACAAACGTCGCAACCTCGGCGCTGGCCTTTAGGCTGCCGAGCCGCAAAACTTGATCGAGGTTTTGCTGCCAATGCCCTCCGGCACGAGAGGCAATGTTCACGATCGCGGCCCTGGGCTTTAGGTGCCGCAGCATTAGGCGCGTAAATGCCCGCGTGCCGAGGAAGTTCACCTTCAAAAGCGTCGCGGCTAAACCGTGGCGCGGCGGTAAACCCGCATTGTTGCACAATCCATCAATCGGCGCGTCTACCTCCGCGACCGCCGCGTTGATTGACGCGGTATCGGCCAGGTCAAGCGGCACGAACTGAGCTACGTTTTTGTTTGTGTCCTTGATGTCGAACCCAATGACATCGTAGCCATCGGCGCTGAGCCGCGCAGCAAGGGCGGCGCCAATGCCGCTTGCAACACCGGTTACAGCAATTCTCTGTTTCATCTGGCCTCCCTCGCCGGTCATCTGACGTCGGCATGCCTCTGTGACCGCAAGTTGGACGACAGCCGGGCCGACACGGTAGATCGTGCCAGCAAGGGGTGAAACCCTGTGGGTGAAGATGAATGGGGACAGCTGATGGTGATGCTGGCGATTATCTGGGGAAAAGCGCGCGTGAACGAGGTGATCGCAGCGGCGCGGAGCGCGGCCCGTGCTTGATCAACGCGCAGAATCCGAAACGGTTTTGTCGATGTCTGGCCTGTCCACACGGTTGAAAATGACCAGCGATGAACAAAGCGAAAGCGATTGACGGGCCCCTTTCGGGTATCCAATCTGTGACCACCATTTTGAGGCACGGGCCAGGTATGAAGAGCAGTTTTCGGCGGATCGAGATCCTCGATATTGCGCGCCGGCATGGAAAGGTCAGCGTCGATGGGCTTGCCGATCATTTTGGAGTGACCGTCCAAACGATCCGGCGTGATCTGACCGATTTGGACGGCGCAGGACAGTTGGATCGCGTCCATGGCGGCGCCGTCATAGCCTCGGGCACAACGAATTTTGCCTATGACGAACGCAAGGCGCACATGGCCGCTGAAAAGGCGGCAATCGCGCGTCTTTGTGCCGCCAGCATACCAAATGATTGCTCGGTGTTTTTGAACATCGGCACGAGCACCGAGGCCGTTGCTGCCGAGCTCCTGCACCACAAGAACTTGCTGGTCATCACGAATAATATGAACGTTGCCAATACACTCGCGAAGAACTCAAATTGTGAAGTTGTGGTGACTGGTGGAACCGTGCGGCGCGGTGATGGTGGATTGATCGGCACCATGACGGTGAAGGCTATTCGGAGCTTTAAGTTTGACTTCGCGGTGATCGGCTGCTCCGCTTTGGACGAAGATGGCGATGTGTTGGACTACGACATTCAGGAGGTTGGCGTAAGCCAAGCGATCATTGCCCAAACGCGTGCGCCGCTGTTGGTCGCTGACCATTCCAAACTGCGCCGTTCTGCGCCGGCGCGCATTTGCTCCCTTGCGGAGGTCAAAGCGGTGTATTCGGACCGCGATTTGCCCGGGACGCTTCGCGCGTCCTGTGCAAAATGGGACACTGAGGTTTTTGTCGCAAAGCCGGGGTCAGGTGCCGCGGCGATGGATTGACGCACGGCTCGTTGAGCCCAGGCCGCGTGCAACGCGTCTGGCAAGCCCGCTAGAATTGCACAGCCATGTGTGGCTTAGGCGCGGTCGATGGCCGGGTTACCGATGCCGGTTTCCGTCGCCTTGTTGGCAATGAGGTTGCCAAGGGCTTCGTTGAGTTGTGCGGCGCTGAATGGCTTGGCCAATACAGACCCCGGGATGGACGGCGCATCGCGCGTACCGGCACGCGCGCCGGCAAAGCCCGTGCAAAACAGAACCAACGTATCTGGGCTTAACTCTCGTGCATGGTGGGCAACCTCCACGCCGTCGATGCCGCCAGGCAAAACAATGTCGATCAGCATCAGGTCGAAACGTCCTTTGTCGCGCAACTTTTCGATGGCCGACCCGCCGTCATGCGCTTCGGTTACGCGTAAACCAAGATGGCGCAGCTGCCGGTGCACAACCTCACGAAGCGCGTCATTATCTTCGACCAGAAGGATCGACATGCCTTCGACAATCGGCGCGGGGCGCCCGTCGATCTCCTCCGGGTTGTCTGCGTGCTCGCCCAATGCTCTGGGCAGGTAAAGATCGATGATTGTGCCTTTGCCCACGTCGCTTGCAACATCGACAAAGCCCCCCGATTGCAGCGCAAAGCCATACACCATGCTGAGCCCGAGACCGGAGCCTTCACTGACCGGTTTGGTGGTGAAAAACGGCTCAAAAATGCGCTCGTGTATCTCGCTAGGGATGCCCCTGCCATTGTCTTGAAACGAAAGCTTGACCAATCCGCCCTGTTCCATCGCCGCCGAAAGCGCCGGCACAGGCACCGATACCCGTTCCACCATTGCCTGAATATGCAGCCGCCCGCTTTGAACAGCCGCATCGCGCGCGTTGATCGCCAGATTGAGGCAGGCATCCTCAAGTTGATGGCGATCGGCCAAAACGAACAAGGGTTCCACCGGTTGCGCGATTGATACCTGAAAATTCTCCCCGAGGGTCCGATTGAGCAGCATTTGCAGCGCCGTCAGAAAGGACGAAACCTCGATCGCCTCGGGCGTCAGACTTTGCACACGGCCGAAGGCCAGCAGACGCGAGGTTAAGGATGCGCCGCGGCGCACGGCAGCGACGATTTCGTTGACCGTACGCTCTCGCGCGGCGTCGCTTTTTTCTTCGGCGAAAAGCTCTGCATTTCCTTGGATGACGGCGAGAATGTTGTTGAAATCATGGGCAACACCGGCGGTGAGTTGACCGACGGCCATCATGCGCTCGGAGATGCGTAACTTCTCCTCGGCATCCCGTTCCTTGGTAATCTCTGAACTGGTGCCACGGTAGCCCTTGAACGTGCCGTCAGGCGTAAAAATCGCGCGCCCATTCGTGCGCCACCACGTCTTTGGCCCATGCGGCCGCGTGATTGAATATTCTACCCCGGTGAAAGCCCGTTGCGCATCAAGTGTCGCGCGATGGTCGTCCCAGCCATTGCTCAGATTGACCGGTGAGATACCGTCTTGTTCCCATAGGGGCTTGCCCAGTTGCGTCGATGATTTAACGAGCTGCGTGTTTGGGTTGGCGGCGGCGACATAGGTGAACCTATGTTCGGGGTCGGTTTCCCAAAACTGATGCGCGGCTGTTGCGGCAAAATCCTGCAATTTGGTTTCGCTGTCCGACAAGAGCGCGTTTGCCTCGCGCAGGTTGTTGATGGAGCATTCGACGGCCTTTGCCATGGGCCGAAAGATCAAGATGATTTCGCCCAGCACCAATCCAAGGATCAAAAACCAATTGAATGAAAGAAGTCTGCGGATTTGTTGGGTCGACCCTTCTTGCGCGGCCAAGGTCGCCTGGTCGAGTTGTCCCAATAGCGCAACAAGGGGCTGTTCGAAGAGGCGTGCGACCTCTCGTGCGTCCTCACCGGGGATGTCGCCGGTTGCTACCAGCCAGGCTTGCTGCGTAAAGGTGGCCAGGATTGAGTCATCTTCAAGTGCTGCGCGATCTGCGGGCGGCAGGTTGGGGATTTCTGGGTCGGGTGTAAGGCAGGGCGCACCCTCTTGTAAGACGCGCTGCATTGGCCTGAGCGCGCGCGCCGCAAGGGCCCGCTGAGAGCTTTCCATAAGATCGACGCAGACGGCCAAAACTCCCTGGAGATACGCACGTTCGGTCGGGGATGCGTCTTCCGGCAGGGCAGCGACACGATGGATTGTCCATGCAATGCGTTGCGACAGCATCCGCTGGCGGCCAGCAAGATTGATTTCGATTGCGGAAATTTCTTGGCGCTGCGTTACGAATTGTGAGCCGGCAAATTGCAACGTGACCAAGGCAACGATGAGAGCCATCCCAATCGAATACGCCTTGCGCGGCGACTGCATATTGAGAAAATTGGGCAAGGCTTTCCTGGTGACAAAGTTGAACTTAAATGGCGGGCCCCCTCGCGGCACTTTTCAGAAAGACTATCAACCAATGATTTTCCCGACAACCGGTATGCAGCCGTCGCGCGATCAAGGCGATTGGGAGATCGCTATGCCGGGCTTGGGCCGAAGGGCGTGCTAGCCAAGATGGGCGAAGTTCTTTCTTGACAGGTCAGCGCATCTGTAAAATTATTTTGAAACTAAAAATAATTCGCATCGCAATGCGTGGGGAGGATCATGAAACTCGGCCAAAACCTGGGATTGACCAGTCCCCTTGTGCTGGAAGTGGGTCACGACGATCCTTCAGGTGACCTGCATGGCCTGGCGTTTAAACCCCGTTCAACCGGTTCCGACACGGGGGTCGCATCACCACAGGCGTTATTCCAAAATTCGAAGGCAATTTTCCTATGAGCACCGGTTTTTTTGGCGATATCGATGCCATTCCGTTCGAAGGTCCGGAAAGCACCAATCCTTTGGCTTTTCGGTACTACGATCCGGATGAATTGGTCCTGGGCAAACGGATGGAGGACAGCCTCCGCGTCGCGATCTGTTATTGGCACAATTTCGTATGGCCGGGCACTGATCCCTTTGGCGGGCAGACCTTTGACCGTCCGTGGTTTCCGGCCGATACGATGGAGCTGTGTCGCCAAAAAGCCGATGTCGCGTTCGAGATGTTTGCACTCCTGAAAGCGCCCTACTTTTGCTTTCACGACTACGATGTGCGCCCTGATCATGACAGCCACGCCGACAACCTTCGCGACCTGCAAGACATCACCGCCTATTTTGCCGACAAGATGGCTTCAACCGGGACTAAATTGCTTTGGGGTACGGCCAACATGACCTCAAACCGCCGCTTCATGGCGGGGGCTGCAACCAACCCCGATCCAGAGGTGTTTGCGTTTGCCGCCGCGACGGTGAAGGCCTGCATGGATGCAACCCATGCGCTCGGCGGCGAGAACTATGTGCTCTGGGGTGGACGTGAGGGTTATGAGACACTTCTGAATACTGATCTGGCGCGGGAAGATGCGCAGATGGGGCGGTTTTTGAACCTCGTGGTAGAGCACAAGCACAAGATCGGCTTTGACGGCACGATCTTGGTGGAACCAAAACCGCAAGAACCCTCTAAGCATCAATACGATTACGATGTCGCCACGGTCTTCGGCTTCCTCAAACGCCACGGATTGGAAAATGAGGTGAAGGTGAACATCGAACAGGGCCATGCAATTCTGGCCGGCCATACGTTCGAACATGAGATCGCGACCGCGGCCGCTTTGGGCATTTTCGGGTCCATCGACATGAACCGCAACGATTATCAATCCGGCTGGGATACCGATCAGTTCCCGAACTCGGTGCCAGAAATTGCGCTGGCCTATTATCACATTTTGCAGGCCGGAGGCTTTGGCACGGGCGGCACCAATTTCGATGCCAAGTTGCGCCGACAATCGATTGAACCCGAAGATCTACTGATTGCCCATATTGGTGGGATGGATGTCTGCGCACGGGCGTTGAAAGCAGCCGGCGCGATGATCGAAGACGGGGTCCTGTCCGATTTCGTGGCGGATCGCTACGCCGGTTGGGAAACGGCCGCGGCGCAAGAGATGCTTTCGGGGCAACGGTCTTTGGCCGATATCGAGGCAGATGTTCTTGCCCGAGACCTGCAACCCGCCGCGCGCTCCGGCCGCCAGGAGCTATTGGAAAATATCGTAAACCGCTATGTCTGACGGGCAGGCAACATAATGCGTCGGCGCGCGGCAAGATGGCTCGCCCTGTTGGTCCTGCCATTGCCCGTATTGGCGGAGCCGCGCCTAGACATTGATCTTGCCGCATTCGCACCGGTCGACCCGGCCCGGGCGGCGCTTGGCCAATTGCTTTTTTACGATCCGATCTTGTCGGGCAACCAAATGGTCGCGTGCGCCACATGCCATCATCCACGGTTTGCCACATCCGATGGGCTGTCCTTGGGGCTGGGCGATGGCGGCATTGGCCTGGGGCCAGAGCGTCGCGTTGATCCCGAAAACCCGCCGGAGCAGCGCATTCCGCGACATTCTCCGACACTTTTCAATCTCGGCGCGCGCGAATTTGAAGTTATGTTCCATGACGGGCGCCTAGAGGCGGACCCAAGCTTGGCGTCGGGTATCCGCACGCCTCTTGGGGCGGCCATGGCGGAGGGCTTCGCGTCGGTCTTGTCGGCGCAGGCAATGTTTCCGGTCCTGTCGGCCGATGAAATGGCAGGGCATTATTCCGAAAACCCGATCGCGCAATCGGTGCGTCTGGGGCATCTCTCGCTTGAGGGCGGGGCCTGGGACCAGATCGCCGCGCGTGTCGATGCCAATGTCGGTTATCGCGCCCATTTCGATGCCATCTATGGGCCGGGGCACCGCGTCGCCTTTACCGATATTTCCGATCTATTGGCCGAATTCATCGCCGCTGAATGGCGCGCAGACGACAGCCCGTTTGACCGATATTTGCGCGGCGAGGCCGATCTTTCCGATCCTGCCATGCGCGGGATGAACTTGTTTTACGGCGAAGCAGGATGTTCGGCGTGTCACAGCGGGCAATTCCAAACAGATCACCGGTTTTACGCGATTGCCATGCCGCAGCTTGGCCCGGGTAAGGCGGAACGGTTCGAGGATCACGCGCGTGATGTCGGACGCATGCGGGTTACCGGCGATCCCGCGGATGCCTATGCCTTTCGGACGCCGTCCTTACGCAATGTGGCCCATTCCGCGCCTTACGGCCATTCCGGGGCCTATCCGACGCTTGCGGCCGTGATCGATCATCACTTGGACCCGGTGGCGGCGCTTTATGCGTTTAATCGAGACCAGGTTATTCTACCAGATCTCGCCGATGCGGAAGACTGGCGGATCTTGGATAATCCAGAAGAGCTTTCGGCCATTGCCGCGGCCAATCAATTGCGCCCGACAGAGCTCACGCCGGCTGAGATATCCGATTTGATTGCGTTCTTGCACGCTTTGACCGACAGCACTTCGCTTGAGGGTCGTTACGGCATCCCCGACGCGGTGCCCAGCGGATTGCCGATCGATCGTTAACGCGGCTCCAGGACGATATGTTGGTTCGGGGCGATCTCCGTCCATCGATCGACGGTTCCGCCCGGCCAATGCACCCGAATGTCCACAACCTCGACCGCGCCGAGGCCAAAATGCAGCGGGAGCGCCGTGCCGCCCGCATGTCCGCCGCCGATTGTGTGTTCTTGCGTCCAGGTTCGCCCGTCGGCGTGCACTTCCACAATCGCGCCGATGGCAAAGACATTGGGTGCCGGTTGGCGCAGGTCGACCGTCAGCCAGGCGCCCGACGTCTCAGTGACGTTTTCAAAAAGCTCCATTGGTGCTCCGCGATTGACCACGGCGATATCGAGTAGCCCATCGCCGTTGAGATCGGCCAAAACCGCGCCGCGGCTCCGTTCCATCGTGGCGATCCCAGCTTCCAATCCGGCCTCTGAGAACCGCCCATCGGCCGCGCCCATCAAGAGGTTGTTTGGGTCCGCCATCGCGCTGCCCGGCATTTGTTCGACATTGCCTTTGGTCACGAAGAGATCGGTCAATCCGTCAAGGTCAACATCGCCGAAGGCAGGATGCCAACCTGTCGAGGGTCGCCCATCGCCGCCGGTATAGGGTCTATGCGCCGTTGCGCCTTGGTCGTAGGGCGCATCGAGATAGGTCGGCCCGTCGGCTGATGGGGCGAGCGTTTGCAAGCGCTGATCGCCCATCGATGTGAGGTAAAGTTCCGGCAAGCCATCACTGTCGAGATCTCGCGACGCGATGCCCATGCCCCAAAGCTGGTGGCGCGTCCAACCGTCGGTCTCGGTGTAAAGCCGAGGGGTGTCGGTCATCGCCCAAAGCTGTTCCGCGCCGTCGCGCACGTAATAATGGCGGTCGTTTGAGACGCGCAAATCGGCACGCCCCTGCCGGCCCCAATCGGAAAACAGCATCGAGAGCGCGCAATATCCTGGCTCCAACAGCTGCGGCGGCCCGTATTGGTCACCGTCAGGGCGGTAAAGTCCGTTGGCCGCACATGTCCCAAACGGGCCATTGGGATGGCCGCGATCGACATAATTGCCAAAAGCGAGGGTGGGCAGGGTTTGATCGTCCTCCCAAGTGGCGGAAAATGCCGTGGTCCAGCTGTCATCATCGGGTAAATCCAGCCCGTCGAAGGGTTCGAATTGGCACTCTCCGAGACCGCGAAAAACCAAGTTCTGCCCGACCCGAAGCAAAACGATGTCCAAAATTGCATCACTGTCGATGTCGATTGGGTAAAGCCCGGTCACGCCCGTTAGACCAAGCGCGCTGTCTTGCGGTTCAAATTGCAGAACCGGCGCGCTTATATTGACAAAGAGCTGCACCGGATTGGCCCCGCCGGCCGCTGCCAATTCGGGCAAACCGTCTCCGTTGCAGTCGAAGGCGGCCAAACCGCCGCCGACAAAATGCTCCCACCCGCCGTCGTAAACATGCCGTTCAACGGGCCGCGGCGCGAAGGTCGGCTGCGCCATCGCCGGTGCTGCGAGACAGAGCGACAGCGCTGCCGCTTTAAGCCGCGTCACGCGACAAGGCCCGGATTTTAAGCGCCGAGACCGCCTCGATGGCGTAGGCTGCCGCGCCTTTGGCCCACATCAGATCGCCCCATTTATGCACCCGAATTTCGGGCAGGGGGGCATCGACCTGCACCACGTTATCTTTGATTTGTTCAAGGATCTGGTAGCCATCGAGAAAGTCTAATGACATCTGTTCGCCCGACAAGATGACCAGACGTGGATCGAAAACGTTGATCACATTGACCAACCCCATAGCGAGCATCCGACCGGCGCGCTCAAAGATGCTGCGCGCCGTGGCGTCGCCGTCCTGCGCGCGGGCATAAAGCGCAGCCAAATCGTTTTGCGGCAAGCCCGCGCCGTGAACAGCAGCCTCACGCAGGAGCGCATAATCGCCGACATAGGCCTCAAGACAGCCGCGCTGTCCGCAGCGGCACATCGCGCCATCGATCTGCACTTTCGTATGGCCTAATTCCGCGCCGCATCCACGGTCACCGCGATAGATTTTGTTATCAATCACGATGCCCATACCGACGCCTTGTTCGATTGTGACCACCACAAAATCGGTCTCGCCTTGGCTTTCGCCAAAATGTTGTTCGGCCTTTGCAACCAAATTGGCGTCATTGTCGAGGAACACGGGCATGGGCATCCTCGCCTCCAAAATGGCGCCGAGTTCCACGTTGCGCGCATTCAGCGTCGGGGACCAATACACAAAGTTGCGCGGAGCATCGATCAGACCGGCTAGGCCGAGACCCAAGCCGGCAACTTTGCCCATGCTGCGCCCCGCCTCGACACAGGCAGACTGCAGCACGTCCTGGATCAACGCGGCCAAAGCGCTGGGCGACATCTGGCCGTCGGTGATTGGCCGGAAGTATTCGCCGACCGTTTCACCGACGAAATCCAGCAAAACGACAGAGATTTGACGGTCGGCGACTTTCATGCCGGCAATCAAAAAGGCATCGCCGCAGACCGATAGCGCAATGCGCGGACGGCCGCGCTTTGCCGCGCTGGCGGGTGTGTCGGGGTGACGTTCCTCGATCAGGCCGGCGCCCAGAAGTTCGGAGGTGATCGCGGTGACCGTTGCCGGGCTGATGGTCGTCCGGCGGGCAATGTCGATTCGCGCGATCCGGCCGGCGGACCGAATAGTATCGAACACTTGCTGTCGGCCGCTATCCCTTTGATCCTGCATCAGGCAGCAAATCTCCCACGTGCCGTCGCATTCAAGCCGCAGAATGCAACGCAAACCAGGTTCGCCTTCGAATTTGAGCATTCTGTCCCGCAGGTCAATCTTATTTAATTTGTGATGCGAAAAAAATATGCTAGAGATCGGCTGAGCGTATGCTTCGATGCCGGAGATCATGTGGGGCTGCGCGACAACACTGGGAGGACTTCATGTATATCAAAACCCTATTTGCGGCCGGAACGGTGTCCTTAATGGCCACCGCAGCGGCCGTCGCGCAGGATATCACGGTCGGCGTGAGCTGGTCGAATTTCCAAGAGGAACGCTGGCAGACGGACGAAGCGGCGATGGTTGCAGCGCTTGAGGCCGCTGGTGCGGGATACCTCTCGGCCGATGCCCAATCGTCTTCGGCCCGTCAGTTGTCAGATGTCGAAAGTCTGATCGCGCAAGGCGTGGATGCTTTGATAATCTTAGCTCAGGACGCGGCGGCGATCGGGCCTGCGGTGCAACTGGCCGCAGATGAAGGTATTCCGGTTATTGCCTATGACCGCCTGATCGAAGACGATCGCGCCTTCTACCTGACGTTCGACAATATCGAGGTTGGCCGCATGCAAGCGCGTGAGGTCTTTGCCGCGCAGCCGGAAGGCAATTACGTCATGATCATGGGCTCGCCCACCGACCCGAATGCGGATTTTCTACGCGGCGGGCAGGATGAAGTGCTGGCCGAAGCCGTTGGTAGCGGGGCCATCACCATCGTCGGTGAGGCCTATACCGATGGCTGGCTTCCCGCCAATGCGCAGCGCAATATGGAACAGATCCTAACGGCTGTTGATAACGACGTGGACGCCGTCGTGGCATCCAATGACGGCACCGCCGGTGGCGTGGTGGCAGCACTTGCCGCGCAAGGCATGGACGGCATTCCCGTGTCTGGCCAGGATGGCGATCACGCTGCGCTGAACCGCGTCGCGCTGGGCACCCAGACCGTCTCTGTCTGGAAAGACGCCCGCGATCTGGGCCGCGCGGCGGCTGAGACCGCAGTCGCGCTAGCGGGCGGCGCCGACATGTCGGGGATCGACGGTTCGGTCTCCTGGACGTCGCCTGGCGGGGTCACAATGACATCGATGTTCCTGACGCCGGTTCCGATCACGGCGGACAACCTTTCGGTCGTCGTGGATGCCGGCTGGATCGAACTCGATGCGCTTTGCCAAGGTGTCACTGACGGTCCAGCGCCGTGTAGCTGAACGAGGCCACTAATCAGTGCTAGGCTGATAACGGCGCCCCCTTCGCGCGGCGGCGGGGGCGCCTTTGCTATCAGAACGGATCGCCGGAGCTGGTCATGACCGATACCAATACCTTGTCCCCACCTGCCGTGGACAAGACCTTTCTTCAGAAATTAGGTCTCGATACGCGCCTTTTGGGCATGCTGGGCGCCTTTGTGATTTTGTGCATCGGGTTTGATTTCGTCACCGAGGGCCGGTTTCTGACGCCGCGCAATATCTTTAACCTCACCATCCAAACAGTGTCGGTTGCAATCATGGCGTGTGGGATGGTCTTTGTCATCGTCAACCGCCATATCGACCTGTCGGTGGGCGCGCTCTTGGCGACTTGTTCGGCCATCATGGCGATGACGCAAACAGAAATCCTGCCTGAAATGCTGGGTTTTGGTCTCAATCATCCCGCGACATGGATCATCACCGTCTTGGTTGGCCTTGTCGCGGGCGCCGCGATCGGCGGGTTTCAGGGCTGGCTGATTGGGTATTTGGCAATCCCGGCCTTCATCGTGACTTTGGGCGGGTTCCTGGTTTGGCGAAACGTCGCGTGGTTTTTGACCAATGGCGCCACTATCGGCCCGCTCGATTCAACCTTTCTGGTCTTTGGCGGCACCAATGGCACGCTAGGCCCCACGCTGTCTTGGATCGTCGGGGCCGTTTTGGCGGCTGCCGCTGTCTGGGCGATGTGGGCCGGGCGGCGCGCAAAGCTGCGCCATGGCTTTGACGTGAAACCTGTTTGGGCCGAAACGACCCTGTCGTTGGTCGCCGTTGGCGTCATCCTCGGCTTTATCGGTATCCTTAATTCCTACATGATCCCCGAACGCCGGCTCGAACGGATGTTCGAGGCCCGCGGTGAGATCATGCCCGAAGGCTTCACCCAAGCCTATGGTCTGCCGATTTCGGTTTTTATCCTCATAGCTGTTGCCATCCTGATGACGCTCATTGCGCGGCGGACACGGTTGGGCAGGTATATATTCGCGACCGGTGGCAACCCCGATGCGGCTGAGCTTTCCGGGATCAACACGCGCCTGCTGACGGTCAAAATTTTTGCTTTGATGGGTGTTCTCTGTGCGCTCTCAGCCGTTGTCGCCTCGGCCCGGCTGGCCAATCATACCAACGACATCGGCACGCTTGATGAGTTGCGCGTGATCGCAGCAGCGGTGATCGGCGGGACGGCGCTTGCTGGCGGGGCCGGCACGATCTACGGCGCGATCTTGGGCGCGCTGATCATGCAAAGCCTGCAATCTGGAATGGCGATGGTCGGGATGCCAACGCCCTATCAGAACATCGTCGTCGGCGTGGTTTTGGTCTTGGCGGTTTTGCTCGATACAATCTACCGGAAACGGCTGGGGGCGCGTTGAGATGACACAGCCACTTGTTGAAATGCGCAATATGTCGATCTCGTTCGGCGGGGTGCGCGCGGTTGATGATGTCAGTGTCGATCTTTATCCCGGCGAGGTTGTTGGGCTCCTTGGCCATAATGGCGCGGGCAAATCCACACTGATTAAGATGCTATCGGGGGCTTACACACCTGATGGCGGCGAGATTTACATCGATGGAGGACGCGCCACGATTGCCAATCCCCGCGATGCGCGCGCCTATAACGTCGAGACGATTTACCAAACGCTTGCCTTGGCAGATAACCTGGATGCGGCGGCCAATCTGTTTCTAGGGCGCGAATTGACAACGCCGCTGGGGCTTGTCGATGATGACGCGATGGAGGCGGAGACCCGTAAGATCATGGGCCGGCTCAACCCAAATTTTCAGAAATTCAACGCGCCGGTCTCGGCCTTGTCGGGCGGTCAGCGGCAATCGGTGGCAATCGCGCGTGCGGTCTACTTCAATGCGCGCATCTTGATCATGGACGAGCCAACGGCCGCTTTGGGCCCGCACGAGACGCAGATGGTTGCTGAATTGATTGATCAGTTGAAGGCCGAGGGCATCGGCATCTTTTTGATAGATCATGACGTCCACCAGGTCATGGAACTTTGTGACCGCGCCAGTGTGATGAAAAACGGAAAGCTCGTCGGAACCGTCAATACAGCTGATGTGACGGAGGACGATCTGTTGGGCATGATCATTCTGGGCAAAACGCCCAACTAATCGATCGCGGTTTTCCTGCCAGGCGCGGGGGCGGCGTTGCAACGAACCGGCACATACCGGTCTTTTCTGTCCCGCGCCATTCACCGATAATGCGCCAGCGGAACGAGCAGGAGTGGACACAGATGCGGCCAAATAGGTTGCGAGAGATTTGGGCGGCCGGGGGCACGGTGGTAAATGGATGGCTCGCCGTGCCCAGCGGCTTTGCGACAGAAACGATGGCCCATCAAGGCTGGGATGCGTTAACCGTCGATACCCAACACGGCGTTGTGGATTATCAGGCCGCTGTCACGATGCTGACCGCCATCTCGTCGACGCGGACAGTGCCGATTGCGCGTGTGCCGTGGCTCGATCCCGCACAGCTTATGAAAATTCTCGACGCCGGTGCTTATGGTGTCATTTGCCCGATGATCAATACGCGCGAGGATGCAGAGAAGCTTGTCGCTTACACCCGCTATCCGCCGCTTGGGGCGCGCAGCTTCGGTCCAATTCGCGGTTTGCTATACGGCGGCGCGGATTATCCCGATCATGCCAATGATACGATTGTCGTCTTTGCCATGATCGAGACGCGCGCGGGATTGGACAATCTGGAGGCGATCCTAACCACTCCAGGGCTCGATGGCGTCTATGTCGGGCCCTCTGATCTTTCGCTAGCGCTCGGCTGTCAACCTACGCTCGACGACGTCGACCCAGTGGTCGCAGAGGCGATCGAAGTGATCGCAGCCACGGCCACAGCGCACGGTAAAGTCGCCGGCATTCACAATGGAACCCCAGAATCGGCGCTACGTCGCATCGATTTGGGCTATCGATTTGTCACGGTTTCGTCTGATGCCAGGTTAATGGCCGCGGGATCGCAGCAGATCTTGTCCGCGATGCGACACGGCAAGGGTTAACCGACCCGAACGGTCATCATGGTGTCCGCGGTTTGTGACCGGCAATACGCGATGCGTTTGTCGGGGGCGGCGCATCCTATCGGGCGGTCTTGAGACGGACCGAACATGTTGGCCGTCGCCGCGGACAGCGGACCCGCCGGTCATATCGCTCGATGCAAGCACTGCTGCGCTGAGATTGCCGCTGGCTGGGGTCGAGCAACGGGCCAGGGGGTTTTGTTGGTGCGAAATCTCTCCGGGGGATGCGCCATGGCTCGGCCGGTGCTTTCGGAGCCTGGCAAGCTCAGGCGCACGCCCCGGCCGCGTTGTCCGCGACGGGGGGTGTCATTTTCGGATCAATGGTGGCGCCTTTTGGCGAAATTGGTGGTGCAGAGAGGTGCCGCCTCTCTGCCCTGACTTATACCGCGTGCGCATGATGGGTCCAAAAAATGGCGAACAGCAGCAGCACGGCAGATGCGACACAGGCGCTTGTACGGACCGAATTCCAAAACGTCCATCGCGGCACATAGGTGTTCGTCCAATATTGCCGGGTTTCCGCGTGGTTTTTGTCCATTCCGGCAAGTTCTGTGTTCATGGGCACGTTGCGGACCACTGTCACACCGAAACAGCCGATGAAATAGACCAAGCCTGCCGCTACCAAAAGCGCTCCGGGCAGACCGGCCACGAACAGGCCGCCATAGAGTGCAAGCCCGAGCGACAATGGCGCCATGCCGAGAAAGAGCGCCATGAACACCCACCGAAACACTTCGCGGTTGATCACTTGCATGGCCTCGACACCGCCTGTGCCGCCAGTATGGGCAAGCGATCGCATGACAAAGTCCGAGAAGGCGAGAAAAACACCGCCGACAAGCGCATAGGCAAGGACCGCACTTTGCGTGAGGATGAAGAACCAGATCGACATAAGATATCCTTTCGTTGATTTGCCGCGCCGGTTGCGCGCGTGCGTTAGGCCGCGTTGGCCCAAGCGCCGGTTGCTGCGGTTTTGCGGGCAAACACGGCAAAGCTGGTTGGGGCCCGGCCCAATGCACGCTGTACCCCGTCACAGATTTTGGCATTGCGACCATCGAGCGTTTCCCGCGCAATGGCGGTAAAGACGTCGGCGACGAAGGCGCCCCCGGCCTGGGCCACATTGGCGTGAAAATCCTCGAAGGTGATTGGGATATGCCGGATCGGTCGACCGATTTCGGCCGACATCACATGTGCCATATCTGCAAAGCTAAGAAGCTCCGGTCCGGTGACTTCGTATAGCTCGCCAGCATGGCGATCCTCTGTCAGCGCGGCCACGACAACGTCCGCAATGTCATCGATATCGATGATCGGCTCAACGATCTTTCCGCCCGGCATTGGCAGATGACCGGCGAGGATTGGGTCGCGCAGATAGCCTTCGCTAAAGTTCTGCGCAAACCAGGCAGAACGGACTAATGTGTATTCGATCCCCGAGGCTTGAACGACCTTTTCGCCTTCCCGGGCATGATGTTCACCTCGACCGGACAATAGGACCAATCGTTCTACGCCCGACGTTTTTGCGATTTGGCAAAGCGCGTCGACTTTCTCGACCGCGCCAGGAAAGGCTAAGTCGGGAAAGTAGGTGACATAGGCCGTTCCGATGCCGTCAAGTGCAGCGTTCCAGGTGCTTGGGTCGTCCCAATCGAAGGGGATCGGTGCGTGGCGGGTGCCCGGCCGGACCGCCTTTCCCAGCTTCTCAAGGCGGTTGACGACACGTGCGCCGGTTTTTCCCGTGGCGCCGATGACGAGGATTGGGTGATCAGACATGTTGCGATTTCCTTGGCTAGAGTTGATGGCCAAGGGGTAGCAATCACGATGTGCGACCGTATTGATGTTGACGGCCAAGGTCTTGACCGTCGCGGCCAAACGGGTCTAACGCACCGCGCGGTCCTTGCGATAGCTCGCCGGTGTTTGACCGGTCCAACGTTTAAAGGCACGCGTAAAGGCACTTTGCTCCGAAAAACCGGTTAAAAACGCGATCTCGGATAGAGCGTAACGTTCCTCCCGGAGCATACCCACGGCGATCTCTCGCCGTGTCTCTTCGGTCAGCGTTTGAAAAGTCACGCCCTCCGCGGCAAGCCGGCGATGAAAGGAGCGAACGCTCATTCCCATCCGGCGCGCGATCTCGGTCATCTTGGGCAGACCCTCGCTCAATGCACGCGCCACTTCGTTTTTGGTCCGCGCGCTGAGCGCCGGCGTATCGTCGATCGCGGACAATTCGCGGTCGAGATGACTAACGAGAAACTGGGTGATGCCTTCGTCGCCCAACAGGGTCGGTTCGGCCAGCGAAGCATGCGACAAAAGCATAGCGTCCTGATCCGCGCCGAACTCTACCGGGCAGCCAAAATAGGCCTCGTGGTGCTTGATCGTCTTTGGGGCCGGGTGCTGAAAATAGACTTTGATTGGGGAAAACGCGCGGGAGGTGACCTGACGGCTCAGCGACACCCCGCTGGCCAAATCGGCTTCGATCGAAATCCGCATGCCAAGCCGGCGCCTGCCCGCGCGATGTTCGACAAAAAGCATGCCGCGGGGCGTTTCCAGCAATTCGTACTGCACGATGCTTGTCCAAAGCCGGGCATATCGTGCCACGCGCGCGAAGGAGCCAAGCAGGTTGGGCGCGGCTTTCCAAGCCAGTCCAAGGGCACCGTATTCATCGGGCCGCATGTCCTCACCGACGATAAGCGGCAGGGCCGTGGCGTCCATTTGCCGGGCCATCAGCTCGAGCATTCCGTAAAATGCGTCTTCGTCGAGCATGATTTTCGGGTCCCACGGCCCGGCAGGATCGAGCCCAACGGAGCCAAGTACCGCAGCAGCGTCAATCGCGTCGCCCGCGACGCCGACCACCTTTCGCGCAAATAGAGAAGTGACCTGCCCCATGGTTGCACCCTAACGATCGGCACGCGCCGCTCCAAGCCATTGGACGGACGGGGCGGTGTTTGGGCTCGAGCGTGACGCCAATGATCTGTTTTGACTTCGATGACGCGACCGCATAGTCAATATTGTATCCTTCTGGATACAGGATTTGAGCCTGACATGCCGTCATCGGACAACGAAACCCTGTCACAGGGGCAAGCCACCTATCGTGCCGTGCTAGAGGCCGTGCGGTCTGGCACATATGCGCCAGGGGATCGTTTGCGCGAAACGGAGATTGCGGCGCGGCTTTCGATCTCTCGGACCCCGATCCGCGAGGCGATGCGTCGCTTGGAGGCCGACGGTATCGTCGAACATCGCGCGCGGATCGGCGCGGTTGTCCGGCGGCTCAGCCATACTGAGGTGGTGGAGCTCTATGAAATGCGCGCCGTGCTCGAGAGAACAGCGGCAGAACTTGCAGCAAAGCACGCCGCAGCCGCGGAGATCGACACGCTGGATGCGCTGAACGCGAAGATCGCCCGTTCAGTGTCGGACAGCGCAGTGGCCGCCGCAATCAATCAAGAATTCCACCAAGCGCTCTATCGCGCGGCGCGGAACCGCTTCCTCATTGAGGCGACCCGAGCCATGAGCAACGCTTTGCTGCTGCTGGGGCCGACGACGCTCGCGGACGAAGACCGTATCGACGCCGTGTGCCAACAGCACCAAGCGATTATCGATGCCATCCGGTCAAAAGATGGCGCTGCGGCCGGTGCGGCCGCGGACGCGCATCTTGAAGCCTCTCTGCGCCATCGTTTGTTGGTTATGTGCACATGAGGCGTGTTGCGCTGACCTGGGCGATATCTGGGCTTGGTGTTGCGGCCTTTTCGCTGGCCAACTTGCCGCTTCCATGGCTTTTGGGGCCGATCTTTGCCTGCCTCATCGCCGGACTTGTTGGTATAGAGCTGCGTGGTGTGCCAGCCCTCAATACCGCAATGCGCGCGGTCTTGGGCGTTGCGATTGGCGCCTCATTGAGTTGGGCCGTCGTCGTCACGATGCCGTCGTTGTGGCCGACGCTTGTTCTGATCCCTGTTTTGATCCTACTCGCCGCAGCGATCGGATTGCCATATTTCCAGCGCGTCTGGGAGTTCGATTTCGCCACTAGTTACTATGCCGCGATGCCTGGCGGTTTGCAGGACATGCTTGTTTTCGGCGAACAGGCAGGGGGCGATGTGCGCGCGCTGTCTCTGATCCACGCAACCCGCGTTATGCTGATCGTCACGACGCTTCCGTTTCTCTTGGAATGGGTCTGGGACATCGATCTTTCGAACCCGCCCGGCGCGTCGGCCGCGGCGATCCCTGCGGTCCAGCTTGGCTTGATGGTCTTTGCCGGCATTGTGGGATGGAAAATCGCCACGATGGTGGGTCTCTTCGGCGCCTCCATTCTTGGGCCGATGATTGCTGCCGGCGCTTTAAGCATCGGAGGCGTTTTACTGCACCGCCCGCCGGCAGAAGCGATTTGGGCGGCACAGTTTGTCATAGGTATGGGTGTCGGCGCGAAGTACTCCGGCGTGACCGGGACTGAGGTGCGCCGCGATGTTGCTGCGGCCTTCGGTTATTGCCTGATCTTGTTAATCCTCGCCGCGGGGTTCACCGAGGTCGTGATCCTCGCCGGCCTCGCGCCTCCTTTGGACGCGCTTCTCGCGTTTTCACCCGGTGGGCAGGCGGAGATGACGGTTTTGGCCCTGATTTCTGGAGCGGATGTTGCGTTTGTGGTTACCCACCATATTCTGCGGATTGTCGTGGTTATCATCGGGGCGCCGGTGGCGGCGCGGTTTGTGCGCGACCGGTCTCGGGATTGACCTCGCGCGTTCGATCATCTGTAACGTCCGCGCTGATCCGCTTAAAGCCACTGATGGCGGCAAAATCGAGAGCCGTGAGGATACGGGAGCTACGCGCGCGCTTGGCGACCAGGCGTTGCCCAGCCGCAATTGCCAAGACGCGCGATGACCATACCTTTTTGAGCGACAGGGACCCGGGGTTGAGAATGCGCCGAATGCGCCAACAGACAAAGTGTGCCCGATGCCGGTTTTGATCTGTCTTGCCGGTCTGCCCGGCGTTGGCAAAACCACCCTTGCGCGGCGCTTGGCGCAGGAGCGCAAGGCCGTTTTTCTGCGGGTCGATTCCGTGGAAGCGGCGATGAAAAACAGTACATTGCGCATCCGGCGCGCGGAAGATGCCGGCTATCTTGCGCTTGTGGCGCTGGCAAAGGACAATCTGGGGCTTGGTTTGGATGTGGTGGCGGACACGGTCAATCCCGCCGAGTTCACCCGGCAGATCTGGGCCGAGGCGGCAGAGGCTGTCGGGGCGCAACGGATTGATATCGAAGTGATCTGTTCGGACAAAGCACAGCACCGTCAGCGCGTAGAGGCACGCAAAAGCGATCTGAAAGGCGGGATCGTTCCAGACTGGCAAGCCGTGCTTGATCGCGCCTACGCGCCATGGCAATCCGACCGCATCATTGTCGACACAAGCACGCAATCGCCATCGGAATGCGCAGCACTCGCGTTGCGCGAAATCGCTGAGCAGGAGAGGCGCGGCTGAGCGCCTTGCCGGCGATAGGCGCGAGGTATCTGCGCGTTCTGGCGCGTGACCCCGACCTAAGCGGCAAACATGGCCGGGACGCTAACCCACAGCAGCCGGACGGCCGCCAAAGCAAGAAAGCCGTAGACGACTTTCACAAAGATGCGTTGATCGACAAGTTTGTGCAGCCGAAGACCCACGAATACGCCGAGAAAAAGGAACGGGGTTAGGATCAGACTGACCATCAGGCTTTCGGTGCCCATCGTACCGGTCGAGCCATAGGCCACGGTCTTTAAAGCGTTCAGCGTGAAGAAATAGATCGTGTTCGTGCCGACAAAATCGGTCTTATCGAGGTTCTGGCGCAGCAGGTATCCCTTTACCGGGGGGCCTCCGGCATGGGCGATGTAGCTTGCAAAACCAGACAGGGCACCGAACGTCCAAACCGCCGCACGGCCCATGGGCTTGGGCGACAGCGCGCGCGTCGATTGAAGCAAGAATTGCGCCACGAAGACCATCGCAAGCACGCCGACCACAAATCGAATGTGATCGGCATTCATGTATTCAAACGACAGCGCGCCGGCGCATAACCCGACCAGTGCCGCGGGCAAAAGCGCTTGGACGATCGCCCGCTGCCAATGCTTGCGGTAGCGGACGACAATCAGCACATCCATCGCAAGAAGGATCGGCATCATTACTCCGGCGGCAAATTGCGGTGCGACGAAAACCGACATGATCGGAACGGCCATGACCCCGAGCCCGCCGCCGAACCCGCTTTTTGAAATTCCGGTGATCACAATTACGAACACAGAGGCGAGGTAGAAAGAGAGAGGAAGATCCATGGCCGCGTCCTGTAACTGCGGAGCCTAGATAGATCGCCCGGTGAAAACGGAAAAACAGTTTTATATGTCATTTAAAATCTTTAATCTTGATTCATGGATTTCAATGCCCTCAAAACCTTCGTTCTGGCCGCCGAGGATCTGAACTTTACAACCGTGGCCGAACGGCGCCACACAGTGCAATCCGCCGTGAGTGCGCAAATCCGCAAACTTGAGGCTCTTGTCGGTGAAACGCTCCTCCAGCGCGGCCGGGGGGAACGCATGCAGCTGACGCCGGCGGGCGAGACGTTTCTTGTTTATGCGCGGCGTCTTCTGGCGCTCGCGGAGGAAGCGGTGGAAACGCTGCACACGGCCAATGCGCACCACGTCGTACGTCTTGGCACGACGATGACGCTTGCCTTGTCGGTATTGACTGGCGCGCTCTCCACGTTCGCGGCGCGACACCGACATGTCCAAATCCAGATTCAATGCGATCGCAGCGATGCGTTGTTGGCGCGCCTTGAACAGGGTGAGATCGATGTTGCGTTCATGATGGACCAAGGCCGACATTTGGGTCGGGCCTTCGTGCATTCTCAACCGCTGGTCTGGGTTTGCGCGCCGGACTTTTCGGTGCCTGGCGGTGGGCCGCTGCCGCTTGCGTTCTTGACCGATGGCAGAGATTTGCGACGCTACGCGCTCAAGGCGTTAGACGATGCGGGTCGGCAGGCGCAAATCTCCCATCTGAGCCCACATCCCGTTGGCGTCCGTGCTTTGGTGCAATCGGGATTGGCGTTGACGGTCATGCCCTATCTCGCCGTCTCACCGCCGCTAGTCGTTGCGCCGGATGAGCTGACGCTGCCATCGCTAGGGTCGGTTGCCTTGGCCGGATACCGGACGCAAGCTGCGATGACGCCGGAAACCGATGATCTGATGGCGGTGCTCGAAAAAGCGAGCATATGGTACGGCTGAGCGATTGGCGGGTGTGCGCGGCGGTCGGTCACGGATGCGTGCAAGGATCGCCGGCTCGGATTGCAGCGGCGCGTTAGACGGGAACCTCACGCAGAGGTGGCGCATCTAAACGGCGGATGAAGTCGGTGGGACCCGCGGGGAAAATGTCGCTGATCAGCGGGTCATGGCCGGGTATGACCAAAGACGCGCGCGAGGCCAGCGATTGGACCCGGTCCCAGCCTCGGACCATGTCTTCTAAGTCGACGACGATGGGGAAAGGCTTTCGCGCAAAGACGTTTTCATAGTAATGCGCGGCATCGGAGGCCAGACACAGCCAACCGGCGGCTGTACGCACGCGCACCGCCTGGAGCCCGCGCGAATGCCCGCCGATTTTATGCACACTGACGCCGTCGGCGATCTCTCCGTCGCCGTCATAAAAGCGGACGCGCCCCTGATACAGCCGTGTGACAGCCTCGCAGATATGAGCGCCCGTGAACGGCATTTTCATGGTCGGGTCGCACATGCAGGGCCCGGTCGCAAAGGCCATCTCAGCGGCTTGCATATGGATCGTTGCCCGCGGAAAGAGGTGAAGCCCACCGGCATGGTCGTAATGCAAATGGGTGCAAATGAGCGTGCCAATATCCTCCGCTCGCAGCCCGAGCGGGGCCAGCGCCGCGCCGGGATCGCGCAAGATGGGGCGGGCACGGGATTTCGCCTCGCCAACATCATATCCTGTATCGACCAGGATCACCTCGGTTCCGGATTTTAGCACCCAAATAAAATAATCGATGCCGTGGGGCAGGCTGGGGTGATCGTCGAACAAGAAGCTATCGGATCGCGTGCGCCCCGGTCGGTCGGCATATTTGACCGCGTAGACTTCCCAATTCATGCGCGCATCTCCCGCCAGGTTTCGACCGATTTGTCGGCAACCATATCGGCCACCGCAATATCGAAGTGCTCAAAGTGAGCGCTGTGCAAATGTATCGCGAACGCGGCGGGGTCTTTATAGACCTCATAGAGCAAGACGTGACACGGTCGATCTGGATCGGTGACCACGTCAAATCTTTCGCATCCCGGTTCCTCGCGCAGGGACGACCTTGCGTTTGCGACCACGAGCGGCATGAACGCCTCCAGGCTGTCAGCTTTGATCTCGAAGCGCACGAGAACCACAAAGCTCATGTGGACCTCCGCCAAACCCAGGTCAGGCCGCGTTTTACAAAGCTGACCTGCGACAAGACCAAGGCCAGGTTGAGGCAAAGCAACGTCGCCGCGCCCGGTCGCGTGACAAAGACGCTGAGATCACCGCTCGACACCAACAAGGCCCGGCGAAAGGTTTCATCGAATAGCCCCCCCAAAATGACGCCGATCACCAGAGGCGCGATGGGATATTTGAGAATGCCCATCAAGGTTGCCAGCGCGCCAACGGCAAGCATTAGGTAGAGATCGTTGATCCCGCCGCCGACCGAGAAACTGCCAATCGTGGTTAGGACCAAAACGATCGGTAGAAACACGGTGCGCGGGATCCGCAGCACCAGGATGAAGACCCGCGCGGTGAAAATCCCCATGAGCATCATCGTGAACGACGCCATCACCAAGATGGCCACGATGTGCAGGATCAAGGCCGGGTCGAT